>NZ_JCAMRT010000050.1:0-13656 GCF_059821225.1 Paenibacillus sp. sg306046
CGCCTGTCATCCCCGTCGCTCCAGTCATCCCCGTCGCTCCAGTCATCCCCGTCGCGCCTGTCATCCCCGTCGCTCCAGTCATCCCCGTCGCGCCTGTCATCCCCGTCGCTCCAGTCATCCCCGTCGCTCCAGTCATCCCCGTCGCTCCAGTCACTCCTGTCGCGCCAGTAAACCCAGTCGCTCCAGTCGCCCCCGTCGCTCCAGTTACACCTGGCGCTCCAGTGACGCCTGCCGCCCCGGTTACACCATTGTCCCCTTTGCTAACCAGCAGCGTGTAATCGGACGAGCTGTCCGGCGTTCCGGCTGGCGCAGCTTTTTTCGCCATATATAGGCTGCCGTTATAGGTCACAACCTGGTTGGCGGCATAACCGGCGGCCGCAGCGCTAGAATAAGCGGCTACGCCCTCCAGACCGGCGCCTGTCGCGCCGCGCTCTCCCTGGCTGCCGGAAGGACCTTGCGCTCCCGCCGGGCCTGTTGCCCCTGCCGGACCGGTAGCTCCAGCTTCTCCCGTCGCCCCTGCAGCTCCGGTCGCTCCTGCCGCACCCGTTGCTCCGGAAGCGCCTTTTAATGCTTCCAGATCATCCAGCCGCTTGATCACCTGATCCGGCATAATCGAAGCCTCGGTGACTTGTACCATTCCAGCACGCTGTCCGTCATGAACAACCGACAACGGCAAGCCGACACGGATCGCCGAGCGGTCAAACGGCTCGTTCGACTCTTTCCCGTACACCACGGTATCCGGCGTCCAATCAAACGTTTGACTGCGTCCATCCGCCAAAATCGTGAAGCCGTTTTCGTTCACAGACGTTACGACACCGTACGCAACATTTTGCGCCAGAGCGGGCCGTTTTTTCACCAGATAAGGAATCGTCCGGGTTAAAATAGCAGCCATTTCCGCACGAGTAACCAGGTCAAGCGGCTTAAACACATTGCCGGACGTACCTTGCACAATTTCCAGACGGGACGCTACATTGACATAGCCGCGCATATTGGCCGAAATCGTGGTATCATCCAGAAACGGCGACTGCGAAGCCGACAGCTCGGCGGCCGCAACCTGACGTTCAATCGCGCGCACAACCAGTTGGGTAATCCATTCCCGCTTGGCAGGAATTTGGCCCCACATCTTATCGCCCTCCGACACCAGCTCGAAGCTGTCGATCAGACCGAGCCGCAATCCGAGACTAACGTAGGCCTGCGCCCATGAATCAACCGGCAGCGACGCCATGCTGGTATCCAGTTGAGCTTCTTCACCCATCAGCCGGATGGTCATCATGACGGCTTCCTGCTTCGTTACTTGATCCTGCGGGCTGAAAGCCGAAGTGCTTTTCCCCTCGATAACATCCAGCAAGGTCATTTGCGTAATGTGGCGTTGTGCCCACGGAACATTCTTGATATCCTCAAAAAATACTTGGGCAGCCGATGCCGCCTGCGCGGTCATATTAAACATCATGATGGCGCTCATACCCGACATGAGCAAACGCTTCTTCGAAATTTTCTTCATATTCAGCAAATCTTCCTCTCATTCATAGTCATACGAATTGTGTCCACCGATGCGATGCTGCCAGGTTTCCCCTGATCAGCCTGACGCTCAAAGCCTGTCCGAACGCAAGCCGGCTCGGAACAGCCTGTTCGATGCCCTGTCTGCTGCGCCAGCCGGAAATGCGCAATCCGGAAATACGTAATAACGAACAGGTACACACCTCATTCCCTGCTGGCTGGCAGCCAGCCTAGCTCCGAACCAAGCACGCTAACGTTGCAGTTGCCGATATCCCTCCTCCGGTCTGCCCCCTCTACCTAAGCTGCTTACTCCTACCATTGTACGAGATCATTCTGGACAAATACTGGACATCAAGAAATAGTAAAGTGTCCAGCGAATGTCCAGAATCGCATGCTATACTTGTACCAAGACAAGCGGCAGGGAAGCCCCTGTTCTTAATTGAGGTGAATGTGCATGTTGAACTATAAACGAATCACGGCATTTCTGTGTACCGTGATCCTGACGTTAAGCCTGATCCTGCTGACATCAAGCGGCATTATACGAGAGGCGCGGCTTGGTCTTGATCTCAAGGGAGGATTTGAAGTGCTCTATGAGGCCAGCCCGTTGCAGGCCAACGTAGCGCTGACCAAAGAATCCTTGCAGCAGACAGCCAAAAGTCTGGAGAAACGCATCAATGCGCTGGGCACAAGCGAGCCGGAGGTTTGGACAGAGGGCGATAATCGGATCAGACTGCGGCTGGCGGGCGTAGAGGATGAAGCAAGCGTCCGCGACATGCTGAAAAAACCCGCCGATCTTACCTTTCGCGGACCGGACGGCGCCATCGAATTGTATGGAAGTGACTTCAAGGAAGGGGCTTCCAAAATCGTCTATGATCAGGCCCAGCGGCCAATGATTCAGGTAGAGGTCAAGGACAAGGAGAAGCTGAAGCAAGTATCAACCAAGCTGCTGAACAAGCCGATTTCGATTTATCTGGATGATTCCCTGCTGGCTGCTCCGGTCATCGGCGTCGTCTTAAGCGAAGGCATCGCCACCATTACAGGAAGCTTCCAACCGCAGCAAGCCCGCGAGCTGGCTGATACCATTAATCTCGGAGCGCTGCCGCTCAAGCTGACGGAAAAATACACCCAATCCGTGGGCGCCTCGCTCGGCCAACGTTCGCTGGAGCAGACCGTCATTGCGGGTGTCGGCGGCTCTGTGCTTATTTTACTGTTTATGCTGGCTCTTTACCGGATGGCAGGCCTGGTCGCCAGCATCACGCTGATCACTTATACCTGGATGCTGCTGCTGGTTACCAACTGGATACACGCCACGTTAACCCTTCCGGGTATCGCGGCCTTCGTGCTTGGCGTCGGGATGGCTGTCGATGCCAACATCATCACGTATGAACGGTTTAAAGAAGAACGGGCGCAAGACAAGGACCTGCTCGCCTCGCTTCAAGCGGGCTCCAAGCATTCCTTCCGCACGATTATGGATTCCAATATCACGACGGCCATTGCGGCCGCAGTGTTATTTTATGTCGGGACAGGCGCGATCCGCGGCTTCGCGCTCACTTTGCTGCTCAGTATTGGACTAAGCATATTGACAAATATGTATTTCTCCCACTGGCTGCTGCATACGCTGATCCGGACCGGCTGGTTTCAAAGCGCGGAAGCGTTCGCCGCCTCCCGTTACCGCATCTGGAGCTTTCGTCCTGCCCGGTCGGCGGCCCCCCCGGAGCGGACCTTTGATTTTGTCAGCAAACGTAAATGGTTTTACACCTTATCTATCGCCGTGACGTTGCTCGGCGTCGGCAGTCTGCTCGTTCAGGGCTTTAAGCTTGGCGTAGATTTCAAAGCAGGCACTACGCTGGATATCGTGCTCAAGCCGTCGATAAGCAAGCAGCAGGCTGAAGATATCGTCCGCAGCGTCGGCTATGAGCCAGCCACGGTTACAATCGGCGGCGCCGATCAGAATCGTGTTTCCTTACGCTTCGATAAAATTTTGGACCCAAACACAGGTGAAAGCGAACGGATCGTTCAAGCCTTTGCTGCTGCCTACGGACCAGATATCTCCAAGGAGGAAAATACAGTCGACCCGAGCATCGCCCGGGAGCTGGCGGTCAAAGCAATCATTGCGGTCGCCATCGCCAGTCTCGGCATTCTGCTGTATGTCAGCATTCGCTTTGAGTGGATGTTTGCCTTTGCCGCCATCATTGCGCTGCTGCATGATGTATTTTTTGTCATCAGCTTCTTCTCCCTGCTCCAGCTTGAGGTGAACTTGACCTTTATCGCAGCGCTGCTGACCATTATCGGCTACTCGATTAATGATACGGTCGTCATTTTCGATCGCATCCGCGAAAATGTTGCGGCCCTGCGGCCCAAAACCACAGCTGCGCTCACCGAACTCGTGAACCGCAGCGTTAATCAGACACTAACCCGCTCCGTGCATACGGTCGTCGCCGTTATGTTTGCTTCCGTCGCGCTGCTCGTCTGGGGCAGTGAGTCCATCCGCCTGTTTTCGCTGGCGATGACGCTTGGCCTCGCGGTCGGGATGTACTCGTCGATTTATATTGCCAGTCAAGTTTGGCTGACACTGCGTATTCGCAAAATGAAAAAAGACGCCGCAGCCCAAGCGCTGATTCCCGAAACGCTGGCGCCCGGACCGTCGTGTCCGTTGTAGCATGCCAGGCTTAGCCAGATGCTTAGGCAAAGCTTGCTGCCTCCGTACGAACCGGATCTCGCTCGGACCCTTGCAAATTGAACAAAGGTGTAAGATGCTCATCCGTCAGCCGTGCGCTGGCTGGACGGACATCGGCGAAAAGCGCTGGCGATATGTTCGCCAACGCTTTTTTACATCATACGCTCCAAAGCACACCCGCTCCTGCTAGCTGCTAAGCCAAATACTCGGAGAGGATCGCCTCGATTTCAAACGGCGTACTAGCAAACACTCCCTCCCAATAATCTTTACCTCAGATTTCCTGCCACGACATGTTGTCCAAATTTGTTTTATTTAGATTATTTCTTGGCGGCACCCCCTCAAATTCCTGGGCTCTAACGGCTTTTCGAGTTGATTATCCAGCATGTGAATTAATGATTATTCCTGTAATGGGAATTTTTAGGTTAGTCTTGACGTAGATGCAAACGGAGGTGCACATCGGTTTGTATCGGTAAAACGAATGATCAGCTGCTGCTGCGTCATTCCCCAAAATTCCACTAGTTAAAGGAGAATTCGTTACATGAAAAAATGGTTTGGTGCCGTTCTCTCGCTCGCTCTGGTCACGTCGATTGCCATCATTCAACCGGCTCCTGTTCACGCAGCTGAACTTGTAAGCGCAACCATTGTTGTTCCGAAGAACACCACCTATGATGGCAAAGGCAAAGTATTTGTAGCAAATGCGAGCACGTTGGGCGATGGCGGCCAAGGCGAGGGGCAGAAGCCGGTATTCCGTCTGGAGGCAGGCGCTACACTGAAAAATGTCATTATCGGCGCGCCGGCCGCAGACGGCGTACATTGCTACGGCAACTGCAATATTCAAAATGTAACGTGGCAGGACGTAGGCGAGGATGCGCTGACGCTAAAATCAGCCGGCACGGTCAACATTGATGGGGGTGCCGCTTACAAGGCTTACGACAAAGTATTCCAGATTAATGCCGCCGGCACGATTAATATTAAAAACTTCAAAGCCAACGATATCGGCAAGCTCGTGCGCCAGAATGGCGGAAGCAACTTTACCGTTAAGATGACCCTCACCAACAGCGATATTTCGAAAGTTAAGGACTCCATCATGCGTACAGACAGCAGCTCATCGACCGCCCAAATCACCAATACAAGATATTCCAATGTGCCAACGTTGTTTAAAGGATTTGCCTCCGGCAAAACGAGCCAATCCGGCAACACCCAGTATTAAACTGTACAAGCACGGGGCTTCAGCGGAATTGAATATGCTCATATCTGTGTGAAGCCTGCGCGAACGTCACTCCGCAGAACCTGCGTCGCCTGAGCGGCGCAGGTTCTGCTTTCCCTAGGATGATGTGACTGCCCGGCCGTCACCGGCTTTCCCGTCGTTCGAAATGCACATGCAGCCGGTACAGGCAAATGTCCCGCGTCCAGTCATATAGCAGCTCCCGTTCCTGAGGCAGCACCTCGATCATCAGCGCAAACACCCCCTCAGCGTATGTAACCAGTCCCTTCGAGCTGCCGCTCCATTTGGTCATCGGCATGTTGGCGATCCGCTTCGCAACCTTGCCTTCGTCATACACCCACAGCGCTCTGCTCTCTCCATCGGAAAAATCAATCTGCTTGCGATACTTCCGGGACATATAATAGCTGTGGAAAAATGGAGCCGCTTCAACCGCTGTTATCGGATCCAGCCAATGGTGAGCGCCCCGCTCCAGCATATACAGCAGCACCGTCATCTTGTAGCTTTTCGACATTACGGTGCCCTCGGCTTCCTTCAGCCAAGACTCGTGCCGCAGAAATGTTTCTTTCTCCTCCGGCCCCAGCTCATCGGCCCAATAGAGAAAGCCCGTATACGAACGAAATTCCTGCCAGTAGCCGCGACTCGGCTCCCGTCCTTAATTTCCGCACCGCGCTCAGCCGCTGCTTTCAGGTGCGGAGCAAGAATTTGCACACCCGAGCGCGTGACAAAGGATGTCATGATATAAATACCGGACGCACGTTCGATCCCCGTTATCAGCTCGTGGGCCAAATTTTCTGTAATCAGCTTGATATCAGGCATCGGGCACATAACAGCACATTCCTTTCATGCAGCTTCCTCAAAGGGTTATTCCGATAGTTGAAGAATAATAATAACAACATAAATGAAGGGGTTGAGCCAATCGAGTGGAGCTCTACGCTGTAAAAGTTGGAGAATCTTTGTTTCGCTTAAGCAATATATACCGCGATACGAATAATCCGGAGGAACTAGTTAAGATTGCATGGTCTTATTATATTGCAAAACATAATAATAAAACGATTTTTATTGATACAGGCTTTCGCGATGAGAAGGTAGCAAAGCAATGGGGGATTACATTTACAGACGTTAAAGAAGAGTTAGGGGGCATCATTGGCAGCCTAAGCTTCATTGATACGGTAATTATTACTCATAGTCACTTTGATCATATTGAAAATCTTGACTTGTTTAATGAACCTGAAATCATTATGTCTAAAATCGACTATGAAATTGCACTAAAACAAGGCTCGCCATCCATTAAAGAGAAACTGCTGCAATGCCATGTTGTTACTGTAGAAAATGAATATGTTTACGACGACCTATTTAGATTTAAAGTTATTGGCGGTCATAGCCATGGCTCATCGGTCGTTTATTTTGAATCAAATCATAACAACTATATAATAACCGGCGATGAATGCTATTGGTGCGATAATATGATCAGCAATCGGCCTATTGGAATTTTTTCGAATACAGAAAATAACGAAAGGTTTATAAACGATGCCCATCAAAGGGCATTAATCCCGCTTCCATTCCATGATTTAAAAATATTTGAACAATATTCAGCAATCTCTAAACATATAGTCAGAATCCTTTAAATAAGAGCATATCGCCTAACATGGAGCAGTCTGCTCCTTCGCATGCGGTCCTTGTTTTTAATCCGCTTAGCCAGCCTCACGCCTGACAGGCCGTAACCCCGCAAGTCATTGCGTTGTCCGGCCTGTCAGGTATCTCATCGAAATTGCTTGTATCTGACCTGCATTCACTGGTGGATTGGTTCAGGCTACATAACCCTGATCTTATACTTAGACCAGGTCGCAGGCATCCGCCGGCATCCAATGTGCATCCTGACCATCCCATTTGACATTGCATCCGATCGGATTCGTCAACGGTGTGCTGACCGGCTCGCCGGCTATCAATTGGGACAACGTGCGATCCAGATCGTTAACCGTCATCTTGCTTGTATCACGCGGGTAATCGACGCCACGACCGGTATACACGAGCTTCCGTTCCCCGTCGAAGACGTAAAAGTGCGGCGTCCGCAACGCGCCATAGGCCCGCGCCGTATCTTGCGTCTCGTCATGGAGATACACCCAGGGGAACCGCTGCAGATCCATGCGTACAACCATTTTTTCGTAGGAGTCATCAGGATGCGTCTGAACGCTGTTGGCATTAATGCCGGCAAATACGACGCCATGCTCGCGGAATTTGTCCGCCGTAGCACGGGTAACTTCATCGGAACCGACAACGTAAGGGCAATGATTGCAGGTAAAAAACAGGACAAGAAACCGGGCATCGGCAAAGCTGTCCAGCGTATACGTCTGACCGTCCGTAGCCTTCAGGCGAAAATCCGGCGCTTGCGCGCCCAGCTGCAAAGTAAAGCTCATCGAATTACCTCCCGTAACGTTCTTCTCGAAATAAGAGCCTGCAAGCTGCTCCTGCGTTTATCGTAGCCGATCGGACGGGTTAAGGCAACTGTCGCTGAAACCCGACACTTGCTTACACGTCCCCCCAGAAAACCTCCGTCTCATAATCGAAGCTGACCCGGCCATTTGCCTGCGTCCGCTCGAACAGCTGCTTCAGCTCGGCCTTCAACCGGTCGTGATGCGGCTGGCCCTCGGCAGGCACATAGGAGGAGGAAAGCGCCCGTCCAATCAAGGCCTCCAGGTCAAACCGCTGCGAGTTCGTAAAGGCAGCTTCCTGCAGATCGTGATCGCGGAAAAACAGTCGCAGCTGCTCCGAAGCTATATTCTTATGCGTCATCTGCCTGTAATCCGTGCTGTACAGCTGTAGAAGCTGCTCGTACCCTTCCAGAAACGGCGTTCCCTCGGTCAAGCGCGTATTCCAGATCAGGACAGCCTTGCCTCCCGGCTTGAGAATACGCCGAAATTCAGCTTGTGCCGCCGGCCGGTCGAACCAATGAAACGACTGCGCGCATACGATAAAATCAACCGACTGCTCCGACAAGCCCGTCGCCTCCGCAGCCGCAGCCACCGAGCGATAATTGGCTCGGCCGCCCAGTTCCCGGTCTGCCGCCTCCCGCATCGCCTGATTCGGCTCCACCGCAAGCACCTCGCTGCCCCGGTCCAACAGCAGCTTGGAGAAAATGCCAGTTCCCGCCCCTACGTCAGCAATTCGCGAACTCGGCTTCATACCGACGGTGCTGTACAGATAGTCGATGACTTCCGCCGGATAGCTCGGACGGTATTTTACATAGTCCCCTACCCGGTTTGAGAATCTTTCCTTGCTGTCGCTGCTCATCAGCTTCACTCTCCTAGCGAAATATCAACGTGTCAGCCGCTCCACAAATGGAATATCCGCCGGGGCAAACGTTACCTCTCCCAGCTCATCCAGTCCGATCCATCTGTACGCATCAACCTATTTGTATCAGTAGAGCCGGGTTACTCGGATAGATGCAAATCTGAATCGTCACTGTAGTCAAATGAGATTCTCGTACTTAGCGTATTCTAGTAACTGCCTTGCACGCTTCACACCTTCGTACGTTTCGACGTCCATAATTCTTATTCCAGACCAGCCACCAAACCACATGAGCACACAGGTATATCCTTTAGGCCTTTGTCGTCCATGTTCTTCTAAGCATTTATTAGTATTGCAATATATACGCTCAAATTGGTTATATTCTTCTTGATATGGCTTGAATTTGTGGTCTTTGACGAACTGCTCAAAGCCGCAAGCATCACATTTTAGGATCAAAATTACTCACTCCATTGTCTTTGTTCTTCGACATACTTCTTGATTGTTTCACTTGAAACGTTCCCTGCTGTACTAACAAAGTAGGAACGTGTCCAAAGAGAAGGCAGATGCTTCAGTGCTTGAATTACTCTCGGAGACGGCGAGAAGTTATTCCTTTCAATCTCGCCTGAGTAATAAGCACTTTACGCCTGTATCTTGGGCAAAACGCAAAATAATAGTTGATTAATGATACGGTTGTTTGGTAGTCTGTATGATTACCCCATACCAAGATGGTATCAGTTCAAAAAATATACTGCAATAAAAAAGGTGAACCTCGGTATGTAGGACAATTAAGACAGCCTAAAGGCTATCCCCTGTCCTAAGCTGATTCATCCCATCCCAAATCCCCTTCTGGTACATCCGTTTCAATTCCACGACGTGCAGCTTCCAGTAAATCTCTTCCCAAGCTATAAACTGGCCCAGCTCCTCTTTGCTCATGCTTTGTTTCATGACTGCATACGACGCTTGCTCCATAGCTCGCAGCCTAACCACATCATCCTGCTGATCAACCTGAACTAACGTGATATCCCAATGATCTTGTATCCAAGACTGTAACTCTGCGGAATGCTCCATATTCATTCTTCCCCTACCGTAAATTGCTCAGGTGATCTGGGCTTTAATGAGCTCTGCCTGATCGCCCACTCCTTGAGTCCCCTATTGCCGCTTCTCAATGCTCATAGATCAGATACAGGCCATGGTGAGCCAAATAAATCATGGACAGCTTGCCTCGGTCATTGACGATAACATACTCTTGATCGTACTTATCGTAGAACAGACGGTAATGCTTGTCAGGCGTGATCCCGCTCCAAGTGCCACTGTCTGCTGTCCAACGATCATCGGGTAAAGGCGTCCAGTGCGTAGCTTCATTGATATCTGAGGTTACAGTGATGACCGGGTGGGATGAGGTTGGTTTGAGCATGGCGGACCTCCAACAATGACTTATGAAACTATCTCACTTCAATAAGGCTGGTTATTGCTATTTTTAAATCTATGTACACCAGAAATTAATATCAATAAATATCATAAACTAAATATATAATATTCTTCTACTTATGTATAGTCCTGAATAACTTGTCTACACTTTTTGAATAAGAGGTGTAGTAAAATGGAAAATGACGTATTAAAGCTGGTTGGCGCACGTATACGAGATTTGAGAAAAGAGCGTGGACTTTCGCAAGAAGCTTTAGGAGAAAAAGGCGGATTTCATTTCTCTTACATTGGTCAGATCGAACGTGGCGAGAAAAATCTTGCTTTACAAAACTTATTCAAAATCGCTACCGCGCTCGAGGTACATATTTCTCAGCTTTTTACCTATGTGGATTATGAGGAGAAGCAGACGGAGTCTGATGCTGATTTAGGGGAGATTCTAAAAATATTGAGAGCCAAAAATCCGCAAGAACTGAGAATGGCGAAGAACGTATTGAAAGAAATATTCAAGTAATGAGTAACCTCAAACTAAAACTAATTTTAGATAAATCTTAAGAAAAGAATTCGATACTGACAAGGGCTTCCTCAGGATTGAACTGTGACCCGGACTGTAGAAGATAATAAAGAGGCCTAAGTCTGACTGGCAAGTAGATGACCTCTGAATTCATCGAGGGTCATCTTTTTTAGTGACGACTAGTATCGTCCTGAGTTGTAGTAGCTTATGTATTCCTTAATTCGCACCCTCCCTTCCTCAATGGTGTGGAAATCGGGAAATCAGCATCGTTCCGCGTGACATCGACCGGTCAGTCGCTCAACAAGCCCTTGAAGGTCTGCTCAAAATTGGAAGCTCGAGCGTGGGGTCGCTTATCGTATGACCATGACTAAGCCTGCCTTGCTTATGTCTTCTTATGATTCATGATCACACCACTCGCTCGAGATGCATTTTGATGACTAATGCCCCTGCTCTGCCGTGCAGTGCCTCGAATTCTTGCCTGATAAGGAAGATGCTCTCCTCGTCAGTTGCTGTCCTAAGCTGGCGCTCATCCTCGGTTGCAAACCAACTATAGTAATCGCTTAGGCTTACATTTACAAATTCACATAAATAACGTGTGATCCGTTTCAGGCCATTCGCACGAATAGTACGGTCGATGAACTCGAAGCACTCGACGGTTAGCGCTTTTCTTCTGCCGCTCAAACGCTTCGAGCTTTGTTAGTGGGTCTACCTGCACTTAAAGCAGTTTATTAAGCTCGCTTCAATTCTTCTTTTATCGGCCGGTTTGCATCCTATGCTAACCTTGCCTCGCTGATCCATAGCTAGTCCTTTGCTTTTGATGCCCAATGACGTCAAGGTCAAAACCAGATCGAATAGTTTGCCCTGGCTTGTAGGCTGGCAACGCCTCCAATTTGAACGTAGGCTTGTAAGTAATGGTCTACACTGATACTTTCTATACATTGGGATTTTATTCCACCATTGTTATCTGTTCTTCCATGAATACAGATCGTTTCAACTTTCCCATTTTCGTATGGCTCCTCTTTCTTAACCTTGATTAAAATACAAATGACCAACAAGAGGGTCACAGTTCAGGAACCTCCCCAGTTCATGGGCGTTCAATAGAAAAAGCGTACGGCTTTCACTTTAGTCCCCTTTTTCCATATATTTGTTTCTTGTGGCAAACAAACCTGAACTTTCGGCTACTTTAGAATAGTTATATGCATCTAAGTTAAATAGTACTTTTTCTTTCTTACGAATTCTTGTATAAAAATACTGATTTAAATCAGGGTCCACACAATATATATAGCAGCCCTTCATGCCTCGAGTCATAAGTGTCCGATAGGTATTTTTAATGATTTGATCAGCAACTTGCAGCGCCTCTTTTTTATTTTGTTTATATAATGACTTAAAACCAGAGAGTGATTTATCAGTCTTGGCACGTTTAAAAGGATCAGTAATAATTTTTCCATCCTCATACCTTATGTCTTCGCCGATAATAACTCCAACATAATCAAACTCTAGTCCTTGCGAAGTATGAATACACCCCGCTTGCTCAATTGACTCAGGGTCTATTGCCCAGGTGGTGGTGTTATTTAAGTTCCAGCTCATAAAAAACTGTTGCTCTTCTATAACAATATCAAATACCTCTTTATTATTTTTTCCCTCTTTTTTCCAGTCCCAGCAGTATCCTGCTAACATTCTGGCCCTATTATTTATTAAATTTTTACTAACAATCTCATTCCGCAACTGATTAGGATCGTCAAGAACTTTAAAATCATACTCCATATTGAAACCATCGAAATTAGCAGTATTGCGCAATTCTAACACATCTTCTAACCATGCAATGTAGCCATCAGAACCATTACATCGAAATTGAGACTCCAACTGCATTTCCACTACTTCGGCAGCCTGCTCAGAAGCAAATGCTTTTAGCTGCTCTTTACTCCCCACATCTTGCATGGAAATTTTTTGAAACTCGTCAATAAAAAAAATACTAAATTTAGAGGCGTGAATAAGCTCCCTCATTTGGTTATCACCTTTATTTTTAAACAATCCCGACTTCTCATTCAATCGGTGGGCTTCATCAACAATTAATACATCAAATTCATTATACAAAGATTCATAAAATACACCGGAACTTTTGAATAAGTTATGAATAACTGTTTTTTTATAATTTTGTTGAAGGCGTTTGACATAAACCTCTCTTGGTGCGCTGTTCTTGGTCACATATTGGCATACCAATTCCTTAGCAGTTAGTTTGACGAGTAAATTAATGCCAAGCACGGACTTCCCTGTACCTGGGCCACCATTTATTATAAGTACTTGTTTCTTACTACTTGTTTGAGCTTTAAGTGCCATTCTAAGCGCTGTTTCATAAATAACCTTTTGCTCATCAATCATAATAAATTCTTCATTCCCCATGAGCATTTTTAACAAAGCATCCTGTAGGGATTTAGAGGGCCTAATTTTTCCATGTTCAATTAAATAAAGTGATCTTTTGCGATCTGTTTTTTTTATATAGAGGGAAATGAATCCTCTAAGCTTTAACGCATCTCCTTTAGTAAAAATGGGTGCTTCCTTTATATAAGTTTGGTAACTGTCATGAACAAGAGGATCATCCTTAGACAGGATATAATTATGCAAATATGCACAGGGATAAAGAGAAATAGGCTCCTTTTGTACAGCTTCATTATAATCTTTTATTAATCTGGCATAGGACCATGCTTGATACGAGGGATGGGGATGACTAACCAGCCCCTTCTTCATGATTGTTTGAACAATTCCATCTCCTGCCTCAACTAACCTTAAATAATCCCATTGTTTTAACTCGATAATAACAACAGAGTAATGATTTTTCTCATCTAATCCGGTGAGGATAAAATCTATTCTTCTTGCGGAGGCAGGAACCTTGTACTCAATAGCAATAGTAATATCATCAGGTATTTCTGAAGTATTAAGAACTTTATACATGTAGTTCATAGAATCTGGACAGTCATAAGTTCTAACGCTTAAGAAGCCAGAGAATCCGCGTCAGAATTGGATATTTCTTGCTTGGAA
>NZ_JCAMRT010000051.1:0-13009 GCF_059821225.1 Paenibacillus sp. sg306046
TAGAAGAAAAAAATCGTATCCACCCTTACAGCCGCTTGGACTTCAACCTAATTGGGAGCTGCGAAAGTTGAGTGAATAAAAATATCATCAAAAATGCATTAGAGAAAAACAACAAGAATGGTCTGGTCTGGATTAAATCTGATGAATTGAAAATTGATAAAGATTATTTGAATACTTATTTCGCTATCTTTGAAGAAAATAGAGTTAAACCAATGGATTCGATTTTTTTAGAAGTACTAAAGAATAAATTAGATGAAAAACCAATAATTCGTGAAATAATAGATATCATAGAGTAGCTACAAAGACTTAACTCTACTTTGCAGTATAACCCATTTCACGCCTCATTTTCATACTATTCGATCCATACCGCATAGTAGTATTTTGCTAGCGTAATCGCCAGCGGAATCACTTCACAAAAGAGAGCAGCGGGTTATGGCTGCTCTCTTTCTCCTTACATTTCATCGATTTTTTAACCTATTGGAATAGGGTCATATAGGTCTAACAATATCCAAGTAACGGTCTGCAACATCTGGATTCTTTCTTAGTCTAACTTCTAAGTCATCTCTTGTCCACCAATCGATTTGCATTCCTTTTTTTCTAAGTGAGCTTAAATAATCAAACAGTTGGGTCGTGAGCTGGCTTGAAACAATCAAATGGTAACCATCCGCGTTATGCATATCAATAGTATCCCTTACATCTTGTACCTTATCCTTACCTACACTATTTTTGTATGCTTTACATTGGATCAGTATATTTTTTAATACATATGGTGAAACGTCTGAGCTACTGGGAGATGGATTTAAAAATAGCCATTCTGCTTCTAGATCTCTTCCACCATCCCCTTCATTAATGCTACTAACCCGTTTGATTCGTGTTACATTAGGTTCATGATCCAAGAGTTCTTTGCATAATTTCTCAAAACGGTCAGGATTGGTAGGCACAGTCCAAACATAATTAGAATCAGGAAAAAGAAATTTTCTTTCCGCATCATTTCTCATCTTGATCTGTTGTAATTCTTTTCTATAACCGTCTTCTCCACATTCATCGTCAATTGCAATAATATGAGTCTTACCTATCAAAAAAAATTGGTTTTCAATTGGAACAATTTGTGGATTTTTATAATCATCATCTTTTAAAAATTCCAACGTCGAGTATCCTAGATTAAGTTTTTTAGAACATATAGCATGCCCTAAGTTGTCTGATTTGACAATTTCTTTGGTAACCCCTTGGAAACGCACTGAAGGTAGCTCTTTAGAAAACGATGATTTAAATTTAGTAAGGGTGGATTCCTCAAATGAAAAGATACTTAGTTCTGACTTGAAGCTTCTGAACCAAAACCAATTTGGGTCTTTTCTGCACATGAAGTTCTGTTTTCCGGAAATCTGTCTCTTATCAAGGAATTTAGCTATCTTGTGGGCATGTTCCTCATATTCTTGCCAAACTGGATAGTTAGTAGAGGCATATGAAAAAACGTTGTCCATTAAAAAAGCAGCGAAATAAGTACCAAGGAAGACTTGTTGAATTGCATCAGAAGGGGTGTCCTCTTCTTCAAAGTAAGATAGCCCATGCCTCTCAAATGATAACAATTTAGCATAGATTTCAGCAGGCATTTTTGTTAGTCCTAGGTCTTCATGAGTTACGGTTAATAGAGATGTGGAAATATTATAATGTCTTAATGCAATTGCTACTATACAAGAAATTAAGTCATGTAAATCGGAACGGTCACCGTCAAAATCCCAAGATGTAGTTCTGATATACCCGAATAAATTCTGTGGGAAAGGCGAGATTTTTGCTATATCAGATCGTAAGCCAATAGGTGAAGTAGGTGAGGTGTCTAGAAAGTGTCTTGTGACGGTGATCTTCTTGTCAG
The DNA here is from genome assembly GCF_059821225.1 of Paenibacillus sp. sg306046. NCBI lineage: Bacteria > Bacillati > Bacillota > Bacilli > Caryophanales > Paenibacillaceae > Paenibacillus > Paenibacillus sp. sg306046. Next base: position 1,871 of record NZ_JCAMRT010000051.1, read on the forward strand.
TTTCAGGATCAAACCCCTCGTGATCCTTTGCATTAATACTATATCCTAAGTACTGTGCCCCTAAAAGCTGTTTGGAAAATTCGTTCAAGGAACTAATGCTCCTTCCTATGTAGATACATAAAATTTTACCAAAAAATAGATTGTTTCGTCTAACTAATAATTATGATCTATCATCTAATATTTTGGAATATTATCATTTGAAAGAATAACTTATAAAGGACCCCTTTTTATTGATGAAGACTCCTTTAACATAACGACTACCAATTGAAAAAAAGAGTTAAGAAGATCTTGAAATCACGACTTATCCTTTATATTCAATGGAGAACCATATGATTCGTGGTCAGGCCCGAGATGTGGAGCGGTAAAAATGGCGCCTTATATGAAGGAGAGGAATCCCGATTATATATCTATCACTTTCGGTATGGTTACAAGTTTCTGCATAAATATCCCAAGATGCTAAAACAAACGAATGCGGGCTAAAAGCTTCGTACCTCGTTAAGAGAATATCAATTTGGGATGCGAATGCTAGCGGTGGCATTAATTGAGATAGCTCCTAAGCATGAGGCCTATAAAGAGATTGCGGCCAATCTGCTGTTTGAGGTGTCACAGGAGCGGTAAATCGACTCGGGTCTACAACAATGAACAGAGTATCTGAATCTAGGGGATGCGGCCAAGACTATATCCGGGATTTTTCGCAGCGATACGTACAACATAAATGGTTCATTTAGCAAATTCGATTGGCGATTAAGCTAAATATGCTGCTGTTTCTGCATGAAAGGGGGCACTTTCAGATTTTATTGTGATTCTTAAAAACGGTAGTCTATAGCTTTACTGGGAATCCCCCCTAAAATGGGTTCCTGTGGACCGCTGGTTGGATTTGTGATGAGTAAAGAGGCAGGCAACTTAAGGGGAGTGTCCGAGGTAATCCCGTCATCGAAACCGGAGGGTGAGACCAGTAGTTATTATAGGGGGAACTTTCATTCATTTCAAAGAACCGGATGATCCAGTTATGTTGCTGGTTTCTCCGGTTTTGTTATTTTCTGGAGGCGGGGAAAGGTAAAATGGTTTATGATAATACAAGAACTAACACCGGAGGTTTACAATCTTATGAATTTGTCTTTCCAAGAAAAAAGAGAGTTGGCTTATCAAATCGTGGATTTTTGGCATACGGTGGAGCTGTTAGACCAGGATCCGTTTCCACAAGACACAAAAGAAAATAGGAAGCTGGTGGAGCTGGCCAAGAAAGGTATTCAGGGTAAACGGGTGGACAAGGAAAAAGAGCGGAAAATTACAAAGTTTCAGCTGTTTCATAATTTGCCGTTAAAACATCCGATCGCCGATTTAATCGAAGCCGATACCCTTATGTATCCGGGCCACCCTGTAAGTAGCAGTATGATCCATCTGTGCGTAGGGAGAATGGAAAGGGAGTTTTTGATAGAGGCATTATACAGGGGGTTACAACTTCAAGATGATATACCTGAGAAGGATACGAGCGAAATTTGCCTTATTGGTCTCAAAGTAAACCAAGAAGGCATCTATATCGAACACAGCTTTAGGTTATCACCTTTGGTCTGGGGGATCCGACAAATTCTCAGTATCGGCAATAATGCAGGGGAGCGTTTGTCAAGCAAACATTATGAGGAAGAGATCAGGGGCTTCGAGGAAAAATTCAGCAAGACAGAGCCCTTGAAGTCAGAGAATATTGAGGAGTTGTACCTTGAGGTATTTGAAAAGTATGTTAGGCCCATCTGCCAATCCGCAGAGGAGCCGGTATTGAAAGGGAATCTAATTTACACACGGTATAACAATGCCGAGACCTTTATGAAGGAAGAAGAGAAGGCAGAGGATGTAAGCGAGCTTGTAAAGGGGTTTTATTCCGAGGATCTGCACATGGTGAAAGAGTCGTTGCGTGCTGCTGGGAAGGAGACGGTCATGTACGCGGACCTTATCGATTATATTGTCGGTGCCTATTTGGAGCAATATGGGCAGGGGAAAGAAGTCGGGGTTGAAAAACGCGTTGATATACGAAACGACAGAACCCATATTGAAAAATGGCTCTACGCAGACAAGGCGCCCTCCGGGAAATGGCCCTCCCGGTATAACCCTGTCTTGATGCAGCAGCTCGCGATCAATATGGGGATTAGCGAGACCGGCGAGGTCAGACGGATTTTTTCGGTAAATGGCCCTCCGGGTACGGGGAAGACAACGCTGCTTAAAGAGATCATCGCTTCAAACATTGTCGAACGTGCTAGACTGCTGTGTGATTATAAGCATGCTGACGATGCATTTGAGGCAAGGCATTTCAAACATGGGACCTTTGCCAATAACGGCTATGATCAATATTGCAATAAATATTATGTGCTTAAGAATGAACGGCTGACTGACTTTAATATGCTCGTAGCTTCTTGCAACAACGCCGCAGTCGAAAATATAACAAAAGAGCTGCCGAGCGGCCTGGGATTGCTTGAGAATCTTCAGCCCAATGCTAAAGATTCAATAGATGTTGCGAAGGGCTTAACCGAGGTGATAGCATTATTCGATTGTTCCAGGAACGGGAAGAAAGAAACATATAAGGTATTCAGACCCGCCGAAGAGGGAAAGGGTCGTTATAAGGCTGCGGAAAAAGGGGAGGTTTACTTTTCGTGGCTGGCTCATAAATTGATGGTTTCAAGTGAAGAGTCGGAGGATACCGAATCACTTAATGCATGGGGGCTGATCTCAGCACCAATGGGCAAAGCCTCCAACATAAATAAGTATTATTATAATGTATTGAGGGACCTCATTGAACAGTTTCTCTCGAAGAACGATTGGATTAAAGAACGTCACAAGGTATTCGCCCAAGCGAAAGAGGAGTTTAAGACTCAATGGAATAAAGTTTCGAAGCTAAAGCAAGAGCTGGCTGATAACAGCCGACTATCCGACGTTTATCGAGAGAAGAAGCAGGAGCATGAGAAGCTTCTCCAAGAATACCAAGTTCAAATAAAAAAACTTAGGAAAGAGCTTCAACAATGTCATTTGAGAGCAGACAGCCTTGCTGCAGAAGAGTCTGCAACCAGAAAGAAAACAACAGCAACACAACAGAAACTGGCCGAACAGCAGAAACACATTCAAGATACGAATCACCAGAGCTCTGTGCTCCAAGAACAGATTGAAATGATTCAGAAGCATTTGATCGAGAGGGAAGATGAAAGAAAGCTGATCGAAATCTTGTTTGGCTGGCTGATAAAGACGGAAAGGCTGAGACAAATTCAAGAGCTGAAGGGCCAAAGGGAGGAAATTAAGCGGGAACAAGAGCGTATATGGGAAAGCTTACAGATGATGGACAAGGAACACGGCAAAGAGGAGGCCGTTCTAGCTGATTATGAGGATATACTGAAACGGCTATTTGTACAAATCGAAGAAGAGAAACATGAAATACGAGAAAGTGAACGCCGGATCCAGGAATTAAACAAACAGATGGGGGATATCCGGTGTCAGATGGAGAAGAACCGCCTAGAGTTGCAAGCCGAACTTTCAGCTCTAGGGCGGAATATGACTGTATTAGATGATAAGTTCTGGGAGGATTTCGGAAGCAGTGAGCTTGAAAAGAATACCCGGGCTCAACTAAGCAATCCCTGGATAACAGAAGAGTATAACCGGGAACGCGAAAAGCTCCTTTATCATGCTTTGCAGGTCCATAAGGAGTTCATCCTCTCCTCCAAATCGTGCAGATTTAATTTTATCAACCTGTCCATGATGTGGAAGTACCGGGAAAACTGTCAAAACGAATTGGTGCAGTTCAGCCTGGACGATCGGAATGATTCTTTTCCGCATTTATTGAATACCCTTTTCCTGCTGACCCCGATTCTTTCAACCACGTTTGCTTCTGTCGGACGTTTTTTGCGCTATAACCGGATGCGGGGAAGTATGGGGCTATTGATCATTGATGAGGCAGGACAAGCTGCGCCACATGTCGCGCTGGGGGCAATGTGGAGAAGCAAAAAAGTAATTGTTGTAGGCGACCCCAAACAAGTAGAACCAGTCGTTACAGCGGATTCCGATGCCATAAAAAAGGTCTTGAGCAATAAGCTGCTATTGCCTTACCTGAACAAGACCCTTTCCGTGCAGAATTTCGCTGATCGAATCAACGTTTATGGATCTTATATCGCAGATCGAATCATGAATGAAACGAAGTGGGTGGGTTGCCCATTAATTGTCCACCGCAGATGTACGGACCCCATGTTTACGATATCAAATACCCTATCCTATGACGGAACAATGAAACTGCAGACTGCCGCGGCAAAGGAAGAGGATAAGAGAAGGTTTGTTTTGAAGCAGAGTTGTTGGATAGATGTGGGTGGTTTTGAGGACGGGAATAAGAATCACTTCGTTCCGGAACAAGGAAAGGTTGCACTTGATCTGATTATCCAAAGCTTCCGCAATTATAATGGTCTTCCGGATCTATATGTAATCTCGCCATTTACGACCGTCATCCAGGGCATCCGGGGGATGGTCAGTGGGGCGAATGAGCTCAGTATTTATAAGGATGAAGTGGAAACGTGGATGGAGCAATATTGTGGAACGGTTCATAAATTTCAGGGAAAGGAAGCGAAGGAGGTTATCTTGCTGTTAGGCTGTGATGCAAGGGCGGAAGGTGCTGTCCGTTGGGTGAAGCCCAATATTGTGAATGTTGCGGCTACACGTGCCAAATATCGGTTCTATATCTTAGGTGAATATAATGTATGGAGGAAATCACAAATTTTTGAAATCACAAAAACCATAATTGAATCGGGAAAATGACAAGTTGAGGTGGATCCTCATCAACTTCTGCTTAATTGTATGGTATATCTCCTAACGCCTATACTCCCTGCACCGCGGTGGCATAGGTGGGGCGGCTTTACTGTTGGTGATTTGACGTAAACGCCGATAAGACCCCAACCGATCCATATGCCTTATGTGTTAAGGTGTATATCCTTCCTTCCTATAATAATAGCTGGCGGCCTTAATGGGCGCAGTGATAACACTGGTTGTATAGATAATTATGAAAAGATAAGGGGGATAACTTTGAAAGTAGAACACCAACTTGAAACTATTAGAGAAGAACTAATTAAAGAAGAGTTTAATTTGCCTATTACCTATAGAAACATATCTTACAAGGAATTAATTAAAAGTAAAAACCTGTGTTTTATGGAAAGCTCTCGACAGTTGAAGTTAAAATATGTTCTTTCGGATGCTGAAGTTAATATAGTTCATAATGTATGCGATGCCATTGAAAGTTCACTCAATAAATACTATGACGGCTTCCCATCCGAATCATACAATTTATTAAAACCAGCTATTGATCAATTAAGCTGCTATTTCGATAGTTTTTGTTTATTTAACAGAAGTCCGAACATACGGTTATACAGAATAAGAAAAAATAATATTCCGCTTGCACATAAAAAAGACTTATTTCATATTCCGTTTGAGGAAAGGACACTTGTTTCTACACAAAGGTATAGTATTCCAGGATTCCCCTGTCTCTATTTGGGTAGTTCTGTCTATACATGCTTGGAGGAGTTGAGAACAGTAAGTAATACGCAGCATCTATATATTTCTTCGTTTAAAAATGATCGTGGAATGAAATTTATCGATTTGGGTTATCCCCCTAGAGTAGCGACAGCAGCTTCATACAAAAAAAGTGATGTCGAAAGTTACAATGCTTTAAAAGCATTATATCTCTGTTGGCCATTAATTGCTGCATGTTCTGTCCAAGTAAGAGATGATGCTCGCCCATTCAAACCAGAATATATCGTCCCTCAGCTTTTGCTACAATGGGTAAGGAACTCGACTTACTTTAATGGGATTCGATATTTTACGTCCAGAAGCAGTAGCTATGATCGAAGTGTACACTTGTATCAAAACTATGTTTTTCCGGTAAAAGAAAATAAGGAATACGGTTACTGCGGTAATCTCGTAGAACATTTTACGTTAACCGATCCTATTAGTTTTGATCAGTTTCGATCAAATTATAATTGCGATAGCAGTAAGCCGATATATTTAGGCAAGGGAAGGAAAGGAACAATTGACGATAGTGGTATTAAGACAGATTATCGATCTACTTATTATTCTTTTTTAGAAGAAGAATTGGGGAAAATTAATCATTCATATTTATGTTAAAGTATCGTTCAGCTATCATCTTGATCTTTATTTAAAAAGCTCAAGCGCCGGGCTTCCCTGACCGACGCTTGAGCTTATTTTCTTCTATAGAACTTTTCCCAATCTTTAATAACTTCTGTCTGAGTCAATAATCGGTCCCTCAACCATCGGGATGTTTCCCACTCATGTATCGCTTGCTGCTTTGTTTTGTAAAAGCGGTAATCGCAAATATTCCAGGAACAGAACAACTTTCGGTACCATTTGCCGTTTTGAACGACACCTGTGAAGCGGCGCACGGCCTTGCTTGCCTGCCGTTTGCTCCAGCGGGTACCGGGTGTATGGTGGTCTGTGCATACGGGTGATTTTTTCACACTATTGCTCATTTGGCTCTCTAACCCCTCCTTATGGGAAGCTAGAGGCCGTCTAATTTCTTCATATTTCACCTCATCTGAATTTGTTACTTTCTGTATATTTAAACGTCGTTGATAAAAATATGTTTCTTATAGGTTTGAAATTAAAGAAGCAATTGTGCTTGTATAATTATTTTCTCCCACCAAGCAGCCACCAGGATATGGTACGATTTGGTTAGCCTTATTTTTGTATGGAGGACACCGTATGAAGATCCTATTTTGTTCTCACCCATTGAATGGCAAGGTTATTGATCAAGAATATGAACAGGAATACAAATATGCCCGAAAGCTAGGGATGGATGTCTATTTGATTCCACTGGAGTCTGTTTTGGATGGGGAACTATCCAAGGCAGTTAAGCAGATCCCAACATTTGAAACCCCGGAGAGGTTCATCTATAGGGGATGGATGCTAAAGCCGAATGATTACGAAAAGTTATATTACGCACTGCAGCAGAAAAATGCCGTCTTGATCAATTCTCCTACGGAATATAGAAATGGGCACTATTTTCCTTATTCTTATGAAGCCATTAAAAAAGCAACCCCACAGAGTATTTGGCTCGGAATTAAAGAGCTTTCAAATGGTTTCGATGTTCTGTTTGAGAAAATGAGCATATTCAAAAACAAGCCGGTCATGGTTAAGGATTACGTAAAGTCTAGAAAGCATGAATGGGAAGAAGCCTGCTATATACCCGCTGCTTCCGACCAGCAAAGAGTTCAAACGGTTCTTCAAAACTTCATTTATCGCCAAGGCTCGGAGCTTAATGGCGGTATTGTGATTCGTGAGTTTATTCAACTGGAGCAGCTCGCCAATCATCCTAAAAGCGGTATGCCTTTATCGAATGAGTACCGGCTGTTTTTCCTCCATCACAAGCTGATTCAGTGTACGGAGTACTGGGATGAGGCGGTCTATCAACAAGATATTCCTAATCTCGACTCGTTTATAGATTTAGCAAAGGGTGTAGCTAGTCAGTTTTTTACGATGGATATTGCCAAAACCACAAGCGGAGAATGGACGGTTATTGAGATAGGGGATGGGCAGGTCTCAGGGCTTCCGAGTCATGCGGACCCGGAACAGTTTTATAAATCGATATCGGAAATAGAGGTCAACTAAGAGAGGTGAGAAGTATGGATCATATTCCTGGAGAGTTAAAAAGTCATTGGGAAAAGGTAATCGCAGAACACAGGAGCGAGCTGCTGCAGATAAAGCCGGAGGAACGGATCATACAATTTTACGAAACCAACAAGCCTTACGGCTGCTTTTCCAATTTTGCCCGATTCCCAATAGAAATAGAAGGGAAAGTGTGGACAACGTCCGAGCATTATTTTCAAGCCATGAAGTTTGCTGGTACAGAACATGAAGAATTTATTCGATTTGCACCGACAGCTATGGAAGCAGCTAAAATGGGCAGAGACCGAACACGGCCGCTCAGAAGGGACTGGGAAGATTGCAAGGTCAATATTATGAAAGAAGCGGTTCGAGCTAAGGTTGAACAGCATGAAGAAGTTAAACAAATACTGATGTCTACGGGCAATTGCATTTTGGTTGAGCATACTTCCAATGATTCTTTCTGGTGTGACAACGGAGATGGAACCGGACGTAACATGCTCGGCCAGCTTTTGATGGAGGTTCGCAACGAACAGGAAGGTTATTCGCCGGAGTTCTTTTTGCCTCAATGGATGGTCTATCCTGAGCACCATCCCTACAGCATGTTTTGGAGGATGGGAACAGGGGAGACTTATATTATGTATTTTTGGGAATGGCGAAAAGGCTTGAGTAAAGAAGCATTGCGAGAATATGACGCTTACTTTGTCCCTCCGGCAGACTGGAAAAGGGACAGAGAATAAGCTGATTAGAATAATGGGCATTAAGATGATTCAAAGGGGGCTGGAACTTTGTACAAATCGGTAATTAGAGATGGCAAGTTTCTTGTTCTTGTAGTTGATGGCATCTTCGATACCCAGTTAATGGAGCTAACTACAGAAGAACTTGCGGATAAAGTTGCATATGAACTCCAAAGTGCCTGGGATAAAGGTGTTGCATGGGGATCTTATCACAAGCAGAAGGAGCTTAATGGTGGTGGGTATGATAAAGATATGAGTGAGGCAATTCAAAACCTAAAGACTATGAGTCTCGCGGAGCAAGAAGCTTATTATCAAAGAGTAAATCGGCGTAACGAAAGAGTTCGAAGGGTTGAGGAAGCCAGAAGATGGAGAGACGTTTTAAGCTGGAAAAGTAAGTGAGGAAAAGGAAATAAATCAACGTTCCAGAATTCGGGAAAAATATCGGGGGTGAAAGGACACGAGTGAGGAAAGGAATCAATTTAATATCTTTGAATGCTATTGATCGCGGAGTAGAATGTATGTTTCTTCACGGAGTAGAATGTATGGATTAATGGATTTCAAATAGTTTATCAAGTTGAGTTGAGTTGAAGTGATATATACGGTGCTTGTTCGCGTTAGTAGTTTCATCACACCCAGCCTGTAAGGGATGATGTGAGTCCCCTTGGCTCCTTTGCAGGCTGGGCCTTTTCCCAAGGGGCGTGATGGAATGAAAAACAATCTAGAAATCGGACCCGTGCGTATTACAGGCATCATCGAAGAAGGGTAGTCCAGCGTAAGAACAAGATTGCTAAGCAAATCGGATGACAGATGAAGTTTGCTGGGAAGTTTGCTAAAGGTAAAATTCACTGTTCTTGCTCGTATTGCGGGAAAAAGACGAGGGAAATGGGATTTCCTAAGTCTGATCTTGTAAGACTTGAACGTGCTGTAGACTTTGATGTTCGAAGTGGTTCAAAAGATAACAAGTTGCTGTAAAAAGATGGTCATAGTATGATGAATGAAGACGGGTGCCAGACCGTTGCTTTAAGTTTGATAATGGGCTACTGCCTACAGGAGATTCGTTATTTTAGGTGAGAAAAAAGCGTACCACCGTAAGGCCGTCAACCTTTCAGGCGGTGGGTGATCGCTTTTTTCTTTTGTTTTACTGCAACAACTTACGTAAGGGGGTCTTAGATCCTTTCAATAGTGTAGTGGACTTAAAAATAGACCGCACTGGAATTATCCAGTACGGCCTCATCTAACCATTCTTCTTTTCTTTCTTGGGTGGAACCAACGAATCAAGTTTATTGGCAGCATCACGATCCGCTGATTGTAGAGCATGGCCGTAGACATTCATTGTGGTCGAGATATTCGAATGGCCCAAGCGCTCTGATATAAGTTTCGCATGCACGCCTTTGTTAATCAATAAAGTGGCGCTCGTATGTCTGAGATCGTGGAATCTAATATACTTTAGACCATGCTTCTTAAGAAAATTGCGAAACCAGAGGTAAGGTGTCTCAGGATAATAGGCATTTCCTTCATCATTGCTGAACACAAAGAAATGTTCTCCGCCTTTCCAGGTATCACCTAGCGCGAGGCGCTTTTTCCGTGACTCCAAATAATACTCCTTAAGATGTTCAATCACATTGTCCGATAGACTTACCTTGCGTTTAGACTTCGCCGTTTTAGGTTCGGAGATAATTCTTTGACCGTTAACGGAGTGAGATATGCTTTGATTGACCTCAAGGATGCCCTTATCCAGATCGATATGCTTCCATTCTAGTCCAACTAGTTCCCCCCGGCGAAGTGCTGTTGTTATTGCGAGCATGATGATGATACGCCATTTCAATGGTTCCTTTTCTAATAGTTCAAACAACACAGCAACTTCATCTTCATCGTAGACTTCGATTTCTTTTCGTTTGACCTTGATTTTTTTGATATCTGCAGCAGGATTGCTCTTAATAAGCTTCCACTCCATTGCGCGGGAGAATATATTTTTTATGATTCTGTGGGTATATTGTACGGTGCCTGAGGATAAATTGCCCTTTTTTCCGTCCTGCCGGCTGCCCTCCTTGTTGAGTTCTGAAATAAAGTTGACTACATGAAAGGTCTGAATTTTGTCTAATCGCATGTGGCCAAAAACCGGAAGGATTCGGTTTTTTAAGAATCGCGAATAAATATCTAAAGTCTTAATCCCGAGTTCATGCTGAGCATATTTCTCTTTCCACTCTTCTACAAATGCTGCAAAAGACATCTTCTCAGGGGCGATGTAATGCCCTATTTCAACTTCTGTTTCGAATTCAGCGAGTAGTTTTCTGGCTTCTCTAATGCCCTTTGCTTTTACTGTTTTCGTTAGCCTTCGTCTCGATCCATCACTATTCGTTCCGGCTTCTACAACTAAAAGCCATGAATCATTACCACGTTTTTGTAAACTTGCCATAAGGAACACCTCCTATTATGGATGTGATTAAATGTCTGCTGGACAATAGTTTTTTGCCTCTTGTTCCTGGAACCAAGCGAGCAATGAAGATCTACGAAAGAGAATTTTGGAGCCCACTCGCATATGAGGAAGCCCTCCCGATCTCACAAGTGCATAAAGCTTGTCCTTTGAGATCTGGCATTCGAAGATTTCTTCCCAGGCCTCCTTAAGGGTTAAGGTATTGCGTTTTGCTGCTGGAATATAGTCAATGGATTGTTTATAAGAATCACGCATGTGAAATACCTCCCACTATAAAGTAATGTTTTCTCCTGTTTTCTCGTGTATACTCAACATTTCAACTTTGACAGCTTGAGC
>NZ_JCAMRT010000052.1:0-12576 GCF_059821225.1 Paenibacillus sp. sg306046
CGGTGCCCCATCGTTGGAGCTATGGGCTAGAGCATTAAGTTTACAACGTTATTTCAGGAGCGTTCTACTAGTGACGCACAGCACTTCACGTGTGCTGAAACATTTACGCTCCTATTCGTAGATGGAGCATAGCTGCTTCCACTTTTAACTCGACCCTCTGCTTTACCACTATCTGTGACACGGTTCTCCGCTTTTGTCAGTAGCGGCAAATTTTTAGTAGGTGCTCCACAGTCATCAATTCTTGCATACGGACTTGTACCTAATGGCCGTCGTCTTTGTTGTATATGTTGCTTTGTAATATGCTTTTCAAGCCTTCCTCGATTACATCTCCATAGTGATTCATTAAAAAAACGATCCGATACCCGATTTCCCCAAAAAAATGAAACGGCTTATAGAGGGACAAAAATCCCTCGCCACCGCTCATTGACAATCGAATACAAATTCATCCGGTCAATTCCCCATGTAGCCTCAAAGGAAAGCCAGTATGCCAGCGCGCCATGACCTGTATTGTTCTTGTCCGTTTCATCTTGCGGGGCAAACGGCGAGCGATCCCGCGAAGCATAACGAAATGGTGGTTCCATTTTCGGCGATGACCTGCATGGAGGGTTCAAGATACTTCCGCCCAGCCACAGCTTATCGCAATGGGGGCGGCCCGCAGCGATCCTGGGGGAGGCGTAGCATGCGCCTATGGAGACGGTCAACCACCGTCCGTCGGATGAAGCAGGATGACGAATCAGGACAAACAAAATCCAGGAGGTGCGAAAAGTGGCAGAAAAGGAACAGCGGCGCGCGGGCATCAAGCTGACAAGCGTGGATGATTTGTTTGTCACAGAGGAAGGCCGGCAAGAGGCGGCGCGGGAAAAGGTGCTGGAGCTTCCGCTTGCAGAGATCAGTGATTTTCAAGAGCATCCGTTCAAGGTGAAAACGGATGAAGCAATGCTGGAGATGGCCGACAGCGTCAAGCAATACGGAGTGCTGGTGCCTGTTCTTGTGCGACCCAAAGCGGATGGCGGCTATGAGATGGTGGCCGGGCATCGGCGGAAACGGGCAAGCGAATTGGCCGGAAAAGAGTCGATTCCTTGCCTTGTTCGCGAACTGGATCACGATCAGGCGATCATTATTATGATAGACAGCAACTTACAGCGAGAGTATGTAGCGCCAAGCGAGAAGGCATTCGCCTACAAAATGAAGTTGGAAGCGATGAAACGGCAGGCAGGAAGACCGGACAAAGATAATGTGTCCCAAGTTGGGACACAAAAACGCTCCGACCAGCTTCTGGCCGATCAGGTCGGAGAAAGCCGGAATCAGATTCAACGCTACATCCGCCTGACCGAGCTTATCCCCGCCATTCTCGATATGGTGGATCAAAAACAGATGGCATTCAGTCCAGCGGTTGAAATTTCGTATTTGTCGGAACTGGAGCAAACGGCTTTGCTGGAAAAAATGCAAGCTGAGGATCGCACCCCCTCGCTGGCACAGGCGCAACGCATGAAAAAGCTCAGCCAATCGGGCAATTTGACCGTGGAAGTGATCGCCGTGATCATGGAGGAAGAAAAATCGACACAGCAAGCCAAACTGGTCATTCCCCGAGAGCGGGTGAAAGGCTTTTTGCCGCAGGAAATTACCGAAAAGCAACTGGAGGAGCTGCTTGTGCAATTGTTGAAGGAGTGGTCTCGCAAGCGGAAAAGGGAGCATGAACGATAAATTCCCCAATCGTTGACCAGCCGGGAAAACATCCCCCTGACAAGCGCGACACGCTTACACAACGAGCCAAACTTGCCCGTATGCAGGCTGTTTGGACGCGCCGGAGACTACGAGAAATGGAGGACGAAATGAACGATTTGACTCGCTATCGACTGTTGGCCGGAATTGCACTGCCATCATCGGCCAAGCTTCTGTATAGCTATCTGCTGGATGTTGCGGGAGGACGAAACGGCACTGTGTGCCTTTCTTCCCGCCGACTTGCCATAGAGATGGGACTCTCGACTTCTGCGGTTCGCCGTCATTTGCGTCGTCTGGAGCAATGCGGCTTGATCCGTCTTGCATCCCGCTATTCGGCCGAAGGAGCGCGAATGACCAACAAAATCACGATGCTGTAGCGCTTTTCGGAACATGATGTTAGAAAGCCTGATCAAGAGGATTGTACCAATTCTACGGCAAAGGCGGCTCGAACGAAGAAATACCCGCTGGTCGGAATCCGCTCAGAAGCGGTTGCCGTATACCGATTCTCCGTCCCGCTCTTCCGCACCCTTGCAAGAGAGGAGCCCTCCGCGCACAATGGAAGTAGACTATGTGTAAAGGGGATGATTGCCTATGGAACTGACATACCGGACAGACGGGGATTATCTGCTGCCAAATTTGACTTCACAGGAAGCCCTCCCAATCGGGAAGTACGGAATGCTGCGAAAGACATTTCTGAAAACCGAACGAAAGGGTTCCTACGCCCATCTGATGTTGTCCGAGCAATTGAACTCGCATCTGGCGGAAGTTGACCGGGCAGCGCGGGAACAAGTGGAATGGACAATGGAGCGGTTGCTGAAACGATATCCTGCCCCGGATAAAGCCGCTCATCCCTTGGACTGGAAAAGCCATATGAACGGCCTAAAGCAACAAGCGGAGGAACTGGTGTTGGGTGAACTGGTCTACAGCTAAATAAGTATGGATGGAAAACGGAAGGCTGATGCCTTCCGTTTTCTCTGAATGAAGCCATTGATACATGGTCGTGCGATCGTGCGATTCCTATTCACTGGGATTAGGCGCGGATGCAGGTACCGCAGGACTACCCCTCTTTTTCCCGGCAGGTGCCTGAATGGCAATGTAGGACGCTGTCCGAAATTGCAGCAAGCACTGAATGAAGATATCTTTCATTCGCTTGTTAGGGGCTGCGCCCCTAAAACCCGACGAGTTGCGCAGCTGTACCGGTTGAGCAAGCACGATGGTTGGCTTTCTGTCGCCCGTCCGATGATACGAAAGGATGTGAAGCATATATGCCGAAAAGAACGATTTCGTTCCTCCTGCGATTAAATGAAGCGGAGCATATTCGCCTGATGAATGACGTTCGGCAAACCGGTCTGTCTCGAGAAGCCTATCTGCGTGCGCTAATCAGCGGCTACGTGCCGCGGCCGTTGCCGCCTGCGGAATATTACGCGGTGCTACGCGAGCTTCGCGCCATCGGCAATAATCTAAACCAGCTCGCGGCAAAGGCTCATGCAACAGGTCACCCGGACTGCGCCATCTTCCAGCGTGAAGCCGACGACTTGCGTAGCGCGATATGGCAGATACGGGAAGCTGTCACTGCGCCGGAGCCACGGAGCGGACTGCCGGTTCCTCTTCCCGGGATGGAATAGAGTGTCATGGCGACGACCGCGATATGGGATGTGAGCGACCGTTTAAAGCGCGTGTTGAATTATGCCATGAATCCGGACAAAACGGAGCAAGAGCACGTGGGAGCGGATGGGCTCCAGCAATCGCTGGCCTATGCCGCCTCTTCCGCCAAAACGCAGCGGCAGCTCTATGTGAGCGGCATCCACTGCGACCCCGTCACCGCGTATGAGGACATGCAGCAAACCAAACGGCAATTTCAGAAAACGGGCGGCATTGTCGCTTTTCATGGCTACCAATCCTTTGCGCCGGGGGAAACGACACCGGAGCTGGCGCATGCCATTGGCGTGAAGCTGGCGCAGACGCTTTGGGGAGATCGGTTTGAGGTCATCGTTGCCACTCATTTGGACAAGGATCATGTGCATAATCATTTCGTGCTGAATTCCGTCTCCTTCATGGATGGTAAGCGCTATTACGACAATAAGGCATCCTATGCGCGGATGCGGCAAGCCTCCGACCAGTTATGCCGGGAGCATGCCCTATCCGTCATTGAAGAGCCGAAACGTGGGCAGAGCAAGCATTATGGAGAATGGCGAGCCGATCAGGATAATCAGCCGACCTGGCGCGGTATCATTCGCGAGGATGTGGAGGACGCGTTAGCTGCGGCCAGAACGATGAGCCAGTTTTATACCGCATTGCAAGACAAAGGCTACAGCATTAAGGCACATGTCAAGCACATATCCATCCGCCCGCCAGGGAAAACGAGGTTTGTTCGCCTGCGCAGCTTGGGTGGGGCGTACACCGAGACCGCGATCAAACAACGAATTCTCGACCGGATCACAGCAAAGCGCCTGCCGCTACCGCGGCGCAAGCATGCGATACTCGTTCGTGGACAGCCTTCTGCCCGGTTTCGGAAGCTCACCGGTCTTCAAGCGTTGTACGTGCGGTATCTATACGTTTTGGGGCAATTGCCCCGCTCGCGTCCTTCCCCGCGGCGGACGTTATTTTTGTTGCGGGAAGACTTGCAGCATTTGTCACAGCTCGGCGAACAGACCAAGCTGCTTTGCCGACAGCGGATAACCAACCGGGAGCAGTTGGCGGATTACCAGCAGCAGTTGGCAGCCGAGGTGCTGCGCATCTCCAGCTACCGTAAGGTGATCTACAATCGGCTTCGCCGCTGCCAGCAGCCTGAGCAGATCGCGGCGTACCGGGAGCAGATCGCCGCCTATACCCGTCAACGAGCAGCGCTTCGAAAGGAGATCAAGCTTTGCGCGGGCATTCTGGCGCGCTCCGACGCGATCAGGGACAACCTGCGTAACCGTGAACCCGTTTCAGCACAACAGAAAGCGGAAAATAAACAGAAACGCGGGCGCTTACGGTAGGTAGCGTGTTCGTGCCACCCGGAAGGACAGCAACACGCCAATGCGGAAAAGCAAAAGGCTGTTGGGTCTGCGAGGGCAGGTAGCGGCAGCAAATGAAGCGAAGCTACGGCCTCTGGTTTGGAAGGGAGATATCCACTGAACAGGCCGAAAGCCGTCCTATGGGCGGCTTTCGACTTGCGATTTATGGGGGCAGCTTTACGAATCCGAATGCCGCCTCGTTGACAACTGAGGCTCCAGCAGCTCCTTCAAGATCCGATACGCCTGCTCCTGATGCGCCTCCGAATGCCGCAGCATCAAGATGGTACTATCCCATACCCATTTATGTTGTTTTAACGTCGACTCTTCCTCGTTTGCGAACATGTCATGCATGCTCAAGTTCAAGGCCACAGCGATTTTCTCAAGTGTACTGACGCGAATATCTTTTTCGCCACGCTCCAACTGCCCGATATACGAGGGCGTCATGCTGCTCCGCTCAGCCAGGTGTTCCTGCGTTAACCCTTGAGCCAGTCGATGCATGCGGATTTTGGCGCCAATCTGGGTAGAAAATGCGTCCATATCGTACCACAACCTCTCTATGAACAGAGTGTAGACGAATGGAAATGGAGGTTGGAGTCTATAGTTACGACTATTCGTTCATACAATTGTCTCTATTATTTTTGTGTGGTACAATTTCCCATGAGGAGACCGAAAGGAGAGGTGGGCTACGCACCAACATATCAAAATAGCGGTTCAGACGGTATTGTACGTCCATCAGAGTCGGCTGGGGCTTGCTGCGGAAGAATGGGAGTGGTTAGCGGATGAGGTCGTACGCTATTGGCGCGAGTTTCAACAGATTGATGCGGAAGTGATCGCAGCAACCACAATCCGCCCGCGAAGCCTGCAACAGCCACAGGCCTATGTATCAGCTACAAAACGGTCAGATGAACAGGAGACTGCGCCATCACCCGAGGCTGAATCCCCGTGCCAGCCTGCACCAAGCAGGCTCCCCGGGCATTACTTCGAGGATGGATAAAGACTTTGCAGCACGTTCAGGGCGATACGAAGCTCGGCTGGCTTTCGGTTGATGAGCAGGGCAATGATCTCCGCAAGCATGTCATTGTCCGGTTGCCCTACAAGGAGCATAGTGAACACATCCGTATCACAAGCTGATGCAATCCGATGCAGGGTGCGGGTTGTGACATTGCGTTCTCCGCGCTCAATCGCGCCAATGGTTGTGGAGCTAGTGCTAATTCGTTCGGCTAGCTGTTCTTGCGTCAATCCTTGACTGATCCGGCATTGTCGGACAAGTTGTCCGATGCGTGCCAATGTCGTCGTATAATTCATAACGTTCCTCCCTCGCCCACTGTCTACTAAAAGTGTAGGCAAGAAAGGGGCAAATGTGCAGATATATATATGATTGATAAATATAGTATAAACAATCATATATAATTGAATTCATCTTTTGAAATTGAAAAATAAATAGTAATCATTCTTATATGATGGATGAGGAGGCGAACCTGGTAGCTTGTTTAGCGCTTCGATGAGCAAGAAAAACCGGATGGCCACTGATCACGCTTGCGAAGGGAGCATCATGGCCATGATGGCAGCAGATGAACGCCATGAACTGCGGGAAAAGATCGAAACGGTACGCCGTGAATTGAATGAGCTGACATGGACGCTTGGGTTGCAGGAAGCGCAGGTGCTGGAGAAATCGCGAGAACTGGATCATCTTCTGAATGACTATCATCAAAAGCGAGGCTACTGCGATCGGAAGTTCTGAACCATCGGAGGCCGGATAACACGCCTGCTCCCTATCCCCTATAGCTAGAAACAAGCCGCTGTGTGACCGCATAGCGGTTCTTTGCTTTGGGCCTCACGATTTTGTCGGAATCATGGCGGGCTTCCTGCCCGATTTGGCCTGAAAAATGAAAAGGCTAGTAGAGGGCCATTTTACGGTTCTATACTAACATGGTTCCGGCGGGGAGGAATTCCGATGAAGCAGGGGAATGGATCACGTCATGTTCGCTTCCTGGATGATGATGTTGGGCAAAATTCATACGCAAGGTTGCCGGATTCCGGCAAGGAGCCGTCACGATGTATGCGCAGACGCGAGGTGCAGTTGGGACGCACCCGATATATGGTACAAAGCTACGACTGCCCGCAATCTACTTTTCATGAGCGAATCCGGCGGCTGATTTGGAGGGAATGGGAAGAGGAGCAAGCCGGTCGCTCATGAAGGTCTGAGGGGAAACCGCGCCTGCCATATGGCCTGTCCTGCCGCGTGACGTTGACGGACAGGCCGCACACTACTCCCGATTCGGAATATTTCGTATACTGAAATCAGCCGATTTGTTGCTGGGAAAGGACGGGGCATGAAAAAACAGCAAACGACTCGAACCGCGATCTATCGTCGCTTAAGCCGGGATGATGAGCAGAGCGGCGAGAGCATGAGCATTGAAAACCAACGAATTATGCTGGAACGGGTTGCAAAGGAAAATGGTTTTGATGTGGTGGAGGTTTACACAGACGACGGCTGGAGCGGCACCAACTTTGATCGCCCCGATTTTCAGCGGATGAAACGGGATATTGAGCTGGGCAAGATCGACATTGTACTGGTCAAGGACTTGAGTCGTTTGGGGCGCAATCAGATTGAAACGAGCCTGTGCATTCAAGTGTTTTTTCCCGAGCATAATGTTCGGTTTATTGCCGTCAGCGAAAACATCGATACCGCCAAAGGCGAAGATGATTTCATGGAGCTGCGCAATCTGTTCAATGAATGGTTCGTCCGCGATACGAGCCGCAAGGTCAAGAGCGGTTATCGCCAGCGAGCCTTGAACGGCGATTACACCGGAGCCTTTGCTCCCTACGGCTACCGCAAAGACGAGCAGAATAAGCATAAGCTGGTACCGGATGAGCAGACAGCCACCGTTGTGCAGCGCATCTTCCGCTTGGCGGTGGAAGGGTACAGTCCCTTTAAGATCGGCAGAGCGCTGCGGGCGGATCAAATCCTGACTCCCCGCGCCTATCTGGCCGAGCAGCACCAGCGTTATCTGAAGGTCGTCAACTTCAAGCATCCCTATGATTGGGGTGTTGCCACAATCAAGACGATTCTGCAAAACCGCGTCCATCTGGGGCATATGGTGAGCCACAAGGCAACGAAGCCGTCCTTCAAGAAAAAGCGCATCGTCGCTGTGCCGGAAGAGGAATGGATCGAGGTGCCGAACACGCACGAGCCGTTGATAGATGCAGATACCTTTGCCCTGGCGCAAAGAATGATTCGGGTGAGGAAACGCCCTACGAAGGATGGAGAGCATCAAATCTTTGCAGGACTGCTGAAATGCTCGACATGCGGCAAAGGGTTGTCCTTCTCTCGCGGCGGCAGCAGCAAGACCAACGGCGGCAAGGGCGGGCGCGGCAGCTTCGCCTGTAATCTGTCGCGTTCTCGCGGGACCACCTACTGCTCCTTTCATTACATCAGCTATGTCGATGTGTATGATATTTTGTTGACGGATATCCAGCAGCTTTCCCGCTTATCCCGAGAACAGGAAGAGACGCTTGTCGAGATGCTGTATACGATGAACCGGAACCAGCAAAAGGAGCAAGGTCGAGCGGCGGCGAAAGAGCGGGAGCAGTTAACGAAGCGAGAGCCTGAATTGCAAACCATTCTTCGGAAGCTGTATGAGGACAACGCCTTGGGGAAGGTATCTGATGAGCAATACGTGACGTTGTCGCGTGGATTTATGGAGGAACATGCCCGAATCAAGGAGCGCCTCAAAGGGCTGGATGCACAACGGAGCCAAACCGAACAGCGCCAGACGCATGTGGCATGCTTCTTGGATCGGGTTCGGAAATACACCGATATGAAGGAATTAACAAAACCGATCTTGAATGAACTGATCGATAAAGTCGTTGTATTCGATGCCGAGAAGGTGAACGGCAAGCGCGTACAGCGCGTGGATATTTACTACCGATCCATTGGATTGCTTTCGCAGACCAAATTACCTACTTTAGAATAGAAAACACCCTTAAGGTATACGGATCCGAGCGGACATTGTTCGTATAGTAGCGTGGAAGATTATGGGGATTGCGTGGTACAATTTGGCCAGATTATGGCTGATGATCTCGCTGATGCTGGAAGATTTTTATCTGATTTTGGAGAAGCAGCCCTGAACTATGGTGGTCCAAGTGTCGCAACTGGTGTAAAAACAGGAGCGGTATATGCTGCTCAAAACGGCAAGAGCGTCTGGACTGCAATTAAATCTACAGTTAAAGGTTGGATTGGGAAGGCTGATGAGGTAGTTGAGGAGGTGGGTAGCTCTGCAAAGATACCAAGAACAGGAGCAGAATGGAATGAATACTATACAAGCAAGTATGGAAACGAACAAGTAAATTGGATAACTGAGTTAAAATCTTATGATGATATTCTTAGTAACCCAAAAGCTTTATGGGGGAAATCGGCCGATGAAGTAGCAAAAACACTCGGGGATGGTTGGACAAAAGGTACATACGGCTCTTCGGGGAATGGGTGGAAGTTTTTGAACGGTGATAAATCAGTGTTCTACCATCCAGGAGGAGGAATACATGAAGGGTCATACATTGGATTCTCAAGTGGACAAACTGGTAAAGTCAAGGTAATAGGTCCTGATTACAAACCGTTAGCTAACGATAAAGCAATTATTATTCAAAAGTAGGAGGAAATAATTAATTCATGGAAAAAATTTCTGTAGAAAGACTTATGGAACTATATGTAGATACTATTGGTAGATGCGGAACTTTTTTACTGAATGAAGATGATGTGATAATTGCATACAACATTTTTGAAGAGTTTGATACAGGGGTTATTTCATTTTTGCATACTGACAACCTTCAGAAGCTTAACGCTGCTGGACTAATCACAAAGGAGACAATGTATAAAAGCTCTATTTTAAGAAATTTGGTTCTAGAATTACAAAAGGATGACAGTTGGAATGTTAATGCAGTTAGAAAATCATCAAAATGGAAGGGAGTTATGGAACTAGCTGATCAAATCAAGTTAGATTTATAGAGACTATCAAGTAAGTCCATACTGGACGAAACGGACTAATTTCGTGTATTTTTCAAAACAGCTGCAACAAGCGGAAAAAGGGGTACAGGAGGATATTGGCCTGATTGAACGAAGATTGTAGAGGGATGGACTGGAAGCGGGCTGCTTACCTATGAGGTGGGGGCGCAGCAGCTGGGAGTGTAAAATTAAAAATGGAACCTTTGAAAACGATCAAGATGGGACAACCTAAACCTATCAACAATCGAATTCGGAGGGAACAAAAATGACAACAAAATTTTGGACCAAACAGGATATCCGAGCGCTGGTGGAGGAGCATAAATTTCAATCCGTGGAGCACATCCAAGCAACCTTAAAAGACATGTTCAAGGACGTGCTGGAGGCCACGCTGAAAGCAGAGCTCGATACCCAGCTGGACTACGCACCCTACGACCAAAACAAGCAGACGAAGAATAGTCGAAACGGGTACGGCAAGAAAACAATCCACACGGAATATGGCGATATGGAGATCCAGGTGCCACGTGATCGATTGGGTGAATTTGAACCGGTGGTCATCAAAAAGAATCAAACCAACGTGACGGGCATGGAGGACCAAATCACCGCCTTATACGCCAAAGGCGTCAGTACGAGGGACATTCAGGATCACCTGCAAGGACTGTACGGGAGTGAGGTTTCACCTGCACTTATTTCTAATGTTACCAATAAGATCATGCCCCTAATCAAGGAATAGCATCATCGTCCTTTGCAGCCGATCTACGCCGTTGTGTTTCTGGACGCGATTCACTTTAAGGTGAAGCAGGACGGGGCGATTGTGAACAAAGCGGCCTACATGGTCATTGGTGTCGATTTGGATGGCAACAAGGACGTACTGGCATCTGGATTGGTGAAAACGAGTCGGCCAAGTTCTGGATGAGCGTGCTAAACGAGCTGAAAAACCGGGGCGTCCAAGATATTTTACTCGTGTGTGTGGATAACCTGACCGGCTTTGGTCAGGCGATCAGCGCCTGTTACCCAAAAACGGACATTCAGAAATGCATCGTCCATCAGATCCGCAACTCGGTTCGGTACGTGTCTTACAAGGATTTAAAGCCGATTTACAGAGCTGCAACAGAGGAAGCAGCCTTGCAGGAGCTGGAGCGTTTTGAAGAGACGTGGGGACAGAAATACCCACTCATCGTGAAGTCGTGGCGACAGAATTGGGACGAGCTCTCGACCTTCTTTATGTACCCGCCAGAGCTACGCAAAATGATCTACACGACGAACATGATCGAAGGGTATCATCGTCAGTTGCGCAAGGTGACAAAGGGAAAGACGATGTTCTCGACTGATGACGCCTTGCTGAAATGCTGTGTACCTGGCGACGATGGATGTGGTACGGAAATGGACAGGACGGGTGCAGAACTGGGGTCAGATTCTGCTGCAATTAACCGTATGTTATCCGGAGCGCGTCCAGGTGCGTTAAGCAGCTTGATGCGGAGGAGGCGGGTCTGGTAGGCTGATCGCCGGAGCGAAACAGGCCCTTTGGCCGCTTCGCCCATCGCGGGGGCACCGGACCCGCCAGAGGCTCCGGGTCAAGCTGCGGCTCCACCGTTTGCTAGATTTGTTTTCAAAGGTTACACTTTTTGATTGACAATCTCGGGCAGCTTTTTCATCGTTGGTTAAGCATGACGAAAAGTACGCCGACGGGCGGTCAGCGCACAAGCTTATTAGTTATCAGAGTAGGCACAAGTGATTTCAGTCAGTATGCTTTTGACCATGTCTATCTTTCGCATGTCCAGCGTGTTCAGAATGGCGATGACATCGTCAAGCGCCCGTTCTCGCTCGTCTGTAATCGGGTCATCAAAGTGAAACAATTCCTTGAGCTGTACATGAAGCGCTTCGGCAATTTTCATAAGATTTTCAAGGGACACATTCCGTTCGCCGCCTACGTGCTGCAAGCCACAATCGCAGCGGACGAAGTGCGGTTTCAGGAAGCTCGCCGGCGGGCTTCCCGCTTTGTGCTGGCCACCACCTTGCCGTCCGAATGGCGCGGTGAACGGATAGGTGGGACGGCGCTGCTCGGGTTGTATAAAGGGCAGATTCACATCGAAATGAATTTCTCTTTTTTGAAGGACCCCGTATATACGGATGAAATCTACTTGAAGAAGCCGGAGTGCGTGAAGGTACTGGGGTACTTGTTCTTGCTCGCGCTCACCGTCTACCGGGTGTTCCAGCGACGCATTCGCCAGCACATTACCGAGCAAAACCCGATCCATGGATCGGGCGGCCGGATCCTGCGCAAGCCGACGGCCGCCGCCATCTTTCAAATCTTCAGGTACCGGAAAGTCGTCGTGTTTCGCCTGACAGACGGGACCCGAGCCCGACAATTTGCCCGGCCCTTAAGTAAAGAGGAGAAGCGCGTGTTGACCTGTCTTGGTATGGATGAATCCGTCTATCTCGGCTAATCGAATCGACTTGCCTCAGCGATGGTTTTGTTCCTGAAACCATCGCTACACCTATTTAATGGCTGGTTTACCTCCAAAAATTCCAATCGTTATTTCATCCTCAGGGTGCGGAATGTGAGGATTACTCTGTAACTTTTAGGATAAACAAGGATGCGGGAACGATTTCTTACAGTGGGAAAAGAAACGAATTTCCTGCTTATGAAGCTTACTTTAATTATAATGGCTCGGGCTATATACCAGTTCTTCAACATATGCCCGAAGATAGTTTTCTTAGCCCAGGTGGTCTTTTAGATGTTATAGGCAATCAGGTTGTAAAGGACAGTGTGAACTTTAAATAGGAGCCATTCCTGTAATGAAGTAATTTGAGCTTTGAACGAAAAAAGCACCTCTTGTATACTGGGAAACGTTC
>NZ_JCAMRT010000053.1:0-11460 GCF_059821225.1 Paenibacillus sp. sg306046
CTTACAGGCAGGTTGCCTACGTGTTACTCACCCGTCCGCCGCTCCAGGGGGATTCCCGTAAGGGAACTCCCCTAGCGCTCGACTTGCATGTATTAGGCACGCCGCCAGCGTTCGTCCTGAGCCAGGATCAAACTCTCCATTAAGGTTTGCGACTTCGTTCAGCCAAAGCCGATCAAAGCGCTTATTTATTGAAAAGACTCGATAGCTCATTACTTGTATTACGCTTGGCATTTCGTCTCATTTGTTCAGTTTTCAAAGAGCTTTCGTCACATTCCCATCTTGCAATAAGATGTACAATCTTTTGTGGTGACAAGATCGTATTCTATCACTTATCGTCGAACAATGCAAGTGTGATTTTTTTGTTGTCGACAAGACTTCAACTCAACTTGGAGCTTGTCCTTTTGCGGCGACAAGCAATAATTTAGCACAGGTTGGGGGGTAAATGCAACAGCAAATTTAAAAAAAAGAATTCAGCCCATCAAACTTACGAAAACAAGCTGAAAACCAGCGTTTTCCTTAACCTCCTGGCCACCTAGCTGCGCTGTACAAGACCTTTCACAGGATGCTCAATCGCAGCCGCCGCTATGCATCACTTTTCACGAATGAACATGATTCCCCGGCACCATACTTCAACATCACACAGCCATTCATGACTTCCACGCTTTTTGGTTTATTCGCAGAAATACGTGATGCAGCAGTTGAGTAAGAAACTGGCACGCTTTGCCGCCCTCTCCAAGTGTATCCTAGAAGAGGACGGCGGAGCGCCACAGGTACAAGCCGTACGCTGGCCGCTGTTCAGCCAAAGAATAAATGATTAACAAAAAGCAAAAGGGATGCCATTCAGAGACTTCGAAGCTCACCTGGTCTAGACTGCCCGAAATGCCACAATATGCTGCCGCACAACCTCTAACGGGCTATTCCCCTAACAAGCGCAGCAGCTCCGCTTCATCGTCGATAATCCGAATCCCCAGTCCCTGCGCTTTCGTCAGCTTGCTGCCCGCACTTTCTCCCGCAATGACGATATCCGTTTTCTTGGAGACGCTGCCGGTTACCTTTGCGCCGAGCAGCTCCAGCTTTTTGGCGCACTCGTCACGCCCCATTGCTTGCAAAGTACCTGTCAGCACCACTGTTTTGCCGAAAAACGGGTTGCTCTCATCAACCGGAACGACCGCCGACGCCTCAACTACAGGGGTCACGCCCGCAGCCAGCAGCCTTTCAATCGTCCGCTGCATCGCTTCATCCTGAAAAAACCGCACAATGCTGTCAGCGACGATACCGCCAATGTCAGGCAGCGTAATCAGTTCCTCGGCCGTAGCCTCTCTCAACCGATCCAGTGAGCGATAATGATCAGCAAGATCCTTGGTCGTGGATTTACCCGTATTGGAAATACCTAGCGCAAACAGGAATGAAGCCAGGTCCGGCGTCTTGCTTTTTTCCAACGCAGCCAACAAGTTTTCCGCTTTCTTCTTGCCGAAGCGCTCCAGCTTCACCAAGTCATCAAAAGCAAGATAATAAAGGTCGGACGGGTCCCGCACTTCCAGCTCATCATAAAGCTGCTCGGCTGTCTTCTCGCTGAACGTCTCGATATCCATCGCATCACGCGAAGCGAAATGAGCAATACGCCCCACCAGCTGCGGGCGGCAATTCAACCGGTTCGGGCAAAACAAATGGACGCCGCGGAATTCTAAAGGTTGACCGCAGGACGGACAAACCGTCGGGGCCACAATTTCCATTCCGTCAGCTTCTTCGGTAACTTTGCCCAAAATTTCAGGGATAACATCATTCGAACGTCGGATATAGATGAGACTACCCAGCGCATGCGTTAACTGTTTGCGGGCAATATCGTCCATATTGTTAAGCGTGCAGTTTTGAACCGTGACACCGGCGATATCCACCGCTTCCACGCGAGCGGTAGGCGTCACCTTACCCGTTCGGCCCACGTTCCAGCCTACCTCCAGCAACGTCGTGACCGCTTCCTCCGCTTCGAATTTGTAAGCAATCGCCCAGCGGGGAAACTTGTCCGTGTAGCCAAGCACTTCCCGGGTGCGCATATCACAAATTTTCACGACCATGCCGTCGATCAGGAAATCAAGGGTGCTGCGCAGCGCGACCAAGCTTTGCAGCTCCTCCTCGACCTCTTCAATTGTGTCCACAAACTTCACGAACGGGTTCACCTTAAATTGGTTGTTACGCAGAAAACCGACCATTCCCTGATGGTCCGCAAAACGCAAGCCGTCGGTGTAGCCGATATTGTAGAAATAAGCGTTCAGCCGACGCTCCGACGTCACTTTGGGATTGAGGTTGCGAAGCGCTCCGGCTGCCGCATTGCGGGCGTTTTTCAACGGCTCGGCTGCCGTTTCGTTGTATTTCTCCAGTACGGACAGATTCATCAAGCCTTCGCCCTGTACCTCGATCACACCGTCTGTATACGGAATGCGCAGCGGCACGGACTTGATGGTTTTGACCTGCGCAAGTATGCCTTCGCCAATAGCGCCATTGCCGCGTGTAGCGGCCTGCACAAGCTCTCCGCGGTCATAGGTCAGGTTCAAGGTCAGTCCGTCAAACTTCAGCTCCACGACGAAAGAAAGCGGCGGCAGCGGCTGCTCGGGATGCTGGGTGTTGTATTCACTGATCAGCTTCTGAGCCCGGTTATACCAGGTTACCAAGTCCTCATGATTTTGAGCCTTGTCCAAGCTCCAGAGACGCGCCAGATGCCGATGCGGCTCGAAGCCCTTGAGCAGCTGGAAGCCGACGCGGCTCGTCGGTGAATGCGGCAGCACCGTACCGGTCTCTGTCTCCAGCTGTGTCAGCTTGTCATACAGAGCGTCCCATTCGGCATCGCTAATCGTCGGCTCATCCAGGGTGTAATATTGATAGTTATGCTTGTTAATCTCTTCAATCAGGGCCTGCATCGTCTCCATAGGATCTGGCTTGATCGTCATACTCACTCGTCCTCTCGTATGAACTGGTTACGCCTTCTCGATCGGTGCAAACTTGGCGAGCAGTCGCTTGAGGCCGACTGGAGCCGGGAAAGCAATTTGCAGCTCGGTATCATCTCCTGAGCCTTTTACCGCCACCACGGTGCCGGTTCCCCACTTGCCATGCCTGACCTTATCGCCCATGCCGAAGCTGGCTGGAGCTGCCGCAGCAGTTGAACTGCCTGCGCTGGCGGAGCCTCCGCTCGCACTCACGCCGGTGCGGAAGGTCACGCCGCTTGAGGCCGGCGGACGAGCAGCGCCGCTCGCGCCGCCGCCAAACCCGCCGGCGCTGCCAAAGCGGCGCTCGCCGCGCTCCCACGCGGCGCCGCCGCTCCCGCGCGGCGCAAAGCTGCCCGCGCCTGCGCCGCGGGCATTCTCCACGAGCTCCGGCGGCAGCTCGTTCAAAAACCGGGACGGCGCATTCGCCGCCGTCCGGCCAAACAACGTGCGCATCCGCGCGCACGTTAAATACAGCTCCTGCTCGGCACGGGTAATGCCGACGTAAGCGAGCCGCCGCTCCTCCTCCAGCTCCTCATTGTCCATCAGAGCGCGGGAGTGCGGAAATACGCCCTCTTCAAGTCCTACGATAAACACAACCGGGAACTCCAGCCCTTTGGCGCTATGCATCGTCATCAGCACGACACCTTGCTTGCCTGCCTCCGGGTCGTCATTCATCGAGTCGATATCGGCAATCAACGCCAGATCCGTCAGAAACGAGACGAGAGATTTATCCTCGTTGCGCTTCTCGAAATCTTGCGTAACGGATAGAAACTCGTCAATATTTTCCAGACGGGCCTGCGACTCGATTGTGTTTTCTTTTCTTAATTCTTCCCGATATTGGGACAGCTCAAGCATCTTCTCCGTCAACTCAGTAACCGACAAATAATCGACCATCCGGTACAGGCCCTCAATCATTTCACGAAACTCGGTCAGCGCATGGCGCGCCTTGGCGCCCAGTTCAAGACTGTCCACATTTTCCAGCATCGCAAACATCGAAACGCCAAATCGGGCAGCCGCATCAGCCAGCTTGTCAATAGTCGTATCACCGATTCCGCGTTTAGGTACGTTAACGATCCGCCGGAGGCTGACATCATCATCCGGGTTGGACACAAGCCGCAAATAAGCGAGAATGTCCTTAATCTCTTTACGGTCATAAAACTTGACGCCGCCGACGATCTGGTAAGGAATATCGGACTTGATCAAAATTTCCTCGACAACCCGCGACTGGGCGTTCGTACGGTATAAAATGGCGTGATCCTTGAAGCGGCGTCCGCCTTGATCGACGTTTTTACGAATCTGTCCGGTAATGTAGTAGCCTTCCTCATGCTCCGACTCCGCCTGATACAGCCGGATTTTCTGGCCTTCCCCTTTGTCCGTCCACAGGTTTTTCGCCTTGCGTCCGGCGTTGTTGGCGATCACCTTGTTGGCTGCGTTCAAAATATTCGAGGTGGAACGGTAATTTTGTTCCAGCAGGATCGTCGTCGCATTCGGATAATCCTTTTCAAAATCCAGGATGTTG
This sequence comes from Paenibacillus sp. sg306046, assembly GCF_059821225.1. Lineage (NCBI taxonomy): Bacteria > Bacillati > Bacillota > Bacilli > Caryophanales > Paenibacillaceae > Paenibacillus > Paenibacillus sp. sg306046. Next base: position 4,498 of record NZ_JCAMRT010000053.1, read on the forward strand.
CCGATATCGGCTCCGCGCCAGCGGTAGATCGACTGGTCGCTGTCTCCGACGACACAAATCCGCTTATGCTTATCCGCCAGCATCCGGCAAATCATATATTGCGCCCGGTTCGTATCCTGGTATTCGTCAACATGAATATATTGAAATTTGTTCTGGTAGAACTCCAGCACCTGGGGCTCTTGTTGGAACAACTGGATGGTCGTCATAATGAGATCGTCAAAATCGAGCGAATTGTTCGCTCTCAGCTTCTTCTGGTACAGCGCATAAACTTTCGCTACAATGCCGTCGAAGTAATCGCCGATTTTCTGCTCCAGCTTCTCTGGCGTCAGCAGCTCGTTTTTGGCATTGCCCAGGGCAGCCTGAACAGCCTTCGGCTCGAATTTCTTGCTGTCGATGTTCAGCTCCTTCATGCAGGTCTTAATTACCGACAGCTGGTCGCCCGAATCAAGAATCGTGAAGTTCGAGGTAAAACCGATCCGTGAAATATCCTTGCGCAAAATCCGCACGCACATCGAGTGAAACGTCGATACCCAGATGTCCTGACCCTGCGGACCAACGAGCGAGCTGACACGCTCCTGCATCTCCCGGGCAGCCTTATTTGTAAAGGTAATCGCCAAAATACTCCACGGCGCGGCGCGGCGCGTCCCGATCAAATACGCGATCCGATGCGTCAGCACCCGCGTCTTGCCACTGCCTGCTCCAGCCATAATGAGCAACGGTCCGTCCACCGTTTCGACGGCGCGCCGTTGGGGAGGATTTAACTTCTGTATCGCCTGGTGAATATCCACAGGTTGATTCATCATTCTACTGCACTTCCTTTTCTACACCGTTTCCTTAACCGCCTGAACAGTCGCCAGCGCCCGCTCCAGGTCCCGGTAAACTACGTTGCCGACAACAACGGTATGAGCGCAAGCTGCCGCTTCCCTGGCCTTCTCAGGCCCGTCTACGCCGCCTCCGTAAAACAGCCTGGACTGTCCCATCAAGCTGCGCACGCGCCGCACCAGCTCCATGTCCCCGTATGTGCCGCTATACTCCAGGTACACGATCGGACAGCGAAACAGCTTGTCTGCCAGCCGGGCATAAGCTTCGATATCCTTGCGATCCAGCTCCGTATCCGCCCGGGTCAGCCGGGCCGCCGTTGAATCGCCATTTAAGATGATGTAGCCTTCCGTTACGATCTGCTGCCAGTCCATGATGGCTCCATACTCCCGCAATGCCTGCTGCTGGCGGCCGACAATCCATTCCGGATCGCGCGCATTCAGCACAACGGGAATAAGAAACAGATCAAAGCCCGGTACGATGGCATCCTGCTCCGACACTTCGAGCACACACGGTACCTCATAACGGCGAATGCGCGCAAGCAGGTCAACCGTATTGTCAAACGTCACGCCCGACGAGCCGCCTACCATGATCGCATCCGTCCCCGACGTGCAAATCATCTCCAGCGCTTCATCCGTCAGCTCGCGGTCGGGGTCCAGCTTGAAGACATGCCTCCATTGGTCTAAACGCACATGCACAAAAAAGCCTCCTGTCCTTACACTTGCATGTAGTCTATGCTACATGCAGGCCGAAGGCCTGTCAAACGCAACTGTCCCTGTAAAAACGGCTCAAACAACCATGCAACCACTTCAATAAACAGGAATATATGTTCTTATTTTATCAAATGATTCACAAAAAAGAAAGCAGAACAGCGCATCAATATGCACCGTTCTGCCGGTTAATGCCCGTCGCCCTACAACCCTACGACTCTGTCTTAAAATCCGTAATGATCAGCTTGTCTCCCTCCAGACGGTAGGCGGATTCATGCTGAATCGAGGACTTGGCTTCGCCTTGCTGCTCATTCATCCCCTGCAGCCTGACCCGGTATACGCCGGCTTCGCCCGGCTCCCGCTTCAAGTCATAGCGCCCCCACTCGCTCCGCAAGCCGAGCATCGCTTTGGTGCTGTTCGCCTGGTACGTGCCTAGCTGCTCGTTGCGCCGGTAAAAATAAGCGATTTGCCGGTCCGCCATCTCGGGCGTATACACGGTACGGAGACGATTGCGCATTTCCTCCATCGCATAACGGTCCAGCTCGCCGGTTACGGGTGAAGACAACACCTGGTGCGTCCACGCATCCACCTGCTTCAGCCAGCCGATCAGTTGTTCGTCCGGCTGCTGCATGATCTCCGGACTCATCGACGGCGGCGAAATTTGCCCGAGGGTCTGCAGCAGGCGCTCGCGCCCGACGGTCCGCTGCATTTTCACCTGGTTAGCCGCATCGTCCGCATTCGTCCGACTGCAGCCCGCCGGGACAAGTAAGGCAATTGCAAGCATAAGCGCCGCCAAGGGTTTCATCTTCATGTCGGAATACCTCCATTCGCCTATGTATCCTATAAGCCACTTGGTTTGTATTATGGGTCGCCCACGGAAAACTATGCGCAGGGCCGCCGATAAAAACGGCTCCGCTGCGGCAATTTATATCTGAAAGCTTCGCTTTAGCCTCAATCCGCTCAGGAGGAATTTGATGTGAACAAACCGAACACGACACGCTTTTGTGAATTGTGCGGACGGCATGAGGTGGAAACAACCCGGCATCACCTGACGCCGAAGGAGAATGGCGGCACACTCCTGCCTACAGCCGAGTTATGTATTCCTTGCCATAAGCAAATTCATGCGGTATTTACAAATGACGAGCTGGCAGCAGGGTTATCGACGCTGCAGGCGCTTCGCTCGCATGAGCGGCTAGCCGGATTTATACGCTGGATTCGCAAGCAGCCGCCAGCCGCGCTGCCCCGCATCCGCAAATCGCGCCATCTAAAGCGGCAGGCAGGCAAACATCCGCACAAGTAAAAGCCCCCGGCCTGAACCGGGAGCTTCCAATGGCTAACAATCCGCGCACAATCGGCGTCCCCGCGCAGTTGGACTACACGCGAAGCTGACAGCCTCTTGCTTTTTGAAGCTGCGCTTTCACCCCTGCCTCGGACCCCATACGCCAGATGAACAGCAGGCTCGTTAATTCGTCGTGTGGGACGAGGTGTGGTGTGATTTGCTGTAGGTGCTGGCTGTTGTTCCGCCTGATAGCGACAAGGACTGCGCAGCATCCGCGTCGTTCCCTGCGTCTGCGCTTCCAAACGCATACCCGGCGGCAGAAGAACGGGCTCCCTGACCGCCGTATGCAGACGAGTAGCCTTGATCGTGATCCTGTTGGCTTTTCGCTGTATAGGTCTCATGCCCGTGAATGCCGCTTGAACCGGTTTCCTGCGCAGTCGAGGAGCTATAGCCGAAGCTCTGCTGCGAGGAGCCGCTCAGCGAGCCGCCGGCGTGGTTATGGCTTCCATACGAGCTGTATCCGCTGCCTGCCGAGCCGCCGGACGAAGAAATCGCCGATGAAGATAGTGCCCCGCCCCCGTAAGCCGGAGGGTTGGCTCCATACTGCATAGACGCATGGGCGCCATGCTGCGATTGCGCAGATGACTGCATGTGGCTTCCCGTTCCTGCATAAGCACCCTGCACCGCTTGCTGGACAAGGTTATGCAGCTGCTCGGACTTCTGGAACTGCTGCTGCAGCTCCTGCTGAATGTCTTGCTGGGTGGCCGACTTAATGGAGCCGTACCCGCTTAATTGCTTCAACACCTGGAATAGCTCGGCCTGATCCTGCAATGTCTTGTGCGTCAGGTTAACGAACGTCTGACGAATGGCGGGATGCATCGCCTCTGTCGCAGCCGTCGTGTATTCGCGGGCGGCCCGTTTCAGCTCGGACAGCACGAGGTTGGCGACATCCTGCTCCTGCAGGTGAAAATGTGCAGACGACTTCATCGACGAATAAGACTGATACATGCTTAACACCTCCTGAATACGTTGGTCGTTAGTGGGACATGTGCGCTTGCTGCTGCAGCGTGCGAATCAGCATATCCGTATTTTGCAAACGGTCCTGAGCAATTTGCGCCAGCTTCTGCTTTAACTGTGGGCTGTGGCTTTCCGCTACGCCTTGTGCGGCGATCTTCGCCAGCAGCTCCTCATTTTTCAGGCAGTCGGACAAATAGGCCAACTCCTTGGATGAGACAGCTTGCTGAGCGTTTTGCGACTGATTAAACATGTAAATTCCTCCTTTCCTTCGTTGACAAATTTAGGTTTCCCTCGGTTTGGAAATTTATGTGCGCACACGCAAAAAGATCCTTCGCTTCCCAAACCGTCATGCGGTTCCCGAAAAGCGAAGGATCTCCTTAGCTCAACACCTGTTCCATATGTAAAATGCCGACCAGATACTTATCACGCAAGCCAATTCCCTGGAAATGCGCCCCGCTCACCCCTCCGACCTGCTCCGGCGGGTCCACGATCTCGCTGTACGTCGCCACTTTGTGAACCTCATCCACAATGACGCCGATCGGTCCCCTCCGACTCCTGATCACCATCAGCCGGGTCGCTTTTGTAGCCTCCGCCTCCGGCAAGCCGAACAACCGCCGTAAGCTGATTACCGGAATAAGCTTGCCCCGCAAGTTGAACACGCCCTTCACGTGCGGCCGGGTGCCGGGAATTTCGGTGACTGGCATCATTTTCATAATCTCGTGGATATCCTGAATAGGGACCGCATAGTGCTCCTGCGCAAGCATCAGCTCAATATACTGCTCCTGCAAAAAGACAGACATTCCTTCACATCCCGGCCTTAAAACTAAGTAAACATCCTACATTCTATTGAATTTTAAAAACGGCAACCGAGCTGTTCAAATCTTCGGCGAGACTGGCCAGCGACTGACATGTCGCTGCTGTCTCTTGTGAAGCCGCAGCAGCTTCCTCACTGGACGAAGCAACCTGATCCACCGACATCATGACCTCGGAAGCCTGCGTTGCCTGCTCCTGGCAAGCCGCCGCAATTTCCGTCACCTTGCCGGCCGAGCTGTTCACCATCTGCACGATTCGGGTAAACGCCTCATCCGTCTGCTTCGACTGCAGCACGCTGTTGGTCACAGCCGTTACGCTCTGCTTCGTATTGCCCTGCATCACCTTAATAATGGATGTAATCTCCTTGGTCGCTTCGCTGCTCCGTTCCGCCAGCTTGCGTACTTCATCCGCGACAACAGCAAAGCCCCGGCCCTGATCGCCCGCCCGGGCGGCCTCAATGGCCGCATTTAAGGCAAGCAGATTCGTTTGATCCGCGATATCATCAATCACTTCAATAATTTCACCGATTTTGAGCGAATCTTCCTCCAGACGGGACATGACCACGTTGACCTGCTGCATGCCCTGGATGGACGCATCGACAATCGCGCCTCCTTCACCTGCGGTCTGCACCGTGCTGTTGGTCAGCTCGGCGGCCTGCTCAGCGCTTTTCGCCACGAAGTTGATCGCAGAGGAAAGCTCCGTAAACAGCTCGGCAATCGACTGGGCCGACTGCGCCTGGGACGCGCTGCTGCTGGCAATTTCTTCGGTACTCGCAGATATTTGCTGAGCTGCGGCAGCGACACCCTGGGACGACCCCATAATGCTGCTGACGACGACGCGCAAGCTGTCAATCATCTGATTTACGGAGGCGGAGAGCTGGCCGATTTCATCCTTGGTCCGAATATCCAGCTTTTCTCGGAAATCACCCTGCGCCACCCGCCCCATCAGCTCGACGATTTTCTGAAGCTGGGACGAAATAAGCCGAGCCAGCAAGAAGCCTATGACGACACTTATAATCAGCGCTACGACAATAACGGCAATCATCGTATTGCGGGCGCTGTTGTAGGCAGCGGTGCTTTCCTGCAGCTTTTCTTCCGCAAGCTTGACGTTTAACGCCACCAGCCGCGTCAAGCTGTCTTTGACCTTATTCCCTTGCACCAGTTGCTCATTGTTCAGATAATTGACAAAGGCCGTCCGATCCTCCAGCTGCGCCAGGTTGACCGATTGCTCGTATACCTTTTGGAAAGCGGCCCATTCTGTATCCAGCACCCGCAGCTCATCCCTCTCAGGCTGAGTCAGATCGGTATTCCGATACCCGTTCAAATTTTTCTCGAATTCGCTTTTGTACACCGGCACCTGCTGCACAAGCTCCGCATCGCTCTTGTCCGCCGGGGACAAGGAAATGTCCCGCACCAGAATGCGCAGGTTTTGGTAAGCAACCTGAGCAGCCGACATATCGCGAACCGACACCAGATTATCGTTATACAAATCGTCGATGTTACTTTTTATAACAGCCATGTTATACAAGGCGTATATTCCTACAGCTACAGAAACAAGAGCAATCGTGACAAAAGCAAAAACCAGCTTTGTAGCTGTTTTTAAGTTCAAAAACCACTTCATCATTTCGCCTCACTTATAGGGTTTAGTAGGTTAGCGTTCTTCAAGTCGATCATACGGAGAAATGCGGATACATATTCCGGGTCAAATTGAATGCCCGCCTGCTTGAGGAGTTCCTCCCCCGCCTGGCTAACCGTGAGGCCCGTCTTGTAGGGACGATTCGAAATCATGCAGTCGAACGCGTCAATAATCGAGCAAATCCGGGCGAAGGGGGGAATGTCCTTCCCCGCCTTGCCCTCTGGATAACCGGCTCCGTCCCACCGCTCATGGTGATAAAGCACCATATCGACGACCGAATCAGGTATAGAGTCGTACTCCCTAAGAATCAGGGCCCCCAGCCGCGGATGGTACTTCATAACGTTCCATTCACCAGCGGTCAAACCGGAAGGCTTCTTGAGAATTTCATCCGGAATCAGCAGCTTGCCCACATCATGATAAAAACAGCCGTGAATTAATTGGTCTCTTTGCACATCATTAAACTCCAATACGGAAGCCATAGCCTCGGCCATGCCAGCCACGCGGATACTATGCACATAAGTCTGTACATCCTTATCCATCAGCTCTCTCATCTCTCCAATGATCAACACATTGAGCATTAGAATTGTCGCTCCTCCCAGTAGAGATCCCTGCCAGGCGGACATCGTCCGAGACCTTGATAATTTAAGTTTACGCCCGGCTATTTGATGTCGTACAATATCTGTTGTACGA
>NZ_JCAMRT010000054.1:0-9739 GCF_059821225.1 Paenibacillus sp. sg306046
GCAATATCCCCCACGAACACATCGAAGGAGAAGCTGGCCAATTGCAGCAGCCGGACCGGGAACTCGTCCAGGCGGTACTCCCGGCGATAGCCGTCCGCCGTATTCACCAGACTGCGGTGCTCGATCATGACGCCCTTCGGCCGTCCTGTCGTTCCCGATGTATAGATCACGTAGGCCAGATCGCTCGGCTTGTTGACGTTCGGCAATTTCATCCTTTTCGAGTCGTTCGACGCTCCTTCGCTGTAAAGCGACTCATCATCCAGGCACAGCACGGCCTGCAGCGTCTGCTCCTCTGCCAGCCACTCCCGCGCGCGCTCCTCCAGATGCGTCTGCGTCAGCAGCACGTTCGCTCCGCTGTCCTCCACCATAAACCGGATGCGGTCGGACGGGTAATCCGGATCGAGCGGCACATAGGCCCCTCCCGCCTTCCATACCGCCAGAACCCCGACCAGCATGTCCACCGACCGATCGGCCAAAATGCCGACCAGCTGATCCGGCTTCACCCCTTGGGCCCGCAGGATGCGCGCCAGACGGTTCGAACGCTCGTTCAGCTCGCGGTAGGTAAGCCGCTTGTCCTCGTACACCACCGCTGTCGCCTCAGGGCTCCGCTCCGCCTGTTCCTCGAACAGCTGATGGAACGTTTTCTCCAGCAGCGGCGTCGCTGTCTCCGGATTGAACACGCGCTGAATCTGCTCCTGCTCCTCCGCCGTCAGCATGCCGAGCGACGCGATTTTCGCGCCCGGATCGTTCACAATCGCGGCGACCAATTGCTCGAAATGCTTCGCCAACCGTTCTACCGTTTCTTTCTTGAACAAGGCAGACGCATATTCAAGGCTGTACTCCAAGCCATTGCCATCTTCCATGACGTCAAGGCTCAGGTCAAATTTCGACATCCCGTAGTCGCTCGGAAACGACGTCAGGCGAAGCCCTTCGAGAGCAAATTCCTTGTTTTCGATATTTTGCAGCGAAAACATCGTGTCAAAGAGCGGATTGCGGCTTAAATCGCGGGTCAACTGCAGCTTCTCGACCAGCTCTTCAAACGGATAATCCTGGTGCTCGTAGGCACTTAAGGTCGTTTCCTTGACTTCCTCCAGATAAGACAGGAAGGTTTTCTCTCCGGCCGGTCCGTTGCGCAGCACCAGCGTATTGACGAACATCCCGATCAATGGCTGCAGATCGCCATGTGTCCTTCCCGCAATCGGCGTGCCGACGATCAGATCTTCCTGGCCCGTATGCTTTTGCAGCAGGATCGTATACGCCGCAAGCAATACCATGTACAGCGTCGCGCCGTTTTCCGCCTCAATCCGCCTCAAGCCCTCGCTCGTCTCAGCATCCATACGGAACTGCAGCGTATGGCCGTCATATTGCTGCACGGCGGGACGCGCATAATCTGTCGGCAGCTCCAGCACCGGCAGTTCTCCGCTGAACTGGCCCAGCCAGTAGGCTTCCTGCTTGTTCAGACGCTCGCGCTCCTCTTCGGACTGCTGCCATACCGCATAATCCTTGTACTGAATCCGTAGAGCCGGCAGCTCCTCTCCCCCGTACAGGCGGACGAATTCTTCGACGAGGGCATCCATGGATACGCCGTCGGAGATAATATGGTGCATGTCAAAGAGCAGGATATGGCGTTCTTCCGCCAGTTGAATCAAGCCTACCCGCAAGAGCGGCGGTTTCTTCAGATCGAACGCGCGGATGAATTCGCGCACCATCCGTTCCGCCTCTTCTTCGCCAGCTTCCATATATTCCACGGCAAAATCCGTCTCTGGATGCACCCGCTGCACCGGTTCGCCGTTTACGAGCTCAAACCCGGTGCGCAGCGTCTCGTGGCGTGCAATCAGACCGCGGAATACCGCTTCAAACCGTTCCCGCTCAAGCGCTCCCTCCAGCAGCATCGCTCCCGGCATGTTGTAGCTTTGCTCCGCCCCTTCCAGCTGGTGCAAAATATACAACCTCTTCTGCGCCGACGATACCGGGTAGTGCTCTCTGGCTTCAACCGCCGGAATGGAGCTGTACGTTTGCTGCTCCATGACGCCGATCGCTTGCGCCAGCTCTTCGACTGTAGGGAATTTGAATACGTCTTTTAACGGCAGACTGACGTTCAATTCCTTGTGAACCCTGCCGACCAGCGTAGTCGCGCGCAGCGAATGGCCGCCAAGCTCGAAGAAATTGTCCTTGACGCCGACCTTTGCAATTCCGAGCACGTCCTGCCAGATTTGCGCCAGCTTCGCTTCCAGCAGCGTTCGCGGCGCCACATAGTCCATCCCCGTCTGCATGCTTTCCTCCGGGGCCGGCAGCGCTCGGCGGTCCACCTTCCCGTTGGTCGTCAGCGGCATACGCTCCAGCTGCACAAAGTACGTCGGGATCATATAGCCCGGAAGCTCTTGGGACAAGGTGTTTCTTAGTTCGCTTGCCGCAAGCTCGCTGCTGGCTACGAAGTACGCGCAGAGCTGCTTCTCGCCTCCGGCGGTTTCACGAACCACGACCGTCGCTTTCTCGATCGGCTCCACCTTGAGCAGATGCGATTCGATCTCGCCCAGCTCGATGCGGAAGCCGCGGATTTTCACCTGATCATCAATCCGGCCCACATACTCAATGGTCCCGTCCGGCAGCCATCTGGCCAGGTCGCCCGTCCGGTACATCCGCTCTCCCGGCGTAAACGGGTTGTCCACAAATTTCTCCGCCGTCAGCTCCGGACGGTTCAAGTAGCCTCGAACCAATCCTTCTCCCCCTACGCACAGCTCCCCGGCGACTCCAATCGGCTGCAGCTTGTTCCGCGCGTCAACGATATAGACCGTCGTGTTGCTGAGCGGCTGTCCGATCGGGATGTTCACGGCATCCGGGCTCACCTCATTCACGTCCAGCCAGGTTGTATAGACCGCGCTTTCCGACGGACCGTATGCATGCTTGAGTTTGCCGGGTCCGACATAGCTGAGCGCTTTGCGGACGTGACTGACGGAAACCCGTTCGCCCCCGAACAAAATCACCCGCAGGTGACGCAAACAATGGACATTCGCGTCCACAAGCACATTAAAGAAAGCTGTTGTAATGAGCATGACCGAAATGTGCTGCCTTTCGATCAGACCCGCCAATTGCTCGACGTCCAGCATCGTTTCTTTTGGCACCAATACCAGTCTGGCTCCATTGGTTAAAGCCCCGAAAATATCAAAGGCCGACCCGTCGAAGGAGTAGCTGGACAGCTGCAGCACACGATCCCGGTCTGTAATCTCAATATAGTTCGTATTTCGAACAATCCGCATCAGGTTGCGATGGGTTGTTAAATTGCCCTTCGGCTTGCCGGTCGTACCGGACGTGTAAATGACGCACACCAAGTCGGTCGCTCCGTTGCTGCGCTCCAGATTGGAGCCGTCGTCGCTGTACGATTGCTCGTCGTCCAGGAAGACAAGCGCGCTCTGGGTCGGAATCCGCTCGCGCAGCTGGCGCTGCGCCAGCATCACGTGCGCTCCCGAATCCTCGATCATGTAGCGGATGCGTTCTTCCGGATATTCCGGGTCGATCGCCACGTAGGCCCCTCCCGCTTTTAGAATCGCCAGCATGCCCACAATCATCTCCATGGATCGCTCCGCCATCAGGGCCACCAAGCGGTCCTTGTCGACTCCCTGGGAACGCAGCGTCCTCGCCAGCCGATTGGCCCGCTCATTCAGTTCGCGGTAGGTCCACTGCCGGTCCTCAAACACAAGCGCCACCGCATCCGGGAGACGCTGCGCCTGTTCCTCAAACAGCTGGTGAAGCGTCTTCTCCCGGGGATACATCGTCGCCGTATCATTAAACCGCTCCACAATCTCGGCTTGCTCCCCGGCAGTCGCAAGCTCCAGTTCTCCTACGGCAGCCAGCGGATTTTCGACGATTTGTTCGAAGACATAGACCAGATGCCCCTTCAACCGCTCCATACCCGCCCGATCATACACATTGGCATTGTAGTCCAGATGCAGCTGAATGTTGTCTCCGGGAAGCACCGTCAGCGTGAAGTCATAGTTCGTTTGCTCTGCCATTTCAACGTCCGCAATCGAAAGCCTTCCGCCGTCTTCATGTCCGGCTTGCTCCATCTGCTCATCGACCGGATAGTTCTCAAACGCCATGATATGGCTGATCAAATCCTGCTTTTGTGTGCTCTGCGCCTGAATCTCGTACAGCGGATAATAATCGTAACGGCCGGATTCGAGCGCCTGTTCCTGCAGTCTTCCCATCACTTCGGCAAAGCTCGTATCCGGTTCGGCAGCGACGCGCAGCGGGATCGTGTTAATGAATAATCCGATCATCTCCTCAATCCCCGGAATTTCCGCCGGTCTTCCCGACACGACATGGCCGAATACCACATCGCCCGTCCCGTTATATTTCTGCAGAATGATGCCCCATGCCGCTTGCATGAGCGTATTGACCGTCACCTGATGCCGCTTTGCGACACGGCTCATCCGTACGCTCAGGCTATTGCCCAAATCGCAAACGATGCGCTCCAGGGCATACCCCGGGCTTCTTCCCTCCGTCTTGGCCTGCGGCAGTACAGTCTGCCCCTCGTAGCCCGCCAAGTACCCGGCCCAATAGCGGGACGCCGCTTCCTTGTCCTGCTGTTCCAGCCACTCAATATACTGGCTGTAGACTGGCGCCAAGTTCCGCTCCGAAGCGTCTTCCCGCCCTGGACCCTGAACGTAGGCGGAATACGTTTCAAACAGCTCCTTCGTCAACTGCGGCAAGCACCAGCCGTCCATCAGAATGTGATGGAAGCTCCAGAGCACCTGGCAGCTTTCCGCTTCTGTACGGATGACCGTTACGCGTGCCAGCGCATCCCGCTGCAAATCAAATCCGCGAGCTTTATCGCCTTGCTCGAATTGGTTGATCTGCGCTTGCTGCTCGGCCGCATGAAGACCGGTAAGGTCCTTGTACGCAAATCCGATCCGCTTGTCCCGGAACACGATTTGCATCGGTTCTCCGTTCCAGCCGCTGTAGAAATTGGTCCGCAGTACGGCATGACGGGCGGCCAGCTCCTCCCAGCTTTGCGCAAACCATTCGATATCGAGCGTTCCTCGCAAGGTAAATCGCGCCTGCTCAAAATAGGCGCCTGCATCCGGATCCATGGAGCTGTGGAACCACATCCCCTTCTGCATAGGCGTAAGCGCGTAGATGTTCTCGATCTGCCCGAGATGGCGCGTTTGTTCCGCAAGCTGCTCCAGCTCCTCCAAGCTCAATCCCTTAAGCTGCACATCGCTTGGCGTCAGCTCCGTCCGATCCTTCGCCGCGCAATGAGCGATCAGTTCCTGAAGGCTCTCCTGCAGGCAAGAAGCCAGCTCCTCCATCGTTTCCCTGCGGTATTCCTTGCCGCTGTAGCCGAGGTCCAGCGTCAGCGAACCGTCCGCAATCATTCCGTTCATGTCCAGCGCGTAGCTTCGGGCTTGCTTGCCGCTCCACTGCGCCCCGCTTGCATGCGGCGATAGGCCAAGCTCGTTGTTTTGCAGGTCTTGATCGAACTGACCCAAGTAGTTGAAACTGATCTGCGGCGTCGTTCCCCATACGTCTTCCGCCGCATGCTCCGACAAATACCGGCATATGCCGTACCCGATCCCTTTGTTCGGGACCTGACGCAGAGCTTCCTTCGTCTTCTTGATCCGGTAGGCCGCATCCTTGCCTGGCTCCATCTCCAGCAATATCGGATATTTGCTTGTAAACCATCCCACGGTGCGTGTAATATCGATATCCGGCAGAATGGATTCACGGCCGTGACCTTCCAGATTCACCAGCACCCGGTCATGACGACTCCACTTCTGGATCGCTGTTCCCAGCGCCGTCAGCAGAATGTCGTTCATTTCGGTGTTATACGCTTTATGCACCTGCTTGAGCAGCAGCTCCGTTTCTGCCGCGCTCCACTGAAGCGTGATCGTTTCGCTATCCTCCTGCAAGGAGAGCTCCGCTTCCTGATCCTTGGGCAGCGGCGGCACGGCTGTTTGCGCAACGCGCTGCCAATAGGCCTGTTCGTTCGCCATAGCCGGACTTTGCGCGTATGCCGCAAGCTGCCCTGACCAAGCACGGTACGAATCGGTCTTCGCCGGAAGACGGATCACCTCTCCCTTCACGGCTTGCTCATACCCGGCCGCGATATCCTCAAGCAGGATGCGCCACGATACGCCGTCGATGACACCATGGTGTATGGCGATAAGCCAATGATCCCCGTCCGCGCCGCGGAACAACCCGGCTTTTACCAACGGGCCCGACTCCAGCTCAATGCTGCCCTGAATGTCGTTCGCCTTGGCTTCGATCGCCTTTTCGTACGCCGCCGCTTCTACTCCCTTGAAGTCGACCGTTTCCAGACTGTAAAGCTCGCCTTCCTCCACCCCCCGGTTCCATGCCGCAGCTCCGTTTTCCGTCTGACGGAATATGATGCGCAGCGCGTCGTGATGCTCAACGATCCTTTGAAGCACCTTGCGGATCGCCGCTTCGTTGAAGCCTTCCTTGCGGTAGAGCATCACCGATTGGTTAAAGTGGTGAGGGTCGGCAAATTGCTGGTCAAAAAACCAGCGCTGGATTGGCGCTAGCGCAACCTCTCCAGCCACCTCGCCCTGGTCGGCCATTCGGGCAATCGGCCTGATGTGCCGGCCCAGCTGGGCAACGGTCGGGTATTTGAACAAGTCGCGAATTTCCAGCTTGTAGCCGGCCTGATGCAGCCGTGACGAAACCTGAATCGATTTGATGGAATCGCCGCCAAGCTCGAAGAAATGATCTGTCACGCCGATGCGCTCCGCTCCGAGTACCGCCTTCCACACAGCCGCCAGCGCCTTCTCCGCCTCGGTTCTCGGTGCGACATACTCACCGCCGGTATGCATGTTTCCTTCTGGGGCGGGCAGCGCCTTGCGGTCGATCTTCCCGTTCTGCGTTAATGGCATTCGCTGCAGCTGCACAAAGTAGGACGGAATCATGTAGCCCGGCAGCTCCTGCGACAGCGCCAGCCTCAGCTCGCCAGCCGTAAGCTCCCTGTCCGCCACAAAGTAGGCGCAAAGCTGGTTTTGTCCGCTTTCGTCCTCGCGCGCCAGCACAATCGCTTCTTGAACATGCGCAACCTTCAAGAATTGCTCCTCGATCTCGCCGAGCTCGATGCGGTAACCGCGAATTTTCACCTGATGGTCGATCCGTCCCAAATATTCGATATTGCCGTCGGGCAGCCATCTGGTCAAGTCCCCTGTCCGGTACATGCGCTCCCCTGGCGCGAACGGATGATCCACGAACTTCTCCGCCGTCAGCTCAGGACGGTTCAAGTAGCCGCGCGCCAGCCCGACGCCCGCAATGCATAATTCGCCGGCCACGCCGACGGGCAGCGGTTGATTATACGCATCCAGGATGTAGAGCCGATGATTCGCAATCGGACGGCCGATCGGCACAGACTTTTGCTCGAGCTCGCCTGGCGGAGCCGCCCAAACCGACGTTACAATGGAGGCTTCAGTTGGCCCGTAGGCATTGAAATACAGCACCTTGTCCTTCCACTGCTTCACAAGCTCAACGGATACCGCCGAGCCTCCTGTGATCAGCTTTTTGAAGCTCGGCATACGCTCCGGATTCAGGTAGGTCACATAGGTCGGAGGCAGAATCGCCGCTGTAATCCCGTTTTCATTCATGTAGGCTTCGAACAATTGATAATCCAGAATCGTCGCAGCCGTCGGGATGTACAAGGTTGCTCCGAAGAACAGGGCTTTGTAGATTTCCCAGCACGACGCGTCGAAGGACAGGCTGGCGAATTGGACGACCCGGTCCTGATCGGTAATGCCCAAGGTGTTCTCAAACATCAGCTTCAAGCTGCAAAGCCCGTGATGCTCTACCATAACCCCTTTGGGCTTGCCCGTTGTTCCTGACGTATAAATCACATAAGCCAAATGATTCGGCCCGACTACCGGCTCAAGATTCGAGCTATCCTCGCCGTATGCATGCTCCTCATCCAAAGTTACGTATGTTCCGGCAAAAGCCACGCGCTCCCGAAGACGGCTCTGCACCAGCAGCAGCTTCGCGCCGCAATCCTCCAGCATATAACGGATGCGCTCCTCCGGATATTCGGGATCAATCGGCACATACGCGCCCCCGGCTTTTAATACCGCGAGGATCCCGACGACCATCTCCAAGGAACGCTCCAGCATGATGCCGACCGGCTCGTCCGGCTGCACGCCCTCCGCTCTCAATGTCCGCGCCAGCCGGTTGGCCCGTTCGTTCAGCTCTCTGTACGAAAGCTGTCCGCCCTCAAACACGACAGCCGCATGCTCCGGCGTGCGTTCCGCCTGCTCCTCGATCAATTGATGGATGGTCGCCCCGGCCGGATAGTCCGCCGCCGTATGGTTGAACACGTCATGAAGCTGTTCCTCTTCTTGCGCGGTCAGCATGCCAAGCGCTGCAAGGGTCGCCTCCGGAGAAAACGCAATGGCCTCGAGCAGCTGCTCGTAGTGCTTGGCCATCCGTTCAATGGTCTCCCGTTTATACAAGGCGGTGGCATATTCCATGCTGCAGGCCAAACCGTCATTCCCTTCCGTTACGTCCAAAATCAGGTCGAATTTCGCCACCGTATACTCGCTCGGGTACGGCTTCAGTTGAAGGCCTTCGAGAGCCAGCTCCTTGTTTTCCGTGTTTTGCAGCGCAAACATCGTGTCAAAGAGCGGGTTGCGGCTTAAATCGCGGGTCACCTGCAATTTGTCCACCAGTTCCTCGAACGGGTAGTCCTGATGCTCATAAGCTCCGAAGGTAGCCTCCTTGACTTCCTTCAAATACGAGAGGAACGGTTTGCCCCCGGCCGGATACGTGCGAATGGCCAGCGTATTGACGAACATTCCGATGAGCGGCTGCAGGTCCTCGTGGGTTCTGCCCGCAATCGGCGTGCCGACAATCATGTCCTCTTGCCCCGTATACTTTTGCAGTAAAACGGTATAGGCCGCAAGCAACACCATGTACAGCGTCGCTCCGCTTTCCGCCGCCATTTGCTTCAAGCCCTCGACCTTCTGCGCATCAATCCGGAAATGAAGCGTGTTTCCATGGAACTGCTGCACCGCAGGGCGCGCGTAATCAAGCGGCATCTCCAAGACGGGCAGATCTCCGCCTAACTGCTCCAGCCAGTACGCTTCCTGACGCTTTATCCGCTCCTTCTGCGACTCGGACTGCTGCCACACAGCATAGTCCTTGTACTGAATGCGCAGAGGCGGCAATATTTCCCCGCCATACAGGGAGATAAACTCCTCCACCAGAACATCCGTCGAGATCCCGTCGGAGATGATATGATGCATGTCGAACATCAGAATGTGGCGGCTCTGCTCCAGCTCGATCAATCCGATCCGCAGCAGCGGAGGCTTCGTAAGGTCAAACGGCCGGACAAATTCGCGCACGAGCTCGTCGGCTTCCCGTTCGTCGGCGGCCTGCTTGTACTCCACCGCAAAATCCACCTGCGGGTATATCTGCTGCATCGGCTCGCCGTCTACCAGCTCAAATCCGGTACGCAGCGTCTCATGACGCGCAATCAGAGCGCCGAATGCCGCTTCGAAATGCGCCCGGTCGAGCGCTCCGTCCAGCAGCATCGCCCCCGGCATGTTGTAGCTCTGTTCAACCTCCGCCATCTGGCGCAAAATATACAGCCGTTTCTGCGCCGAAGACATCGGGTAATACTCGCTTTCTTCAGCCGCAGGAATGGAGACGTGCTCCGCTTGCTCCATCCGGTTGATTGCTCCCGCCATTTCCTCGACCGTAGCGTGGCGGAACACGTCCCGCA
>NZ_JCAMRT010000055.1:0-7577 GCF_059821225.1 Paenibacillus sp. sg306046
CCTCCACATCTTACGACATGGAAGCATTTTCTTGAAGGTGTTTTGATTTGTCTCACGTTAGGGGGTCAGTCCCGTTAGTCGCATTGTGGCTAGAGAAAGACCTTATAGTTTTGTAATATTCATTAATTGTTTGTCTAAATTCCAATCAATTGGCCTCTTTTTCTCATTCAACCAAGGTGCTCCCTCTTTTAACCACATAGTCCTATAGGTGTCAACAGATTTTCCATGTACTAAGTCATCGTAACCAGATTGAAAGCCACAACACGGACAAATATTGAAATTTGGTGCACCGGATTCTAGGTACTGTGGTTTGTTCAACTTGTCATATCCACATACTATACAATTATTCAAAATAAAAACCTACCCATCATTTCAAATTTAAGAAGAACAAAACTCCTGACATTCCATAGTTTGGTTTCATATACGTTCCAATATGAAGGACGAACTTATCTCCAGGGACTGCAATTCTCTTCATGAATTACGTCTAAGAGTCAATGAGTACGTCAACTATTACAATTCGGAACGCGATCAGTGGACATTAAAAAAGATGACTCCTGACGAATACAGAAGTCATCTCCTAGCTGCTTAAGACTATGTTAACCGTTTTTTATACAGTGTCCATAAATGGGGTTACAGTTCAAATGGTTAGTCGGGTTGTGGTCAAAACAAAGCATCTTACTAAATAAACTCTTTCTCGCTATAGCTAAATTTTGGACACCAATGAAATGCACTTAGATTCGGTATTGCATTCTTAAATTCATCTTCTCTTTCAAACCAAGGCAACAAACGCTCTCTTGGAATTACTTCTCTTAAGCAATACCAACCGTGCCTTAAATCCTCCCCACCAGTAGACATAAAATCTCCATTCTCACAAAATGGACAGATGTTGAAGTCTACATTCATTTTATTCTTCAGCTTTTGTAATGCTATTGAGAAGTCTTCAGTAGCATCCGCAGAGTATAGATTGTCATTAAATAAACACCGTAGTTCAAATTTCAAAACGTTATCATCAACCGAAGAGAGGTACGTTAATGAAACAAACTCAGTAATATCTACAAATTGAGTTCCCTTTCCTGAGATTACAGCAACTCTATTTTGGCACTTCATCTTGTAACCTTCTGGAAGTTGACGAAATATTGTTGCTAAAGATTCTAAATAACTATTCTCTTGGCCTTCATAAAAAAGGGTATTTGATGTTAATGATAAATACACTGTGCTGTCGTTCCTAAAATTTACGAATAGCTTTGATTCAATTACAGCATTATTAGTGTCCAATAATTCAATAAAAGAAAGGTGTTCGCTCATTGTCTCCTCCGACGGTTCTTATTTGGGCCCTTTTATTGAGATTGACCTTAAAATAGTTGTCAAGTAGTAAGGATTAGTCTCAGCATTTGCCCTAGATGCAATCCAAGCTGTGTGATGAGCAGGATTTGTTGCAACAACATTTACATGACCCGTAGACGGATTATCAATATATGCCTTCAAAAAACCAGTTGCATTAACCGCTTCTAGTGTAGTGAATGTATATTTAGTAGATGTCAGGGCAGTGAAATAAGACAATCCTGCTGTATCTATGGGTCTAGGTGTTAAGTTAGTATTTGTTCCCGAACCATCTCTGAAAATAAACGACTGAGAGTTATTATTAGCTGTCTTATCTAAACTAGCACTTATTTTCTCTGATAATACAAGACCAAGCCCTAAAATGCCCGGCCCTGCGGTCCTTGGCATAGTGCCAGTCCTAGGAATGGCAACAGTTGTTCCTGCAACCCCACCAATAAACATTGGCATCTGACTTTGATCAATATTATTAGCAATACCCTCTCCAAATGAAGACCAATAACCTGTTCTTGCACTATCTGCTTGTTGTTCTGCAAATCTCTTCATCGAGTCATTACTTTCATAATCGCCGTTGTTTGCTTTGTCCCATACACCCGACCAAAAGAAAATATTACTCCAGGCACTTGAATCAGTTGGGATATACTCGTCCCCATCTTTCCAGTGTCCTGTTGGGTCAGTATACCTCAACGGATTATTTTCCACATACGTATACAAATTCAAACTCAGCGGATTCGCTAGTTCCCCTTCATACGTATCCTAATTTATAAAGCGTAACCTTGCAATGAAAAGGTAGTGACCCCATTTGAATAGCCACTACCCTACGATATCAGCCCGCTAGCTTCTCTTCCGTCACAGGCTGCATGATGTATTCCGTTTTATTCTTCATTAACGCATAGATGACGTTAACCAGCTTTCTCATGACACAAATCAAGGCTTGCATCTTCGTTTTGCCTTCTTTAAGTTTCTTCTGATAAATCCAATAATAGTAAGAACTTTGCGGCTCTTTTATTTTCTTCTTCGTTTGAATATGGCGTAACGCAAGTTTATAAAACAAATCATATAATTTCCGGTTCCCTTGCTGGCATTGATGATCAGCGTGATGGTCACCTGAACCCAGTAGAACGGGCGCGACTCCTGCACATTTGGCTAGACTGTTTGCACCGTGAAACCGATGGATATCACCGATCTCAGCTACAAAGGACGCCGCCGTCACAATATCAATCCCGTACATCGTGTCCAGTTTTAAGCCTGTGTCCCTCATAAGCACCTTCAATCGCTGGTCCGTATCCGCTAACTCCTCTTTGTATTTGCGAATGCGCCGAATATGGCTTTGAATCAGAAAGTCCCGATGTTCTTGGTACTCACGCAGCGTTGAACCATCCTCTTGCACATTTCTCATAATCTTCTCCGCGCTTTTCATCGAACAAGCATAGTTGCTCTGCTGAACTAGAAACTCACGTAATTCTTGAACCGTATAGTCAGCCAAGTGATGCGGGGCGGGAAACTTTTCAAAGAAAGCCAGCGCCGTCTTCCCGTCAATTTTGCTGAAAAAGGACTTATAACTTGGATAGTGGTGGAAGAGCTGCGCATGAAGATGGTTCAATGCTTTCGTATGCTCCTTAACGATGGCCCTCCTTGCCGTAATAAGCTGGCTAATAATCCAGTAATGATCGATGGGATTGGCATTCGGCAGCTTCTCCAATTGATCGATTAGAACTTGCCCTACACACTCTGCATCTTGTGAATCTGACTTTGTATAAATGGCTGCGGCTTCCCTAAGCGCTTTGGATAAGGAAGGATTCACTTCTTTTACCTGCTGCTTCTCTTCGACTAGAAATACCGCTAATCGTCGTCCAAAGCCTCCGATATCCTCCAGCCCATAGTAAATCTGCTTGCCTTTCTTCATATATTTCTTGGCTTCCTTCAGCAATAGCGGAAATGCGCTCGGTTTATTCTCAAACTTAAATTCTCCTAACCGCTTTTTAAATCCATTGAGAAAAACAGCGGTATGGTGAAGTTTGTGCAAGTCGATGCCGACAAAAACACCATGCAATCGTGTTAATTCATGCTCGTCAAAGTGATCCAATTCGTAGGTCAGTAGAAATTCCCCCTTCAATTTTCCTTACTTTTAAATTTGAATGCTTGGTAAAGAGAAAGCTTGCACCCTCATTTCGAATGGTCTACGCCACATCCATACCTAAGCAATGTCTTTCTCTCTACAAACATTCAAATTTCGTTCAAAGCCTATTCTTGCGATTTACATAGTGCTGCTAGCCGATTATGTAGGAGTTCTGTCTGGAGTTCCTGCACATGGTGATGAATACAGACAAGGACAGCCTCTATCCTCAACTTATCCATGGATGAAGGATGGTCTACCAGTTCACTCCATACCGTATCCATACACCACTCCATCGCTTCGATTTTAGCCTTCAATACTTGTTCCTCTAAAAACAAAACATCTATTGCTGGCTTCATAAGATGGCCTGATGCTTGCCAATCGCTTCGACATGCGCATAATGATACATACCCTTGTAAAAGCTTTTTCGGTCAAGGATACGTTTGACTTGTACTTTGGTGAACGCTTTTCCTTGGCTTGTTATGTAATTTTCAAGGTTCAATTGAAAGGCAATTTCAGATAATGTCCAGTTGGGATGCTGCTCTTTTAATTCAAATACTCTGCTTACAACCCTTGCTTGTTGCGAATCAATCTCTAGCACTTTTGAGCCTTTCTTAGCCTTGTAGCCGAAGGTGGCCCTTCCTCCAGCATAGCCGCCTTCTTTCGCTTTCTTGCTGCGTCCCTTGCCTAACTTCATGGCAATTTCTAGCCGTTGATACGCATCCAGCAACTCCATTAACCCGTTAATTAGAAAATCCGAAGGGTCTTTCTTGTAAATGGAATACGTCGGCTGCTCAATCGACTTTACATCGACATTTCTTTTCTTAAACTCTCGATGGACTAATACCTTAACGATATCGCTTCTCCAAAGCCGATTCGTATTCAAAACCACGACAGAATCAATGGGATGAACCGCTATGAACGAAAGCAGGTCTTGAAACCCTTCCCGATCTACCTCCATTGCTTCTTCATCTACTTTTGCTCCGCTAATTCCTTCATCCACAAACATATGCAGCAAGTTCCATCCTTGCTGCTGACAATAGGATTCGATCTCTTCTTGCTGATACGATAAACTGTATCCATCTTTGGCTTGTCCTGCCGTAGAGACTCGTACATAGCCGATGACATTCATCGAAAATGCCCTCCGTTACAGAAATTAGGATTAACGTTACGCTTTATAGTTTACACCCTTAAGAGTAATATGACTATAAATATAATATTACTTTTAAGAGTATAATTCAACCACTTTTTTGTAAAAATATGATATAGTACTAGTAGTTTTTTTGAACTCTTAAAAGTAATGCGGAGGACAATCCATATGAAGATAAAAATTCGTTTGCGAGAAATCTTGATGGAACGTGAAATATCTCAAAGGCAATTCGCTCTGTCTATGAATATGAGAATAGCAACCATCAATCATCTCTGCTCAGAGAATGTAGACCGGGTTTATATACGTACACTGGAACAAATATGTGAGGCACTACAAATTGACATCAGTGAACTTATCATTGCTGAGAAAGAAACATGATCGATTGATGTAATAAGTTTGCTCCTGGTCAGGATGTGCTTGGTTCAATGATGATAAAATTCAGTACCAAAAAGATGTAAAATCCCCCCGGAGTAGACATTGAAATTAAATCACCATTTTATAGCCATTCAATCGAGAGAATGTTCTCTTTTCTTACAATATGTATGAAATGCGCCTGATTACTCTGGATTTCTCGTGAATTATGTTTAAGGTTGATTCCTCGCCTAAAAGTCTTATGTTTGTTGATGAATTAGCCGATTTCACTCTAATTAGAATCGCAATCGAAACCTCTAACATCAATACTTAGCTGGATGACTTCTAGCCCAATTGATCCAAATGGATCGTTAAGGGCGCTAACGGTGTAGGACCTGGAAAGTGAATTTTTCTTGCTAGCGTCCGTCTATTGTCATACGTTGATGGCTTGTACAATTGCTTGATTTCTGAATCCGTAAGTGTCTTTTTCGATAGGTTAAATCCCATTGCACTTTCAATCTGCTGCATACTGTAAGGTTGCGATTTCAGCCAACCTAGCGTTACGCCTTCAACGGGTGCTGTGAATTGAACATGCTTGAGTACAGAGCTTGTCATATTCGTAAAGAATGATCGTGTCAGCAATTCAATGGCTCTGCGCTTGGGTGAGAATTTCTTGAGTTCCTTGTAACTCGGTCGAATTTCCATACGCAGAAGCCCCTCGGCCTGTTCGATGATTTCATGCCCCTCCTTCGTATCCCTACAATGCTTCTGCTTATCGTAAAACATCACCTCTCTGTTCTTATTTTTATGTCCTGCCGTCT
Source organism: Paenibacillus sp. sg306046 (assembly GCF_059821225.1). Lineage (NCBI taxonomy): Bacteria > Bacillati > Bacillota > Bacilli > Caryophanales > Paenibacillaceae > Paenibacillus > Paenibacillus sp. sg306046. The sequence goes on from NZ_JCAMRT010000055.1 coordinate 5,777, forward strand.
CCAGATGTCCGTAAGTGTATGGTTTCATGAACGGAACACTCATTCGTTGGATCGCAGCGAGGTAATCACTCACCTGATTCCCCACATTAAAATTCCAACAAACATCTAGCCGTTTTCCTACTTGCCAATCCGCCGCGCTAACTTCGATTTGAAATAATTCAATCATGCGTTCTTGTAACCTTTGGAAAAAGAGCGGAATATCCTTTTCTTGGAGGAGCGTTACATTGTTTCCGTAGAGAAACTTGGGGATCGATACTTGCAAAACGAGGGTTCTGCTGTTGTCGTAGTAATGAATATATGGGATTTGTTCATCTTTCATTTTATAAGTTGTTTTCAGTAATCCTGTTGATTTGTCCAAATATGTAGTAGATTCATGCGGTATGGAATTTAACTCAGGATAAACAGGAGATACTTTTATTTTTATGGTATCAAACAATAGGCATACTCTCCTTCCAAAATATTGGGATACTTTCGATATGTTATAAGAAGCTTGGCTAATTGATGTTTTTGACATCCCCTTTCAAGAAGCAATGTAACAAATTTGATTTTCAAAAGTCAATCTTTTAGAAATATTCTTTGTTGCTATAGTTTCTTTTTAATAACAAGTGATTTGTTAGGACATTGTACAGAATTCTATAGACATAAAGAAAACCACAACGCAAAATAGCGTCGTGGCATTTTCCTAACTCAATCTATTTGCGAGCAGTCTCATTAAGTTATTTACCACTAATTAAATGTATAGTCTTTAGTGACTTGAGATAAATTGACCTCATTTAGAAAGCAAATGATTTAAATCCATATTTATTTCTTTTATTAAATCATTGAATGATAGCAGCTCTTTTGTCTTAATTAAAATAACATCTTCGTTAGAAACTTTAACTACGAGAATATCGTAAGTAAGGTTTGATAGTATACTTATGGAAACCATATATGCATTTACAGACAAAACAACTTCAATTTTCTTATCATCATAAATAATCAAATCATCTAAAATGAATGCTTCGTTTTTTTGAAGCTCATAAAACAAGTTTCTTATTTTGTTTAACATGTACTTCTCCTTTTAATTATTCAGTTTTCGTATCAATATGCTTAATATTTTTACCTATTGGCGAAGGTAAGACCTCTCCTTTTTTCTCAGATAATTTCAGAAACATTTGATTTTTTGATTTTACTAATGACCATCCTAGATCCTTATCTTTTTCTAGAAGTAAAGAAGAATCAATGTCAAACTCCACATACAAATCACCAATTTCTGCCTGCTTAATATACCCTTCCTTTCCCTTTGTTAGCACATTAGTTCTAGGTATCCATCCAGATTTATTAAATTGTTCATATTCTGATCGTGACATCCATTGTCCTACCCGAACTTCACTTTTCAAAATAGTTGGAGATTGTTGAACAAGTTGCTGTTGAATCACGGTAGGACCATTCTCATATGCCTCTTGCCTTGAAACACGCATCTGTGCTTCATCAGAAATCCATTGAGATGTGTAGCTTTCTGGTACAATTAACTCCTTAGGTTCAATCACAGGATCATTGTCTAGTATCTTTCCAACACCGACTCCTACTCCGATTGACGCTCCAATTCCAAAGGCTGGACCCGCCAGTCCTCCAGCCCCAATCCCCGTTTCTGTAATTGCATAGCCAGATGGATCAACATACCTCAACGGATTATTATGCACATACGTATAAAAATTCAACGTCAGCGGATTCTTAATATCCCCTTCGTACGTATCCTCATTAATAAACCGCCCCATACTCGGATCATACCATCGCGCCCGCAAATATTGAAGCTCCGTAC
>NZ_JCAMRT010000056.1:0-7361 GCF_059821225.1 Paenibacillus sp. sg306046
GCCAGTACCGATAGGTGTGCTGGGGGAGCTATGCATCGGAGGCCCGGGAGTTGCGCGCGGGTACCTGAACCGTTCGGAGCTGACGGCGGAGAAGTTTGTGGACAATCCGTTTGTGGCAGGCGAACGATTGTATCGCACCGGAGATTTGGCGCGCTGGATGCCGGACGGCAATGTCGATTTTATCGGCCGCATGGACCATCAGGTGAAAATCCGCGGCTACCGGATCGAGCTTGGCGAGATTGAAACCGTCATGCTGCGTTGCAGCGGGGTGCGTCAGGCAGTAGTTATTGACCGGATAGACGCGCGGGGGCAAAAGTATCTTATGGGTTACGTCGTCGCGGATGACTTGTTCCGTGTTGAAGCGTTGCAAGCATATATGGAGCAGATTCTGCCTTCGCATATGGTACCTTCACGGTTTATGCGCATCGGACAAATGCCTCTGACGTCAAATGGCAAACTGGACCGGGAGGCATTGCCTGTACCGGAAGAGAACGAACAGGCAGGTCCGGTGTACGAGGCGCCCCGCACTTTGGCCGAGCAGTCGCTGGCTTTGGTCTGGCAGGCTGTGCTCGGTGTTGAGCAGATCGGCTTACAGGACAATTTTTTTGTACTGGGAGGAGATTCGATCAAGGCGCTGCAAGTTGCATCCAGGCTGCTTCAGATCGGTTGGAAGCTCGTAATCAAAGACTTGTTCCGCTACCCGACGCTGGCGGCGCTTGGCCCTCATCTTCAGGCATCCGGCAAGCGCGCAAGTCAGGAGGAGGTGGTGGGAGCTATCCGGCTGACGCCGATCCAGCGCTGGTTTTTCGAGCAGAATCCGGTTGCCCCTCACCATAGCAATCAGGCTTTTATGCTATTTCGTCAGGAAGGCTTTAATGAAGCTGCGTTGTGGAAGACGATGTTCAAAATTACGGAGCATCACGACGTACTGCGCACTGTATTTGAGAAAACAGAAAACGGTTATGTCGCAAGGAACCGGGAGATCGGGGAAGGCGATCCTTTCACGCTGCAGGTACTGGACTTTCAGGGCATCTCAGACCCGGCTGCTGCAGTTGCCGAGACGGCAAATCTAATTCAGGGAAGCATCGCCTTGGACACAGGTCCGCTGGTGAAGCTTGGTTTGTTCCGTTGCCAGGAAGGCGACCATTTACTGATCGCTATTCATCATCTGGTCATGGACGGGGTCTCGTGGCGTATTTTATTCGAGGATTTTGCTGCCGGTTATGGGCAAGTGATGAAGGGGCTTCCTCCACAGTTCCCTTATAAAACAGATTCTTTCCGGACATGGTCTGAGCGCTTGTCCTTGTACGCAAGCAGTCCGGAGCTTGAGCGTGAGCGGTCATACTGGCAGCAGATCGAACGAGCCGGCCAAGTGCTGCTCCCTAAAGATTTTGTACAGGGCAAATCGCAGCTCAAAAACAGCGATGTTGTGACCGTAAGCTGGACCACGGCAGAAACGGAGCAACTTTTGAAGCAGGCGCATCTGGCCTATCATACCGAGATGAACGACTTATTGCTGCTGGCGCTGGGGATGGCAGTGCATGCCTGGTCAGGCCTGGATCGCGTGTTGATCAATCTGGAAGGTCACGGCCGAGAGGAAATTGTGCCAAGTTCAGACGTTACACGTACAATCGGCTGGTTTACGAGCCAGTTTCCTGTTTTGCTGGAGGCGGGGGCCGGTCTGACATTGCCGCAAAAAATCAAGCAGGTCAAGGAAGGACTTCGTCGAATTCCAAATAAAGGAATAGGATATGGCGTTCTGCGATATTTAACAGGGGAGCCAACCGATCTGAAGCTAGGAGCAGAGCCAGAAATCAACTTTAACTATTTGGGACAATTCGATCATGACTACCAGCGAAATGGCTTGGAGCTATCTCCTTACTCCGCGGGCGCGGATGTCAGCGGTGATACGGTGATGGACTTCTCACTGGATATCAACGGTCTCGTGACGAACGGGGCGTTGAGCATGACCATCCGGTATGGCCCTGCGCAATACCTTCGGAGCACGGTGGAACGGTTTGGCACGCTGCTTCAATCAAGCTTGCGGGAAGTGGTCCTTCACTGCGTGGGGCAAGCGTATCCTGAGCTGACACCAAGCGATGTTTTACTCCAAGGATTGACGATCGGCGAGTTGGACCAGTTGACACAGCTTACGCGTCCGATCGGCGAGCTGGAAAATGTGTATGCCCTAACACCGATGCAGAAGGGGATGCTATACCATAATTTGTTGGATGCTGGATCGGGAGCGTATTTCGAGCAAGCGACGTTTGAGCTGAAGGGCAGCTTCAATGTGCCGAATTTCGCCAAAAGTCTGGATCTGCTGGTGCAGCGGCATGAGGCGTTGCGAACAAATTTCATCAGCGGATGGCTGGACGAACCGATTCAGGCCGTGTTCCGTGTGCGCAAAGGCGAGCTGTTCTACGAGGATTTACGCGGGCATTCGGAGACTGAGCGGCATATTGCTGTTACGGCCTTCACAGATGCAGACAAGGCCAAGGGCTTTGAGCTGAGCCAAGGCTCCCTGATGCGCGTATCGATTTTTCGAACGGGGGAACAAACCTATCGGTTTGTGTGGAGCTTCCATCATATTTTGATGGATGGCTGGTGCATGTCGTTGATGGCCAGAGAAGTATTCGAAAGCTATTTCACCTTTTGCCGCAACGAGGAGCCTGTGCTTGCTTCGGTTACTCCATTCGGGCGATATATCGCCTGGCTGGAACAGCAAGACCAGGAGGCGGCGGCGAGGTACTGGAGGGAGTATCTGGACGGATACGAGCAACAGGTGCTGCCGCCTCAGCAGAAATCGCCGCATATCGCGCAAGGCTACATGGGCCGGGAACTGAACTGGCTGTTCAGCGAGGAACTGAGCGAGCGAATCGCGCAGGTGGCCAGGCAGTATCAGGTTACGGTTAACACTGTGATTCAGACGGCATGGGGACTGCTCCTGCAGATGTACAGCAATAGCAGGGATGTTGTATTTGGCAGTGTCGTGGCAGGTCGTCCTGCGGATATTCCAGGCGTGGAATCCATGATTGGCCTGTTCATTAATACGATTCCGGTGCGGATTACAAGCGAGTATGGTGAAGCGGTTGCCGATGTGCTGCAAAGAACTCAGCAGCAGGCGCTCAACTCAGGTGTCTACGATACGTTCCCGCTTTACGAGATTCAGAATTTGACCAGCCAGAAGCGGGGATTAATTAACCACATCATGGTTTTCGAAAATTATCCTGTCGATGAGCAGCTTGGACGGCTTGGCGAAGGACAGCCGGAAAGCTTTACGGTCAGCGGCATCGAAACGCCAGAGCAAACAAATTATGATTTGAACGTCATTGTCATCCCCGGTGATCGGATCGGCATCCGACTGGATTATAATGCCTTGGCGTTCGAGGAAGCCGGGATTCAGCGGCTTGCTGAGCATTTCTCCAGAGTGCTGGAGCAGGTTGCGGCTGATCCGTCCATGCCGGTAGAGAAGCTGGAGCTGATCACGGAAGCGGAAAAGGAACAAATTATCGCTGTATTTAATGATACGCAGATGCCATATCCTCGTGACAAGACGATCCACGGGTTATTCGAGGAACAGGTCAAAAAGACACCTGAGCAGGTGGCAGTGGTGTTTGAGGGGAGCAAGCTGACCTATCGGGAACTGAACGAGAAGGCAAATCGGCTCGCAAGAACGTTAAGAGCAGAGGGGATGCAGGCCGATGAGACGGTTGGCATTTTGGTTGAACGCTCCCTGGAGATGATCGTTGGCATTTACGGTATTCTGAAAGCCGGCGGGGCGTATGTCCCTATAGATCCGGACTATCCGGAAGAGCGTATCGCTTATATTTTGGAGGATTCTGGAGTAAAGCTCTTGCTGACGCAAACCAGACTGCGGGAGCGAGCGGCCTTTACAGGCAAAGTGCTCGAGCTGGAGAATGATGACATTTATAGCGAAGATGGCGAGAACCTGGAGTGCTGGGCTGGCCCGAATCAATTGGCTTATGTCATCTATACATCCGGCTCAACGGGCAAGCCTAAGGGGGTAATGATTGAGCACCACTCGGTTGTGAACCGGCTTTTCTGGATGCATCAGCAGTATCCCATTGGCGAGACGGATTGCATTTTGCAGAAAACGGCGTATACGTTTGATGTTTCGGTTTGGGAGCTGTTCTGGTGGTCGATGGTTGGCTCCAAAGTTGTTCTCCTATCTGTCGGAGGTGAGAAAAATCCCCGGCATTTGCTGGAGGCTATCGCTCAATATGGTGTAAGCACCATGCATTTTGTGCCATCCATGATGCATGCTTTTCTGGAGTATGTCGAGCAGCAGCCAATTGAACAGCTGCGCGAGAAGCTGGGCACGCTGCATCAAGTGTTTGCAAGCGGGGAGGCACTTCCTGCGCCGAGTGTGGCTCGGTTCCAAAGGCTGATTGCATCTATTCACGGAGCGAAGCTGATCAATTTATACGGACCTACAGAGGCGACGGTGGACGTCTCGCATTTTATGTGCGACCCGGACACCACATATCCGCTGGTGCCAATCGGCAAGCCGATTCATAATACCCGTTTATACATTGTAAAGGAAGGGACATCGCAGCTTCAGCCGGTCGGCGTTGCCGGTGAGCTTTGTATAGCAGGTGTTGGTGTCGGGCGAGGCTATTTGAACCGACCGGAGCTGACGGCTGAAAAATTTGTGCCAAGCCCGTTCTTTTACGGTGAGCGTATGTACCGGACTGGAGACTTGGCCCGTTGGATGCCCGACGGCAATATCGAATATTTGGGACGAATCGACTACCAGGTGAAGATCCGGGGTTACCGGATTGAGCTTGGCGAGCTGGAAGTGCAGCTGCTGAAGCTGGAGGGAATCCAGGAAGCGGTCGTCGTTGCGAGAGAAGATGAGACGGGGATGAAGCACTTATGCGCTTATTTTGTGGCGGAGCAGAAGCTGAGCGTCAGTGAGCTGAGACAGGCGTTGTCGGTCGAGCTGCCGGATTACATGATCCCATCTTATTTCGTACTTATGGAACGGATGCCGTTGACGGCAAGCGGCAAGCTTGATCGAAAAGCACTGCCTGCGCCAGAGGGAAGTATCCGGACCGGTGTGGAGTATGTGGCTCCCCGGACGCAGACGGAGGCCAGACTGGTTCGTATCTGGCAAGAAGTGTTGGGACTTGCAAGCGTCGGAGTGAAGGATAACTTCTGGGAGATTGGCGGACATTCCTTACGGGCCACTACGCTGGTAAGCAAGCTGCATAGGACATTGGATGTCGAGATTTCGCTTCGGGACCTGTTTCGTTACGCTACGGTCGAGGCAATGGCGCAAGTCATCGAGCAACGGGACAAAGGCTCGTTTTCATGGATACCTGCGGCCGGGGAGCGGGGGCATTATCCGCTATCATCGGCGCAAAAGCGGCTCTTCATCCTTCACCAGCTCGAAGGCGCCGACCAGAGCTACAATATGCCTGGAGCCATGCTGCTTCAGGGCAAACTGGACAAGGTCCGCCTCCAGGAAGCATTCCGCAGTTTGATTGCGCGGCATGAAACGCTGCGTACAGGCTTCGAGATGCTGGACGGCGAGCCGGCACAGCGGGTGCACCGCGAAGTAAGCTTTGAGATCACCTTCACACAAGCTTCGGAAGAAGACGTGAAGGAGAGGATGGAAAGCTTTATCCGGTTGTTTGAGCTGGATAAGCCGCCGCTGCTGCGAGTAGGACTGATTGAGCTGGGGATTGATCGTTACGTGCTGATGTTTGATATGCATCATATCATTTCAGACGGGATCTCGATGGATGTATTGATGGATGAAGTTGTCCGATTGTACAGCGGAGAACAGCTTCAGCCCCTCCGTATTCAGTACAAGGACTATGCGGTGTGGCAGCAGTCCGAGCTGCAGATGGATCAGATGAAGCGGCAGAAAGCGTACTGGCTGGAGATGCTGCAGCATGAATTGCCTGTACTGGAAATGCGGACGGATTATGTGCGTCCAGCTGTGCAGCGTTATGAAGGTCGGTCCCTTTCATTTTTTATCGATGCAAAGAAAAGCGAGGCCTTGAAGCAGTTCGCCGCACATCATGGCGTGACGCTTTACATGGTATTGTTGGCGGCTTATACCGTGATGCTGCACAAATACACAGGTCAGGAAGACATCGTTGTAGGCACGCCGATCGCAGGCCGAACCCATACGGACCTCCAGCCGTTAATAGGGATGTTCGTTAACACATTGGCTATCCGCCACTATCCATCTGGAGAGAAAACATTTTTATCTTATTTAAATGAAGTTAAGGAAACGACACTAGGGGCTTATGAGCATCAAGCTTACCCGTTCGAAGAGCTTGTGGAGAAGCTGGAGATCATTCGGGATTTAAGCCGGAACCCGCTCTTTGATACGATGTTCGCATTGCATAATACCGAAAGGAAGCCGATTCGGCTGCCTGAGCTAGAGCTTTTGCCGTATTCGGATCAAGAGACCACTGCGAAATTTGATCTTAGTCTGGATGTGGCGGAGGACAGTCGCGGATTGGCCTGCACCTTCGAATATGCAACTGCCTTGTACAAGCACGACACGATCCAAAGGATGGCGGGGCACTTCAAGCAGGTGGTTGAGGTCATTTTGAGTAATCCGACAGGCAAGATTCTGGAAGTGCACATGCTGACAGCGGAGGAACGGCAGCAGATTGAGCATGTGTTCCATGCAGCGGCCGTGGAGGGTGCACCCTATGAAACATTCCAGCAGCTATTCCAACAACAGGCGGCTTGCACCCCGGAAGCTATCGCCGTCGTGTACGAGGATAAGCGGCTGACATACCGGGAGCTGAATGAGCGGGCGAACCGGTTGGCGCGAATGCTGCGGACTCGGGGTGTGCAGGCAGAACAGAAGGTCGGGATCTGGGCTGAGCGTTCGGTGGAGCTGCTTGTCGGAGTGATGGCGGTGTGGAAGGCGGGTGGAGCTTATGTGCCGCTTGATCCACAGTATCCGACGGATCGACTCCAGTTTATGCTTGAGGACAGCGGAGCGATTGCACTGCTCACCCAGAAGCATCTGTTAGCAGACGCGCATGACTGGATGACCGAGCATGAAGCGATGCATACGGTGCTGTGCCTCGATGAAGAAGCTTCCTATGATGCTGATGCCTCGGAACTGCCCGTCTGCAGCATGCCGCATAACCTGGCCTACGTGATCTACACGTCAGGAACAACGGGTCGGCCGAAAGGCGTCATGATCGAGCATCGAAGTCTGGTGAATACGGCAGCCGCCTATCGCAGGGAATATCGGCTCGATCAATTTCCTGTCCGTCTGCTTCAGTTGGCAAGCTTTTCGTTTGATGTATTTGTCGGCGATATAGCCCGGACATTGTATAACGGCGGCCTGATGGTTATTTGCC
>NZ_JCAMRT010000057.1:0-5785 GCF_059821225.1 Paenibacillus sp. sg306046
AGCTCGCTTTGATACTCACAACGAACGGTAAGCACGTTTAACATCGTATCCTCTCCCTGTTCTCGGATCTGATCTGTTGAAAATAATGAATAGCGCAAGCGGCGGAATCATGATGAGCAAGCGTTCGCAAACAACAGGTTACGCTATGAGATGTACAGGCTCTGGAAGTTATACAGCGCAAGCTGCACCGCCACATGGCTGGAGCCTGGCAGGAATCCAACAGATTGATGAAATCGCTGCCATAATGCCCTTATACCATAGTACAGCGAATAGGAAGCCGAGCGCTACCTCAATCCTGAGGCGGGCGAGCATGGTTCTGGGGATTCCTCTGGCTTCATGCCAATACGGATACCTGGCGGCGGCTGTTCAGGCTTCCAAAGGGATAAAAATCTCGCGCAAGCCGCCAACCAGATTATTCTCCAAATCCTCATTAACCGACGCGGTAATCGCGAACCCAACCAGCTTCGTTTCCCGCCGCTCAAGTGTCTGAACCTGCTCCATTGTCATAAATATAATCATACATATAATCTAGACAGCAAAAAAGGAGTTTCTTAGTTGTATGACTACAAGCAGAAGAAAGTTCAGCCCCGAAGAGAAAGCACGCATCGTGCTGGAAATTCTGAAGGAAGAAAAGACGGTGTCGCAGCTCGCTGCTGAGGAGGGGATTCATACCAATGTCCTCAACCGGTGGAAATCAGAAGCCGTTCAAAACCTCTCCCAATTGTTTGTCGATGATCGTAAAGGCATCACGAAAATGAAACAGGAATACGAGCAGCAAATTGACGAACTCTACGGCGAGGTTGGCTGATTAACCACCCAATTGTCGTGGCTCAAAAAAAAATCTGGCCTCTAATCTATCCCGTGACGAGCGTGTAGATTTATTGGAGTGGGACCGTCCTGAGCATTCTATCCTCGTACAAGCAGACCTACTGAGCCTTAATCGCTCCAGCCTGTATTACAAGCCGGTGCCTCCATCTCCGGAGGAAATACGCCTCAAACACCGGATTGATGAGCTTTACACGAAGCATCCGTTCATGGGTTATCGAACGATTGCTTCGATCATGAATCGCGAGAACGACTCGATTCACGAAAATACCGTACGGCGCTATATGCGCGAAATGGGAATTATGGCGATCTATCCCGGCCCGAACCTGAGCAAACGTGATCTTCAACATCAGATATATCCTTATCTGTTACGTAAATTGGCGATTACAGAGCCTGAACAGGTCTGGAGTGTAGATATTACGTATATTCGAATGAAGCTCGGCTGGATGTACCTATACGCCATTATAGACTGGTATTCACGCTATATCATAGACTGGCAGCTTGATCAGAGCCTGGGGATTGGCTTTGTTCTCGAGACGATGAAACGGGCACTGGCAAGTCGGAAACCAGGCATTATTAACAGTGATCAAGGGAGCCATTTTACGAGTCCACAGTACATTGATTTGTTGAAGGAGAACGACGTTCGTATTAGTATGGATGGTAAAGGGCGTGCAACCGATAATATCGTCATCGAACGGTTTTGGCGCAGTCTAAAATATAATGAGATTTATCTGAATGATTACAACAGCCCACGTGAGGCTCGGAACGGCATTCGCAACTACATCCATCTTCACAACGATTATTTGCCACACCAGTCTCTGCAAAGGCATACGCCAGCTGCTGTGTATAACCGTAAAGTCGTGCTTAAATCCACATCTAAATAACGGGGAAAGAACCTTTTCTCCCGCGCCTTCGCTTGGGCTTTGTCCTCCACCATCGGACATCGCTATGCAGGATGCCTTAGTCCCATACAATGCGCTGGCTTTCCCAAGCGGAGGCAACAGAATGATCGAACAAACCTTGTGCATCTTTTCACACCTTAAAATTTTATAATAACTGTCTTGACATCTTGTAGCACCATACGACATGGGTGCCATGACCATGATCATCCTCATAGGAGACCGTGTAGGGAACCAAGGAAACTCCCCCGGCTACCGCTACATCTTCATGCTGCAAGTCAATCCCCGTATCGAGGACTGCTACTTTTACATTTTTCCCGTATAGCCGGCATTCCAGGCATAGGTAGCTTGTACGACGCCAAGGCCCCAATCGGTAGTCTGGGAAGACAGGCTGAGTCGTAGATCCGGCTCGACGGAGGCAACCTCGGAATCTTGTCTAAGCTGTGCGATCTCTTCCTCGGAGGCAGAGACGGCTACCGAACGAAGATGCGATTTTGACTTTTGACTGACTCTACCCTTCACTCTATCTGTTGAAGGCTGCGGCTGTTGTTTTTTGTAGGTGACAATTACCTTGCTTTTAGCTTCCTTGCCGGTCTTATCGTCCGTGAGCCGACTGCTATCCATGGCAGGAGCGGCGCCTGCGTATTGCAAAGGCCAAACTCCTAAGAACAAGATACCTGATAGCAGGCAGCAGATCCATAATTTTGGCAATCTTCGAAATGGCATCCTTTTCTCTCCTCGTATTAACGCATGGACGATCAATGAGTTCATGAGGGTGTTTCATAATTTCATCCTTTACGGTTTCCAATACCCCGCCAATCCCGGCTCAATCCATCGTACGATTCTATACATATTCGACCTTACTTCCGCCTCCGACAAAGCATAGTTCCATATTCTTACTTCGCCAATGTTTCCACCCATCTTGTACAGATCGGTTCCTCCGATCCCCGAGATATGCCCCGTTTCGGTCGCGGTCACTGAACGTGTCGTTGTTCCCATTACCGAACCCAGGCTCTGTTTTTCACCATTAAGGTACAATTCATTTTGCGCTGCGTTGGGCACTCCGTTATAAAAGGTTGCTGAGACATGCACCCACCGATTCGCTAAGTTAGCCGATGATATGCCAAGTATGTTGCCATCACCTGTATTAAATCCGAAATACCCATTAAAGAACCACAAGGTATAATAGTTATTCCACGAAAATGGCATTACTGAATTCGTCCCATCCCAGTACATCCAAAACTCGACTGTATTCTTCGCGCCCTCTGCTTGATTTACCGATAGGTTGTTGACCGTGACCCGCTCATTTTCATTGAAGTTCAAGGATTTACTTGGTAACGGATTCCAATCCCCCACTAGTCCCGGTTCAGTCCCTTGCAGCACGCTGTACATGTTCGACTTGATTTCTGTCTCCGACAAAGCGTAATTCCACACTCGCACTTCGCCGATTTTTCCGCCCATCTTGTACAGCTCGGTTCCTCCCGTACCTGAAATGTACGCCGTTTCTGTAGCTGTCACCGAACGTGTCGTTGTTCCTATCACCGAACCCAGACTCTGTTTTTCGCCGTTAATGTACAATTCATTTTGCGCTGCGTTGGGCACTCCGTTATAAAAGGTTGCCGTAACATGTACCCAACGATTCGCTAAGTTAGCCGATGATATGCCGAGTATGTTACCTTCACCTGTATTAAATCCGAAGTATCCATTGGCAAACCACAAAGTATAGTAGTTATCCCATGAAAATGGCATTACTGAGTTCGTTCCATCCCAATACATCCAAAACTCGACTGTATTTCTAGCGCCTGCTGCTTGATTTACCGACAAATTGTTGACCGTGACCCGCTCATTTCCATTGAAATTCAAGGACTTGCTCGGTGAAGGGCTCCAATCCCCCACTAGTCCCGGTTCAATCCCCTGCAGTCCCCTGTACATGTTCGATTTAATTTCTGCCCCCGACAAAGCATAGTTCCATATTCGTACCTCGCCGATTCTACCGCCCATTTTGTACAGCTCGGTTCCTCCCGTGCCTGAGATGTAGGCCGTTTCTGTAGCCTTTACTGTACGTGTCGTTGCCCCCATTACAGCTCCCAAATTTTGTTTTTCACCATTAATGTACAATTCATTTTGCGCTGCATGAGGTACTCCGTTATAAAAGGTTGCCGTGACATGTACCCAACGATTCGCTAGGTTAGCTGATGATATGCCCAATATGTTGCTTTCACCTGTATTGAATCCAAAATAACCGTTTGAAAACCATAATGTATAGTAATCATCCCAAGAAAATGGCATTACTCCGTTCGTCCCGTCCCAGTACATCCAAAACTCAACCGTATTTTTAGCACCTTCCGCTTTATTTACGGCCACTCTGTTAAGAGTAAATTTTTTTTCATGGTTAAATGCTTCAGAAAGAAATTTAAACAAAAGATTTCCATTTTTATCGTATGTATAACTTTGTCCCGAGCTTTCATACAATAACTTATTATTTTTGTCATAAGAATAAGTTGAAGATGCAGCAATTGAAGTGCTCGTTAACGAAAAAATACCAACCTGCGAATTGATGACTATGAGTAAAACAAGCAAAAGCTTAAAATTCCTTTTCATTACTCCTTTTAGTTGCATAAGCTCCTCCATTTATTTTCCTAATATTCTAAACCCCGCTTAATGGATGATGACCTAACAGGATGTTCATATTCCAATAAGCAACTCTCCTTTTGAAAACATACAATTTCACTAAAAGATAGCATATAATATGACAGTTTTCCTTAAGAGATAATGTCGAATAATGTAATTTAATGTTAATTCATGCAGATTTCATGGGCTTTTTAGCACATATCCGGAACTAAATTTGGGTCCGCAACAAAAAACGCCTGCAACCCGGCAGGCGTTCCTCAATCTTGTATGCTCCTTATCTCACACCTGAGCTAACCGTTGCCAGCCCTGCTCGCACGCATGCCTGACTGTCGATTGGCAGCCCTTCACTCTCCCCCTGCCGCCCAGCAACTACTGCGCTCCACGCTTAAACCACGCCACCGTTTCCCGGATGCCCTCCTCCAGCGGAGTCGCCTGCATACCGAACTTATCCGTAAACTTGCGGCTATCGACGAGAAACGGCTGCTCCAGCTGGTACAGCATTTCGATCGCCTCACGGGCCATCGGTACAAAAAAACCGCCGATCCGCAGCATCATCCGGCTCATGAGCCGGATCGCATTGGGATACCCAGCCGCCGCATAGGCCAGCTCGGCGAACTGCCTGACGGTGACCGGGACGGCATTCGGCACATGCCATACTTCGCCCAGCGCCGCGTCATGCTGACCGGCAATCGCCATCGCCCGGCCGAAATCGCGGATGAAGGTAAAGCTGTGCGGCTGATCGAGGCTGCCGAACATGCGGGTCGGCTTTCCTTGGACAGCCGGGGTGAAAAGCATACCTCCCATGGCCGATTGAAGCGCATGCGGCCCGTAGTAATCGGAGCCGCGGACAATCGCAACGCGAAGCTTTCCTGTGCGATGGGCGTCATGAAGCCGCTCGGACAGCGCCGCGCGCAGACGCCCTTTTTTGGTCGCAGCGTGATATGGCAGCTCTTCGTGAATCGGCCCCTGCACCTGCCCGTACATGTACAGGTTATCGGCCACGATCAGCTTGGCGCCCGTCTCGGCCGCCCCGGCCATGATCAGCTCCTGCAGCTGCGGAAACTGTTCGGTCCACTTCCAGTAAACCGGCTGGGCGCACTGGTAGACGGCATCCGCCCGCTGCATCACCCGGCTGGCCTCACCCGGCGCGTTCAGTTCAGCCTGCTCCACCCGGACGCCTGCCGGAACGTCCGCCCTTCCGGAGCGGTTCACCATCACCACTTCATGCCCGTCAGCGACAAGCGCCTCCATTGTATATCGGCCAATCGGCCCTGTGCCCAAAATAACATGCTTCCCCATCTCAAGCGCTCCTCCATGACTTCTGCCCTGTTTTCCTCCAGCATAAACCCTCTAGCGGCTAGTAGAACGCTCCTGAAATAACGTTGTAAACTTAATGCTCTAGCCCATAGCTCCAACGATGGGGCACCGGG
>NZ_JCAMRT010000058.1:2500-5761 GCF_059821225.1 Paenibacillus sp. sg306046
GCTTGGCTCCACCATTCGAAAATTGCTTCTTGCAATTTGAAATCGAATGTGGTAAGATGATTTTTGTCGCTGATTTGATGGCGGCGGATTTGTTCCTTGAAAACTGGATAACGAAACAAAGCATCAAATGCTGAATCAAAATCTGTAGCGACTTCTTCGGAANNNTCATGTTTGTTCCTTGAAAACTGGATAACGAAACAAAGCATCAAATGCTGAATCAAAATCTGGATCAACTTGGATAAAGTTGATTGCACGTTTTAGCTACCTAGCGAAGTAAGGTCGGTGTGAGTGACTTTTGTGCGAAGCACAACGGAACGGAACAGCGAGCTTACGGAGCGTCGATGGTTAAGCTAATAAGAGCACACGGAGGATGCCTAGGCACCAGGAGCCGAAGAAGGACGTGGCGAACAACGATAACGCCTCGGGGAGCCGTAAGCAGGCTTTGATCCGGGGATGTCCGAATGGGGGAACCCGGCTGTGGTAATTCGCAGTCATCGCTATCTGAATACATAGGATAGTGGAAGGCAGACGAGGGGAACTGAAACATCTAAGTACCCTCAGGAAAAGAAAACAATAGTGATTCCGTCAGTAGCGGCGAGCGAACGCGGATTAGCCCAAACCTAAGCGATTTATCGCTTAGGGGTTGTAGGACGCCGTCATGGAGGCAGCAGATTAGGTGAACAGGTCTGGAAAGGCCGGCCACAGTGGGTAAAAGCCCCGTAGCTCAAAATCTGCGAACCTCCTAGGCGTATCCTGAGTAAGGCGGGACACGTGAAACCCCGTCTGAATCCGGCAGGACCATCTGCCAAGGCTAAATACTCCCTGGTGACCGATAGTGAAGCAGTACCGTGAGGGAAAGGTGAAAAGAACCGCGGGAGCGGAGTGAAAGAGAACCTGAAACCGTGTGCTTACAAAAAGTCAGAGCCCGTTAACGGGTGATGGCGTGCCTTTTGTAGAATGAACCGGCGAGTTACGTTTGCAAGCAAGGTTAAGGTGAGAAGCCGGAGCCNNNCGCAGCGAAAGCGAGTCTGAATAGGGCGACATAGTTTGTAGGCGTAGACCCGAAACCGTGTGATCTACCCCTGTCCAGGGTGAAGGTGCGGTAACACGCACTGGAGGCCCGAACCCACGCATGTTGAAAAATGCGGGGATGAGGTGGGGGTAGCGGAGAAATTCCAATCGAACTCGGAGATAGCTGGTTCTCCCCGAAATAGCTTTAGGGCTAGCCTCGGGAGATGCGTCGTGGAGGTAAAGCACTGATTGGGTGCGGGGCCCGCCAAGGGTTACCAAGTCCAGTCAAACTCTGAATGCCACAGACGTTATCCCGGGAGTCAGACAGTGAGTGCTAAGATCCATTGTCAAGAGGGAAACAGCCCAGACCATCAGCTAAGGTCCCCAAGTGTGGGTTAAGTGGGAAAGGATGTGGAGTTGCCCAGACAACCAGGATGTTGGCTTAGAAGCAGCCACCATTGAAAGAGTGCGTAATAGCTCACTGGTCGAGTGACTCTGCGCCGAAAATGTAACGG
Organism: Paenibacillus sp. sg306046; assembly: GCF_059821225.1. Classification (NCBI taxonomy): domain Bacteria; kingdom Bacillati; phylum Bacillota; class Bacilli; order Caryophanales; family Paenibacillaceae; genus Paenibacillus; species Paenibacillus sp. sg306046. The sequence continues at coordinate 4,027 of NZ_JCAMRT010000058.1, forward strand.
GGCTAAACACACCACCGAAGCTATGGCTAGACGCGTAAGCGTCCTGGGGTAGGGGAGCGTTGTATGCGGGTTGAAGCTAGATCGTGAGGACTGGTGGACTGCATACAAGTGAGAATGCCGGTATGAGTAACGAAAAGATCAGTGAGAATCTGATCCGCCGAAAGCCTAAGGGTTCCTGAGGAAGGCTCGTCCGCTCAGGGTAAGTCGGGACCTAAGGCGAGGCCGAAAGGCGTAGTCGAAGGACAACAGGTTGAAATTCCTGTACCACCGTGAACCGTTATGAGCAATGGGGTGACGCAGAAGGATAGTGACGCGAGCTGATGGATGCTCGTCCAAGCAGCGAGGCTTGTGGGTAGGCAAATCCGCCCACTGTAAGGCTGAGCTGTGATGGGGAGGGAAATTCAAGTACCGAAGGTCAGGCGTTCAGGCTGCCAAGAAAAGCCTCTAGCCAGGGAGAAGGTGCCCGTACCGCAAACCGACACAGGTAGGCGAGCAGAGCATGCTAAGGCGCGCGGAAGAACTCTCGTTAAGGAACTCGGCAAAATGACCCCGTAACTTCGGGAGAAGGGGTGCCTCGGTAGGGTGAATAGCCCGAGGGGGCCGCAGTGAAAAGGCCCAAGCGACTGTTTAGCAAAAACACAGGTCTGTGCGAAGCCGCAAGGCGAAGTATACGGGCTGACGCCTGCCCGGTGCTGGAAGGTTAAGGGGAGTGGTTAGGGGTGACCCGAAGCTATGAACCGAAGCCCCAGTAAACGGCGGCCGTAACTATAACGGTCCTAAGGTAGCGAAATTCCTTGTCAGGTAAATTCTGACCCGCACGAATGGCGTAACGACTTGGGCGCTGTCTCGACGAGAGATCCGGTGAAATTTTAATACCTGTGAAGATGCAGGTTACCCGCGACAAGACGGAAAGACCCCATGGAGCTTTACTGCAGCTTGATATTGGACTTTGGTACGATCTGTACAGGATAGGTGGGAGCCAGAGAAGCCTGAGCGCCAGCTTGGGTGGAGGCGACGTTGGGATACCACCCTGATCGTATCGGAGTTCTAACTTGATACCGTAAGCCGGTATGAGGACAGTGTCAGGTGGGCAGTTTGACTGGGGCGGTCGCCTCCTAAAGCGTAACGGAGGCGCCCCAAGGTTCCCTCAGAATGGTTGGAAATCATTCGAAGAGTGCAAAGGCATAAGGGAGCTTGACTGCGAGACAAACAGGTCGAGCAGGGACGAAAGTCGGGCTTAGTGATCCGGTGGTACCGAATGGAAGGGCCATCGCTCAACGGATAAAAGCTACCCTGGGGATAACAGGCTTATCTCCCCCAAGAGTCCACATCGACGGGGAGGTTTGGCACCTCGATGTCGGCTCATCGCATCCTGGGGCTGAAGTAGGTCCCAAGGGTTGGGCTGTTCGCCCATTAAAGCGGTACGCGAGCTGGGTTCAGAACGTCGTGAGACAGTTCGGTCCCTATCTGTCGCGGGCGCAGGAAATTTGAGAGGAGCTGTCCTTAGTACGAGAGGACCGGGATGGACGTACCGCTGGTGTACCAGTTGTCTCGCCAGAGGCACGGCTGGATAGCCAAGTACGGACGGGATAAGCGCTGAAAGCATCTAAGCGTGAAGCCCCCCTCAAGATGAGATTTCCCAGTAAAGTAAGACCCCTTGAAGACGACGAGGTAGATAGGTTCGGGGTGGAAGCGCGGTAACGTGTGGAGCTGACGAATACTAATCGGTCGAGGG
>NZ_JCAMRT010000059.1:0-5154 GCF_059821225.1 Paenibacillus sp. sg306046
TCAGGCGAAGCCCTTCGAGAGCAAATTCCTTGTTTTCGATATTTTGCAGCGAAAACATCGTGTCAAAGAGCGGGCTGCGGCTCAAATCGCGGGCTACCTGCAATTTTTCCACCAATTGTTCGAACGGATAATCCTGGTGCTCGTAGGCGCCCAAGGTCGTTTCCTTGACTTCCTCCAGATAAGACAGGAAGGTTTTCTCTCCAACCGGGCCGTTGCGCAGCGCCAGCGTATTGACGAACATGCCGATTAATGGCTGCAGATCGCCATGTGTCCTTCCCGCAATCGGCGTGCCGACGACAATATCTTCCTGGCCCGTGTACTTTTGCAGCAGGATTGTATATGCCGCAAGCAATACCATGTACAGCGTCGCGCCGTTTTCCGCCGCAATCCGCTTCAAGCCCTCGCTCTTCCCGGCATCCATACGGAACTGCAGCGTACGGCCGTCGTATCGCTGCACGGCAGGACGGGTATAATCCGTCGGCAGCTCCAGCACCGGCAGTTCTCCGCTGAACTGGCCCAGCCAGTAGGCTTCCTGCTTATTCAGACGCTCGCGCTCCGCTTCGGACTGCTGCCATACCGCATAATCCTTGTACTGAATCCGCAGCTCAGGAAGCTCCTCGCCGCTGTACAAGCGGACGAATTCTTCGACGAGGACATCCACCGACACGCCGTCCGAGATGATATGATGCATGTCAACGAGCAGGATGTGACGTTCTTCCGCCAGCTGGATCAAGCCTACCCGCAGGAGCGGCGGCTTCTTCAGATCGAACGCGCGGATGAATTCGCGCACCTTCCGTTCCGCCTCTTCTTCGCCAGCCTCCATATACTCCACGGCAAAATCCGCCTCTGGATATACCCTTTGTACCGGTTCGCCGTTTACGAGCTCAAACCCGGTGCGCAGCGTCTCGTGGCGTGCAATCAGACCGCGGAATACCGCTTCAAACCGTTCCCGCTCAAGCGCTCCCTCCAGCAGCATCGCTCCCGGCATGTTGTAGCTTTGCTCCGCCCCTTCCAGCTGGTGCAAAATATACAACCTCTTCTGCGCCGACGATACCGGGTAGTGCTCGCTTGCTTCCGTCCGAGGAATCGCTTCGTATTCCTGCTGCGCCATCCCCTTGAGCGCTTCCGCCATCTTCTCGACGGTAGCGGAGCGAAACACCTCTTTTAACGGCAAGCTGACGTTCAATTCCTTGTGAATCCTGCCGACCAGCGTAGTCGCGCGCAGCGAATGACCGCCAAGCTCGAAGAAATTGTCCTTGACGCCGACCCTTGCAATTCCAAGCACGTCCTGCCAGATTTGCGCCAGCTTCGCTTCCAGCGGCGTTCGCGGCGCCACATAGTCCATCCCCGTTTGCATGCTTTCCTCCGGGGCCGGCAGCGCTCGGCTGTCCACCTTCCCGTTGGTCGTCAGCGGCATACGCTCCAGCTGCACAAAGTACGTCGGGATCATATGGCCCGGAAGCTCTCGCGACAGGGTCGTTCTTAGTTCGCTTGCCGCAAGCTTGCTGTCGGCTACGAAGTACGCGCAGAGCTGCTTCTCGCCTCCGGCGGTTTCACGAACCACGACCGTCGCTTTCTCGATCGGCTCCACCTTGAGCAGATGCGATTCGATCTCGCCCAGCTCGATGCGGAAGCCGCGGATTTTCACCTGATCATCAATGCGGCCCACATACTCGATGGTGCCGTCCGGCAGCCATCTGGCCAAGTCGCCCGTCCGGTACATCCGCTCGCCCGGCGCAAACGGGTTGTCGACAAACTTCTCCGCCGTCAGCTCCGGACGGTTCAAGTAGCCTCTGGCCAGTCCGTCCCCAGCCACGCACAGCTCCCCGGCGACTCCAATCGGCTGCGGCTTGTTCTGTGCGTCGACGATGTAGATCGCCGTATTGCTGATCGGCCGTCCGATCGGAACCGTGATTGCATCCTCCTGCACTTCGTTCACATCGTGGCAGGTCGCAAATACCGTGCTCTCTGTCGGTCCGTACACATGCTTGATTTTGCCCGGTCCAAGATGCTTGAGCGCTTTTCGCACATGGTTGACGGAAACCCGTTCTCCGCCGAACAAAACGGCGCGAATGCAGCGCAGGCAATCCGGCTTCATGTCTACAAGCACATTGAAAAATGCAGTGGTAATAAACATCACCGAAATTTGCTGCCGTTCGATCAGCTCCGCCAAATTCCCTACATCCAGCATCGTTTCCTTGGGGACAAGAATCAGCCTGGCTCCGTTCAATAACGCTCCGAAAATATCGAACGTCGATCCGTCGAAGGAATAGCTTGATAATTGCAGCACGCTGTCCTTCCCGGTCACGTTGATGTAGTTGGTGTTGCGCACAACACGAATGATGTTGCGATGGGTCGTCAAATTGCCCTTCGGCTTGCCGGTCGTTCCCGATGTATAAATGACGTAGGTCAGATGCTCCGGCTCGTTAACGTCTTCCAGATTGGAGCCGTTCTCCTGATAAGACGCCTCATCGTCCAGATCGATCCAGGCGCCGCCAAAGGATCCCCGTGTTTGCAGACCACGCTGGGCCAACAGCACTTGCGCTCCCGAATCCTCCAGCATGTAGCGGATGCGGTCCTCCGGATACTCCGGATCAATCGGCACATACGCCCCGCCGGCTTTCAAGATCGCCATAATGCCAACGATCATCTCCAACGAGCGCTCTGCCATCAGACCGACAAGCTCGTCCGCCTGTACTCCCCTTGCGCGCAATGTCCGTGCCAGCCGGTTCGCCCGTTCATTCAGCTCCCGATAGGTCAACTGCTCCTGCTCATAAACAACCGCCACCGCTTCCGGGCTTCGTTCCGCCTGCTCCTCGAACAGCTGATGAATCGTTCGTTCACGCGGGTACTCCGTGCTGGTTTCGTTGAAAGCGTGCAGCAGCTGGCGCTTCTCCGATTCAAACAACAGATCCGCTTGGCGGATTTCAAGCCCGGGCGAAGAGAGAACGATCGAAAACAGCCGATGCAGGTGATTTATAGCCTGATTCATAAAGGGTGCATCATACAAATTCTCGTTATACTCAAGCTGGTAATGAACCAGACCGTTCTCAAGTGAGAACTGCAATGAAATATCTGTCATCACATGCTGACTGACATCAGCCGTGTGGATTTCCTTTAAAGAAACGAGGGTGTTGACGACAGGAACTCCGTCGATATATTGAAGCTCCAGCCGCTCTGTCATTTTCCGGAACGGTATGTTCTGATGCTTGATCGCTTCCGTCAATGAAAGCTTCACTTGGTTCAATAGAGCCTTAAAGGATTGGTCCGCGCTGAACTTATCCTTGAACATGACAACAGGGCTGATATGCCCCGCGGTTTCGTTCGGCTTGCTGACAACCGGCATGCCGAGCAGAATATGCTGCTCATTAGTATATTTGTAAAGCAAGCCTTGCACTCCCGTTAACAGAACCATGTATGTAGCCAAGTGGGAGCCTTTGCTTAACTGAATAATCTGTTGTGATACATCCGCAGACAGCGCGCCGGCAATCGTCTGAACCTTGGCAGCAGCGTTGTTTGGCGATTTGTTATAGGGCAGCTTCGTAGGCGTAACGTCTTCGCCGTCAAACTTTCCGTTCCAAAAAAGGGCTTCCTTCTCAAATGCCACTTTCATCGTCTTCTTCTCTCCCCGCAAAAGTCTGGTTGTACCATGGTTACATTCGCCGTAGGTGTGCGCTGTGGCGTTTCGGCCATCACGCACACTTGCAGCGAACGAAGGCTAAAAGGCAAAATCAATGGCTTCTTCAAGGAATTGCTCTTGCTCCGCATTGCGGGTAAGCGAAATCGTGTTCAACAGGACGTAAGGCTGTTCGCAAATCTGGCCGATAATCGTCAATAAATCTTCGGTGAAATGACGGACCATGTTTGGGGTAAACAATTTCGTACAGTATTCGAATTGACCGCTAATCGTCCCATCCTTCTCTACCTTAAGTTCCAGGGTCAGATCAAATCTGGCGATCGTTTGATACTGCATGAACGGTTCTACGGTCAGCTCTCTGATCTCGCCGATACTCCGGTCATCGGTGTTCTGCAGTACAAAGACGGTGTCAAACAACGGATTGCGGCTTAATTCCCAGGCAACCTGCACGTTTTCCAAAAGCTCCTCGAACGGGTACTCCTGGTTCTCATAGGCTTGGAGGGTCGTCTCCTTCATCTCCTCCAAATAGGACAGGAACATCTTCTCTCCCGCCGGATAACTGCGGATGGCAAGCGTATTGACGAACATTCCGATGAGCGGCTCGACGTCCGCGTGCGTTCTTCCCGCAATCGGCGCGCCCACGATGATGTCATCCTGACCGGAGTATTTATGCAGCAAAACCGTATAAGCCGCCAACAGCACCATGTATAGGGTTGACCCGGTTTCCTCGGCGATGCGCTGCAATCCTTCGCTTCTCTGTTTGTCAATGGCGATGCTCAGCACCGCTCCCTCAAAGCTGCGAATGGCCGGTCTGGCGAAATCGGTCGGCAGCTCCAAGCGTGGCAGTTCGCCGCTCAAAACATTCGTCCAGTAGGCCTCCTGACGTTTCATCCGCTCGCGCTGCGCTGCGGACTGCTGCCATACGGCATAATCCTTATACTGAATCCGCAGAGGGGACAACGTCTCCTCGCTGTACAAACGAACAAATTCATCTACCACAATGTTGATGGAAATGCCATCGGAAATGATATGGTGCATATCAAACAACAGAATGTGGCGTTCTTGCTTTAATTGAACCAGCCCCACCCTCAGCAGAGGAGGCTGCTCCAGCTCAAAGGTGCGGACAAATTGTCGTGCCATTTCCTCGGCTTCCCGTTCGTCGGCGGCCTGCTTGTACTCCATCGCAAAATCCACCTGCGGGTATATCCGCTGTACCGGCTCGCCGTCTATCAGCTCAAACCCGGTGCGCAGCGTCTCATGACGCGCAATCAGAGCGCGGAACGCCGCTTCGAAACGCGCCCGGTCGAGCGGCCCCAGAAGGAGCAGCGCTCCCGACATGTTATAGCTTAGTTCCGCTCCCTCCGTTTGCTGCAAAATATACAGCCGTTTCTGCGCCGAAGACATCGGGTAATACTCGCTTTCTTCAGCCGCAGGAATGGAGACATGCTCCGCTTGCTCCATCCGGTTGATTGCTCCCGCCATTTCCTCGACCGTAGCGTGGCGGAACACGTCCCGCA
>NZ_JCAMRT010000006.1:0-272049 GCF_059821225.1 Paenibacillus sp. sg306046
TCGAACAACGTAAATTGTACGAACTCATTGTATCACGTATAGGGAGGAGGAAATCAAGAGAAAGTTAGTAACGTAACTAAATCAATATAGTCACAATTCATAAGTGGACAAATTCATGGCACAGATTTATGACACGGATGGAGCGACAGAGAGATAGAATGACAGCACATACAATCTAAGGGGCGTGTATGGTGTAATGAAAATGACCGTGGCTAAAAAATTGTACAGTGGTTTTTTTGCAGTCTTAGTATTGCTGGTAATTGTGGGCGGAGTTAGCTATTATCAGATGAGCCGGCTTGATGATTCCTATACCTTGCTGATTGATGATCGCGCGGCCAAGGTTACCTTGATCCAGGAGCTGGTGCTGGCCGTGCGTGAAGAACAGATTATGGCACGCAATTTCTTGATGTCGGGCAATGAGAAGTACATAGCGTCTCTGCAAACGGGCCGAAATAGCTATGCTTCGATCAGCGCTCAATTGGGCGGCATGGTGACCTCGGGCGCTAACAAAAATGCGATCGCTGAGTTGAACAGGCTGGAGGCGCTGTACCGGCAGCTTACAGATCAGGCGATTCAAAGCAAACGGCAAAACGATGTGGACGCTGCGGTCGATATTATGGAAAATAAGGCATCAGATACTATTAGTGGCATAAATAAAATCGGAGCGGAAATGATCGAGTACCAAAAAAATGAGCTGAATACTCAAAGCGTCGCGAACACGGCCAAGGTTGAGGCTACTCTGCAAATGCTGCTGCTGGTGAGCTTGTTTGCGGTTGTGGCTGGCGCGGGGATTGCGTTCATCATCAGCAGACAAATTTCCCGGCCGATTATCGAGGTATCCCGTGCAGCCGAGCGTATTGCTCGAGGTGACTTGACATTCGAGCCGCTAGCCGTTCGCAATCGCGACGAGATTGGCGATATGGCGGAGTCCTTCAATAAGATGTCGGATAATCTGGTTCAGATTATTCGTTCGGTTTTGAATTCGGCAGCAAGTCTGTCGGCGGCTGCTCAGGAAATATCGGCTAGCACTGAAGAAATTGCCAGCGGCAGCAACAGTCAGGCCAGCTCGGCGCAAACGATCAACGAGCTGTTCCGCGAGCTGTCTACGGCAATTACATCAGTTGCTCGCGGGGCGGAGCAGGCGTCTGAGCTGACCGGGCATACGATGGGGCTGGCTGAGGACGGAAGCAAGGTGCTGCACTCCTCGATTGAAGGGATGCAGATCATTAGCCGCCAGATGTCCAAGCTGGAGGAGGATTCCAATAAAATCGGCGATATTATTGAAGTGATTGACGATATTGCCGACCAGACGAACCTGCTTGCGTTGAATGCAGCCATTGAGGCCGCCCGAGCGGGCGATCAGGGCCGTGGCTTTGCCGTCGTTGCCGATGAGGTGCGCAAGCTGGCTGAGCGCAGCATCGACGCGACCAAGCAAATTACGCTTATTATTAAGGGGATGCAGCAAAATACGGTACAGAGCATCGCGGCTGTAAATGAAGGCGTTATCTACTCCGAAAAAACAGGCGAAGCGTTTGAGCGTATTTTCTCTCTGGTGAGCGATTCGGCAAACAAGGTGTCGGAAATCGCGGCGGCGAGTCAAGAGCAGGCTGCCCAAACGTCTGAAGTCAGGTATTCTATTGAAAGTATATCCGCTGCTACCGAGCAGGCGGCCGCCGCGAGCCAGGAGACGGCGTCGGCCGCTCAATCGCTTGCGCTCCTCGCCGAGGAGCTGAACACCTCCGTCGAAATTTTCAAACTCAGATAAAGGGGCGGACGCGATGGCTGCGGCTGGACGTGAACAGTATATTGAAATCGGCATCGGGTCGGAGCGCTACGCCTTCAAAATCGAGGATGTCCATGAAATTATAAGCATGCAAGCCGTCACGGAGCTGCCGGGAGCCGTGCATGGTATACGCGGAGTCGTGAACGTCAGAGGACGCTTGATTCATGTCATGAGCCTGCGTGCGCGCTTCGGCTTGCCGGAGCAGGCGTATACGAAAGCGACACGGATTGTCATTGTGATCATGAACGGAGAACTAATCGGTCTGATTGTAGATTGCGTCTATCAGGTCACCTCGTTCAGCCAAATTCAGGCCTCCCCCTTCCAAACCGAGGAGGAGGAAGCTGCGTTGTTTTCCGGCATCGGACAACATGATGGAGGACTTGTTTGTATCCTAAGGCTGTCGGCGCTTCTTTACGGTATATCATGATTAAAATCAATTTTTCTTGGCAGGAGGCGGCGGACTCGTGGTAAACTAGCGGTATGAAATGGAAGAGGGGACAAACATGCGAACCAACAAAGCATGGCCGCATATTCCGGTCGGCGAGTATCTTGCGTTGTTCAGCGGCTACCTGAAGCCGCAGCGCAGCCGGATGCTGCTGCTGTCGGCGCTGCTGTTCGGAGGAATCGGACTTCAGCTGGTCAACCCGCAAATTATCCGCTATTTTATTGACACCGCGCAATCGCTGCAAAGTGGAACGCCGCTCATCTGGGCGGCTGTTCTGTTTATTGGCGTCTCGTTCATTCAGCAGCTCGTTGCTGTAGGCGCTTCCTACATCGGGGCGAATGTCGGGTGGCTGGCTACCAATCAGCTGCGGGGCGATGTGGCCGCCCATTGTCTGAAGCTGGATATGGCGTTTCACAAAACGCAAACATCGGGTTCGATTATCGAACGGGTGGACGGGGACATTAACAATTTATCCAACTTTTTTTCCCAGTTTGCCATTATGCTGGTCAGCAATTTGCTGCTGGTTGTCGGGATGCTGGTGCTGTTGTTTCGAGAGGGATGGATGATCGGCGGCGGGATGCTGATTTTTGTCATCTTTGCGCTGCTGGCGATCCGTTATGTCCGCCGCTTCGCGGTCCCTCATTGGGGCAAGTCAAGAGAGATCAGCGCGAAGTTTTACGGATTTCTGGGCGAGCATCTCGAAGGAACCGAAGATACGCGGGCAAGCGGAGCGACAGGCTTCGTTATGCACCGTTATTTCATGCTGATGCGGGAGTGGCTGCCGGTCAGAATCCGCGCTTTTTACGGCTGGGCATCCATGTGGATTACGACGATTGTCGTCTTTACAATCGGCAATGCCGTTGCCTTCGCTGTCAGTTATTACCTGTGGAAGCAGGGTTCGATTTCACTCGGGACGGTGTACATGATTGTTTACTACACCGAGCTGATGGCCAAGCCAATCGAGCAAATTCGCACGCAGATGGAGGATTTGCAGAAGGCGGATGCAAGTATCGGGCGGGTGCGCGAGCTGCTGCAGACGAAATCGGCGATTCGCGACGGCGAAGGCTCTCCGCTGCCGGCCGGTCCGCTGTCTGTTGCCTTCGAGCATGTTACCTTCGCCTATGAAGAAGGGGAGACGGCAACGCTTGCGGATGTAGATTTTCGGCTGCAGCCGGGTCAGGTGCTTGGGCTGCTGGGACGAACCGGCAGCGGCAAAACGACGCTGGCGCGGCTGCTGCTGCGGTTCTATGATCCGGCCGAAGGCCGGGTGCTGCTTAGCGGCGTGGACGCCCGCCGGCCGCAGCTGCGCGAGCTGCGCAGCCGGGTCGGGATGGTCACCCAGACGGTCGAGCTGTTTCAGGGGACGATTCGCGATAACCTGACCTTTTTCGACGAAACCGTGGCCGATGAGCAAATTATCGGGGTATTGCAGGCGCTTGGCTTGCGAGACTGGCTTGCGTCTTTGCCCGACGGGCTGGATACGAAGCTGGACTCCGGGGGTGGAGGCTTGTCGGCCGGTGAAGCCCAGCTGCTGTCGTTTGCCCGTGTGTTTCTGACGGACCCCGGACTTGTCATCCTGGATGAGGCTTCCTCCCGGCTTGACCCTGTCACCGAGCAGCGGATCGAGCAGGCGATGAACCGGCTGTTGCAGGGACGCACCTGCATCATCATTGCCCATCGTCTGGCGACGATTGAACGGGCGGACCGGATTCTCGTGCTGGAGCAGGGCCGTGTGGTCGAGGACGGGGAACGCGCGAAGCTTGCGGCAGACCCGCATTCACGTTATAGCCAGATGCTGCAGGTCGGGATGGAGGAGATGCTCGCATGACGACTTTCCGCTTTCTATGGGGGCTGGTCAGCTACCGCAAGGTGCTGTATCTGCTGAATGCGCTGGCCTGGTCGCTCGTCTACCTCGCGCCAATTGTGCCGGGGCTGCTGACGAAGCAGTTTTTCGACGAGTTGTCAGGACACGCGGCTTATACGCTGGGACTTGGCTCGATTTTACTGCTGCTGCTGATGGCGGCGCTGGCCCGCGTCTGCTTTATTTTGTTCGGATTTACGACGGACGTGCAGTTCCGTTTCCGGATCAGCGCCTTGTTGCGGCGCAATTTGCTTCGGCATGTGCTGGAGGAGCCAGGCGCGCGAGCCATTCCAGTTTCGCCGGGTGAAGCAATCAGCTCCTTCCGTGATGATGTGGATCAGGTGGAGGAAAGCGTCAGCTGGTCCGTGGATGTGCTGGGATTGCTGGTGTTTGCGGGTGTCTCCTGCTGGCTGCTGATGCAAATTAATGCCCAGATGACGCTGTGGGTGTTTCTGCCGTTAATTCTGGTGGTGTCAGCTGCTCAGCTGTCGACTGCGCTGCTGCAAAAATACCGGGCAGCCAGCCGGGAGGCCACGAGTCAGGTCACCGGGGCGATCAGCGAGATGTTTGGCACGGTGCAGTCGATCCAGGTCGCGGGGGCTGAAGAGCGAATGATTCGCCGCTTCCGGCGGCTGAGCGATCAGCGTCGGCAGGCGATGCTGAAGGATACGCTGCTGACGACGACGCTTGATTCGGTTTTTTCGAACGCTGTCAATTTCGGTACCGGGCTGATCCTGCTGCTGGCGGCGGATGCGATGCGGACGGGAAGCTTCACGGTCGGGGATTTTGCGTTGTTTGTGTATTATCTCAGCTTTGTCACCCAGTTTATTCAAAATTTCGGAAAATTTATCACGTACTACAAAGTGAGCGCTGTGGCGAAAAACCGCCTGTTGTCGCTGCTGCAGGGCGCTGATCCGGAGCTGCTGACCGGGCATCATCCGCTTTATTTGCGTGGTTCGCTGCCCGGACCTGATCGGCTTCGCCCGGCGGCCGACCGTCAAGTGCAGTCTGATGCGCTCGAACGGCTGGAGCTGGACATGCTAACCTACCGTTATCCGGAAACCGGCCGTGGCATTGACGGGGTGAGCCTTCGTCTGGAGCGAGGCTCCTTCACGGTGGTGACGGGACGAATTGGCTCCGGCAAAACGACTCTGCTCCGTACCGTGCTTGGCCTGCTGCCCAAGCAAGCCGGCCAAATTCGCTGGAACGGGGAGGTTGTCGCCGACCCCGGCGCACACTTTATCCCGCCGTATAGCGCCTACACGCCGCAAATTCCCCGGCTGTACAGCGATACGCTGCGCAACAATATTTTGCTGGGGCTGGATGCGGATGAAGCGCAGCTGGCGCGAGCGCTTCGCTCCGCCGTGCTGGAGGACGATGTGAAACGGCTGCCGGACGGACTCGGCACGGTAATCGGCCCGCGCGGCGTCAAGTTATCCGGCGGCCAGGCGCAGCGCTCGGCGGCCGCCCGGATGTTTGTGCGCGAATCCGAGCTGCTTGTGTTCGACGACTTGTCCAGCGCGCTCGATGTCGATACGGAAAGCAAGCTATGGGATCGGCTGGCCGAGCTGCGGCCGGGGACGACCTGTCTGGTCGTGTCCCATCGCAAGGCGGCTTTGGCGCGCGCAGACCGGATTATTGTGCTCGACGAAGGACGAATTGCCGCCGAAGGGACGCTCGATGAGCTGCTGGCAACCAGCGACGAGCTGCGGAGCATCTGGCACGGCTCGGAGGCTGCGGAGACGGAGAAGTGATGGAATACCGGATCATTTCCCGGGAAAAGTTCTCGATTTAGAGGCTGGAAGGTTGCCTGGAGTCGGAGCAACGCGCGAGAATTGAGATTAGATTGTGGCGACCGTGGAACAGTCAGAACCTCCTTCTGATTCGGCACCTGTTTGTAAGAAGCATCGCTTGCTGACTATGAGGAATACAGCTGATAGATGGATGAAGGCCAGCCGATGGGATCGGTTGGCCTGTTTAGGTTAGGCATGCAGGTTTGTATCGCATGGTTGCGTTATGTTGAAACAGCTTACTTCTCACTCAACAAAAAACAGAATTAGTTGCACAATAAACCAAAATCAGACACAAATTAATGAATAATCGACAAATAAAGACAGGATATCTTAAGGAAAATTGTCGTAATTCATGGTATATTTTAGCTGATTAAAGCAAAGAGAGGATTGAAATGATGAAAGAGATTAGCGTTTTTGCTTGCAGGGCCTTCGCGTGCTTCATGGCTATTTTACTGTATGCCTCGCCATTGGCGGCGGCATCCACTGAAGGTCCAACTGGGAGTCAAAGAAATCATGCTTATGAGTATGATGCATCGAACAGACTTGTGCAGCAGCACAGCTATGCTGGAGGCGTACATAACTGGTTGGATTATGTGTATGACAGCAACGGCAACCTGGCAAGAAAAGCTTCCAAATCACGAGCAATCAACGTTCTTGCCAACGGAAGCTTTGAGTCAGGCTTACAGGGCTGGGGAATCAGCAATGCCGTCAATGGAACCGCAGTAGTGGATACAAGTAAAGCTATGAATGGCCGTCAGTCCTTGAAGGTATCCGTATCCAGCGGCGGGGACCAGTACCAGTTCAATGGCTACAATTTCGGTCAATATATTGGCGGACGTCTTTTTACAATTTCCGGTTATGTGAAGACGGAAGGACTTGCAGGCGAAGGCGTCAGACTGATGACTTATTGGAGAACAGCGACGGGCGATTGGATTTGGACAAATAATGAACGTTCAGCTTCGATCTCGGGAACAACAGATTGGACGAAATTGACTGTGACCGGCGTAGCGCCTGCGCAGGCTCAACAGGTCGTGGTCATGGTCATCCCTGAGGATAAAAATGGCTCCGGTACGTATTGGCTGGATGCGTTGTCCATTGAGCAAAACCAGGGACCGGGAAATTTTTTAACTAATCCGGATTTTGAGATCGGACTGGCCGAGTGGTCGGTCAACCATGCCACGGGCGGAACGGCTGGCTTAGACAAGGAAACGGTATTTGAAGGAAAGCATGCATTGAAAATTACTAGAGCTGCGGGAGGGGATCAGTACCAGCATACCGGTTATAACTTTAACGAGCCCATCGGCGGCAAAACATTTGCGATGTCTGCCTACATTAAAACGGCAGCAGTTACGGGCCATGGCGTTTTTCTTAAAACCTATTGGCAAGATGCGGAAGGAAACTGGATTTGGGCCAACCAAGCGTCCTCAGCCGCAGTAACCGGAACCTCCGACTGGACCAAGGTGATCGTGACAAGTACAGCTCCTCCACTCGCTCAACGAGCTATTGTCATTGTGACACCGGACACAGCTTATGGACAAGGTACATATTGGCTCGATGCCGTTTCGATTTACGAAATTGAATAGCTGCAGCGCTTCTCATGAAATTTCAATAATTCCAGCTGAATAGAGAGGGACACGATGCATATTTTGAAATACTGCTCCAGCTTAATTGTATTGCTTTTGAGCGTAGGTTTGCTTTTTCCATTTTCAGCTGCGGCAAGCACTGATTATTTCTATGATCCCTCCAGCAAGCTGCGGTTTGTGAGAGGAGCAACCGATGTCACAGAATACCGGTATGATGCGAACGGGAACCTGGTCGAGAAAACGTCAGGAAATTTAATTGTCAATGGAGATTTCGAGCTTTATTCCGGACGAAACGGCCTCGCCGATGCTTGGGTCAACTGGGAATCCGAAAACGCGTCGGCCAAGTATGAGATTGAATCACTAAGTGTAATGTCAGGCAAGCGCTCCCAGAAAATGTCCAGCAGCAGCTTGAACGGAGGAACGATTGCATTATTCCATGATCTGGATGTGCAGCCCAACAAGCGCTATCAATTGTCAGGAAAAATTTACGTGCCTTACTTGAATCAGGCAAGGACTATTTTTGCCATTGCCTTTTATAATGCGTCAGGAAATGTAGTCAAGTGGGATGCGGGAGGGCATCAAGAACAACCTTCGCTATCTTATTTATCCAAATCTGTAGAAGGTATTGTTCCTGCTGACGCTGCCCGGGCCAGGGTTCATATTTATTTACAAAGCACAGGGAGCGGCGGCAGCGGTACGCTTTACGCGGACAACATGCAGTTTGTCTATACAACCGAGCCGAATCTGATTACAAATGGGGATTTCGAGCGCAGTACCCGTGGCACAGGGCTTGCGGACGGCTGGGCGAGTTGGGAAACCTCCGGCGTTGTTGCCAGCTACGACACGGATAGCCCAGACGCCGCTTCCGGCAAACATGTCCAGCGAATGAGCAGCACGCAGCTGGGTCAGGGCACAGCAGCTTTGCTGCACGATCTATTCGTGGAGCCGGGCAGGCCGTATCGGCTTACCGGACAAGTTTACGCTCCGATCTTGGTTCAGGCGAAAACGATGTTTAGTATCGGCTTCTACGACTCATCCGGCCAGGTGGTAGGCTGGGATTCAGGCGGTTTGCAGGAACAGCCATCGCCAACCTTTTTATCCAGAGAGCTTCGAGGCACCGTTCCGGCAGGAGCGAGCTGGGCGAGAGTCCATATTTATTTGCAAGGCAAAGCGCCTGGAAGCTCGGGAACTCTTTATGTGGATCAGATGCGGTTTGCTTACGAAACGGAATCCAACCTGCTTTCCAACAGCAGCTTCGAGCAAAATAAACGGCGAGGCGGCGTAGCGGATGGCTGGAAGACGTGGGAGTCGGATGGAGTTGCAGCTGACTATAAAGCCGAATCTCTGATGGCTGCTTCCGGAAATTACGCTCAGCATCTATCAAGTCAGCAGCTGCTTAACGGAAGCGCAGCGGTTATGCAGGATATTTTGGTCGAGGCCAACAAGCCTTATCGGTTAAGTGGTCAAGTGTATGCTGCCGAGCTGCAGCAAGCAAAAACTTGGTTAGTCGCGGCGTTTTACAATTCGGCGGGACAAGTTGTTGCCTGGCATTCGGGCGCCGTGCAGGATAAAGCCTCGTCATGGTTTCTATCCAAGGAGCTTCGGGGTACGGTACCTGCCGATGCAACGTGGGCCAGAATTCATATTTTTCTGGTAGGCGATGCAGCCAACAGTTCAGGAAAAATTTACATGGATGAAATGCGGTTTGCCTATACAGCGGAATCGAATCTGTTGACGAACGAAGGGTTTGAGCGCGATACAGGCAGCAATGGCGTAGCGGATGGCTGGAGAAATTGGGAAAGCGAAGGCTCGGCAGCAAGCTATGCCATTGAAAAAAATGCGGTGAAGGCAGGCAAGCAGGCCCAGAAAACTGTAAGCCAGCAGCTTGCTGCAACGAAATCCGTAGCTTTGCTGCATGATGTTGTCATCGAACCGGGACGGGCGTATCGGTTAACGGGGCAAATTTACGCCGCACAATTAGTTGGCGCCAAAACAGCATTTTCCATCGGATTTTACGATGCGGCAGGCAATCTGACAGGCTGGCATACCGGTGCGGAGCAAGCCTCAAGCTCGACAGGATATATAGCGAAGGAGCTAACCGGTACAGTTCCGGCGAATTCCGCCTGGGCCAGAGTCCATGTATTTTTGATTGGAACTGGTAGTACGGGTTCGGGAGTTGTGTACGCAGATGAGATGAAATTTGTGTATACGCCGTAGTAGAGCATTAACGACTAAATCTAATGAAATGCGGGAGGTCTCATGAAGAAGAGTGTCTTACTTGTTTTTCTTTCTTGCTTGCTTATGATGTCTAGCGTTACCCCGGCACTTGGTTACGACAAGGGCGTGGCTGAGGTTGTTGAAGCTGTAGACAAAATGGATATACAAACGACGATAAAAACTGCGGAACCGGTTCTGACATTAAGCTTGTTAAGCCACGAATTTGGCATTGAAGAGACAGAGCTTGCTGAGGCTTTGAACGAAGGCTACTCGATCTTTCAATTGCAGCAGGCACTTGAAAAGCAAGCAAGTGACGGCACATCGTATAAAGAACATTTATTGCAAATGGACCCCGCCGTTCAGGAGCAGCAGGATGAGCTTAGTGATAGTATTCGGCTTACCGAAAAGTATCAATATGACCCTCAAAAAAAGCTGGATGTACCGACAATTGAAGAGTTACTGGGTGCTACAGTGACGGATAGTGTCTACAGTCCTGCGGTTACCGATTCTATTTACACCTCTACAGTAGTAGGAAGTACGTATTCACGGCCAATGAGCGCAAGGGCCAGTCTGGCGTCGACTCGTCCAACTACGTATGATGAAACAGTGATTAAACGGTTGTCGGTGAAAACGGATCAAGCTCCGTTTTCGATTGCGAATGGCGGAGAGTCGATTTCGACCATGACGGGTGATTTAAGCATTCAGGCAACGGATATGACTTTGCCGGGAAGAAATGGTCTTTCATTTGGTCTAACCCGGAGATACGATAGCTCAAATTCTTATTATTATGACAAGGATGTAGATGTTGTTCCAGTCTATACCATGCAGTTCGGCGCTAAGTATTATGTAGATGTCCAACATCATTATTCAAGTTCAAGCGCTGGTTCTGTCGATAACATGGTGGATAAGTTTGAGTACAAGTACCACTACTCCGTAAGTCCCTTTATTCGAACCATCGGGGTTCCTGCTACAGATAAATACTGGCATAACCCGTGGCATAGAATCCTTTATTATGAAACCGTTCAAGGCGTGTTAGAAGAGCAACAAAAAAAACTGGAAACCGGCAACTTTAGAAAAAGAACACCGGGAGTTGACCAACCGTTTACGACATACTTCTTTGATATTCCGAAGGAAGGACAGCTGCATACGGGACTTGAACTGAAGGCGTTATTTTATCCTAAAGGAGAGGTTGTTTTACGAGGAGCTACATTAAACGGCCAAACGGTCCGAAATGCAGCCAGAAATACGTTAACATCACCTCTAGGCAAAGGCTGGTCATGGGATATTCCTTCGATTGAGAGCAAACGAGGCGTAAACTACTTGCGTATGCAAGGAGGGGCTTCCTATGAGGTCAGCTCTGACAATAAATTAATCGGATACCCGTGGAAAGATGTCACGCTTTCCTCGGATACAAGTAAAACCGTAGAAGGTCGGGCATCGTACAGAGTATTGACTTATCTCGACGGTACAAAGCAATACTTTACGAGTGACGGCAAGCTGATCCTGATCACGGATGCGTTTGGCAATCAAATTACGTTCCAATATACGTATCAAGATGGCTACGGGGATGTACTCACCAAAGTCACGGATGCATTGGGAAATCAGATAGCGATTACGTATTCGAGCACCGAGGTTGTCATAACAAAGGGCGAGCAGATTGTCCGTCTGGCCAAGCAGGCCGCTTCCGGTTCGAATAAGGAGCTGCTCATTTCCGCAACCGATCCATTAGATCGCAAGACTACGTATACGTATGAGACCAAGGGCGCTGCGTTTAATTTACTTCCGAACTACGATGAGCCGGAAAATAATTATTATGTGCTGTTGAAAAATGTGGAACATCCGACTAAAGCTAATACAGCGTACACATATGCTCAAAAATGGCGAACTATTGGTAAACAGGGGGAGTATGAAAGCTTCTATAGCGTCGAATCCAGAGCTGATGTAATTAACTATGCGAACGGAACGAGCGAAACAAAAAATTATGTGGCTTATAGCGGCGGGGATTCTAGTTATGGCGTAAGCACGACTTTTAATACAACTATGAATACGGATCTAACGCACACTACGTTTACGTATGAAAAACAATTTGTCGATGATAAGACACCATCCATGTATTATCAAACGAAAATAGTCCAATCAGCGGTTGGCACTACAGAGAGCAAGACGATTCAAAAGGTATATGACACCAAACGAAAGCTGCCTGTGCCGGATGAGACAACGGTGACTCATAGCAAGGGCTCCGTGAACTCAACTGCAGCTACCGCTAAGCAGAAGTACGATGACTACGGCAATATGATATCTGAAACGACGCCAGACGAGGTGACGACAACCTACACCTACGATGAACAGACCCATTTGTTGAAATCGGCATCAACACCTGTGGCTGAGGGTTTAACAGCTTATACAGAAATTGAACGATACCCGGGTAACAACAGCATCAAAAGTACAAAAGTAAGAGAAAATAGCGTCAGCGGAACCGTGATGGCAGAATCGGAATACGTGTATGATGCTCAGGGCAATCCAACTAAAGTAACGCTTAAAAATGATAACCGCAACACAGAAGTCAATTTTGAATACAGCTTGACCTACGGAGGAGGCTTTCCGACCAAACAGTCTGTTGTTGCAACTAATGCAGACGGCCAGCCGACAACAGTTACGCAGAAATATGAGTACAACAAGCTGACCGGTCAAATGACCAAGCTGATTGACGGCAATGATCACACAACCGAATATACTTACGATAAGTTAGGCAGGTTACTGACGGTCAAGCATCCGGATCAAAGCACTCATACGCTTCAATACAATGATACGGATAACACGATTACGGAGATTGACCCGACCGAGGTTAAGACGATAACAAAGTGGAATCCTCTTGGCATGAAGGTCCAAACGGGAATCGTTGGCAAGAGTGCGGTCAGCTACGATTATGATGCATACGGTCGGCTGAAGTGGATGAAAGATGGAGCAGAACATCAAACGACCTACCAATATGACAATTGGAGCCGCTTGATCCTAACCTCGCTGCCCGGAGGAGGGGACGCTTCAGTGAGCTACGATGACGTAACTCGAACCGTAGAGGAGACGGACCCTGAGAAGAATTCAAGCAAGCAATGGATGGATGTTATGGGAAGAGTGTTCAAAAAAGAAACATATTCCAACACAGATGTGCTAACGAGCTCGAGCCAAATGACTTACACGCTTGCAGGACAAGTCAAATCGGTAGATGAAAAAGCGAATCAGTCTGCGGATGGTGTCACAAAAACCCAGTATGCTTATGATGTCATGGGACGCGTAAAATCAGTAACGAACGGCATAGACGAAACAACATCGTACACCTACAATAAGGCTGGTCAGTTAACCGAAGTTGTTTATCCGGATGGGAATAAACTAGTCAAGCATTTTGATGAAATGGGCAGACTGCTTCGCCGAGTGGATCCAGCGGGACAGGTAGAACGATACGATTACGACAATAACAGCAATATGACAAAGAAGATAGATCGTAATGGACGTGCTACTAGTTATGTATACGACAACCGCAACTTTTTGGATACCGTGACCACGGGCGATGAAGTGATCTCCTATACGCAGGATGCAGCAGGGCGAAGACTGTCCATGGAGGATCAGACGGGATTGACTAGTTATGGCTACGACTCCGCAACAGGTTGGCTGGCTCAGGTAACTTTCCCGGATGAGAAAGAGCTGAAGTATGAATACAATGATCAAGGTAACCGGACAAAGATGACCGATCCGTTTGGAAAAGTAACGGAGTATCGCTACGATGATCGGAATCGTCTACAGCATGTGGGGACGAATTCGGCCCAATGGGATGCAACCTACGCTTACAAAAAAAATGGTCAGCTAGGCTCCCTTAGTCTGATTCAGGGACTGACAAGCAGCTGGAATTATGAGACACTAAAAACGACGCTTACCTATGTACAAACGGGAAAAGGGACCCTTCATCACTATCAATATTCGTATGATTTGCAGGGGAATCAAGAGGAACGGGTTGAGGACGGACTGACGAACAGCTTTGCTTATGACAAGCTGAGCCGAATTCAGACCTCCAGTGAGTATCAGGAAACTTATACGTATGACAATCGCGGCAATCGGCAAACGATCCAATCTTCAAAGCCATTCATGATGACGGACCAGAGCTACACGTACGACCAGAAGAATCGGTTAACTGCAGCAACTGCGAAATCGGGGAGCGAGGTATCCTATACGTATAATGGAGACGGTCTTCTGACCGAGCGAACGGAGCAGGGCGTGACCACGAGATATTACTATGATGGCGCGAATATCATAGCGGAAGGCCGTGTTAGCGCAGGCGTGGTTTCGCACAAGGCCAGCTACATTCGCGGTACCCAGCTCGTTGCACGGGTGGACAGCTCAGGCGCTAAATCCTACTATATGCATAATGGACACGGCGATGTGGTAGGTCTTGTGAGCGCAAGCGGCCAGGTCTTGAATACGTACACGTACGATATCTGGGGAAAACCGCAAACGGAGCAGGAGACAGTGGTGCAACCTTTCCGATACAGCGGCGAGTTCTGGGATAGCAGCACGGAACTGCAGTATTTGCGGGCGCGGTGGTATGATCCGGGCATGGGGCGGTTTATTAATGAGGATACGTATGAAGGGGATATTAAGAATCCGTTGAGTTTGAATCTTTATACGTATGTGAGTAATAATCCTTTGATATATACAGATCGTACTGGAAACTACCCAGTTTGCGATGGATGTAACGAGGACGAACAGGAGAAATTGAAACAAGACTACTTTGAAAGACGAAATAATCCAACGAATGTTAGTGAAAGTTTAATTAAATTTGTTGCTGACTATGAACAGTTTTATGCCAAGCCGTATGCTGGACAAGACAATAAAAATCTAACAATTGGATATGGTCACGTCATAAAAAAGGGAGAAAAATTTACCGAACTTACCGAAGCAGAAGCTCTTAAGCTGCTTCATAAAGATTTGCAATCACGTATAGATTCAGTAAGTAAATGGGCAAACAATCATAGTGTTCAACTAAATCAACAACAATTCGATGCACTGGTTAGTTTTGTTTTCAACGCTGGTGAAAAAGTTCTGCAACTGAATTACTCTGAAGTTGCAAAATTAATAGTGTCTGGAAAATATAGCAATGAGCAGTTAAAAGATGAGTTTATAGATTGGGCACATGTCACTACAAAGGAAGGAAGAATATATTCAGAAGGACTTTATAGGAGAAGATTGGATGAATGGGAAATTTTTGTTAATGGCGATTATTCAAGGGATTATCCGATTGTTCCCAAAAAATCTAAATAACTATAAATGAGCAAGGCAAGTGAGAAGAAGGGGTCCTGCAAAACAAAGTGAAGACGGAATCTCTTCGTCGGTGGTACAAGCCTCCGAACAGGAATACGGAGCCTTTGTTCGTCATCCATGATGATACGATTGCGCTGAAAACCAAGCCTTCGTCACAGGCTGAGGCTCTGATGGAGTTCACCGGTTTTCATCATTCGCATCTGCTGGGCAAGATGGTTTGGGGCCCCAGCTTCAAGCTACTGTCGTGGGATGCGTAGACTTGTCTCGCATCATTCGATTGATCTTTAAGACAAAACCAAAGCTCTTCAGATGGTACGGTCTACACAAAATCGACCGCATCTGCGATATGACGGCGACTTTGCCGCTCCACCTCATAGCGGGTACGTGCTGGTCGATTCCTGTTTACTTGTGCACGTGTCATTGACAGCTATATGGCCGCAGGTACCCATCTGATCGGGGCGCTTAAGAGCAATCGGATACTCTACCCGCAGGGCATTCGCATTTCGGTTAAGGAATTCGCTACTTACGTCCATAAGGGAGACGTTTGCCTCGTGACCGTAAACGGTTCTTCCTACTGGACGTATCGGTACGAAGGTGCGTTGAACGACATCGACAACGCCGTTATTCTGCTGTGCTGGCCGGAGCATGCTTTCGGAGAACCTAAGGGCTTGCGTGCGTTCCTGTGCCGGGATCGTTCCTTGGAGACGGAGACCATTTCAACTAGCGGCGTCCTTTTCATATCGTTTGTGAGCGGTTCAAACTAGCCTAAAGTATCGCTGTAATTTTTTGTATCCGATTTTGCTCATTTATAGTAAATAATTTTGAAAGGGTTGGCACTTGTGAGATTTTTTTTATACTTGGTTATTGTACTTGTTGTTTCTTTCACAACTGCATGTAATGATCTAGAAAAACGTAGTGTAACCACTCCAGAACAGACGTCACAAAACTCGTTAAATGAATTTAATCAAGTATCTTCCGTATTAGAAAAAAAAGATACTCTATTTTATGGAGATTGGATCATAAAAAAATTATTGGCCAGCGGTACAATTACTACGCATAGCGATGAGGATATACAATTCATTCTCGGCAAAAAAATAACTTATGGTACTGAAGCAGTAACTATTTTTAACGAAACAATTCTAAAGAATCCAATTTATAAAATTAGCTCTCTTACTAGGGAGGAGTTTGCAAAAGAAAATGATAGTGAGGTTACTTTTTCTAGCTTGGGAATTGAAGTGAATTCAATTAGTGTTGTTAGCGTTTTTGAAGACAACACGTCTAAGGTGCCTTGGATTATACCTGGCAAGAACAAAATAGGCTCTAGTTTTATGATCAAGGATAAAGATACATTAATTGTTGGAAATGGCGGGGATTATTTCGAGTTAGTTAGAGAAAGCCCGTAAATTACGGGTACTCCTTATGGTATAAACAATGGTGACTCCGAAAATTGGCATAAAACATTAGGGCACATCATACTTGTAATTGGTAATAATTGTAAGTCCCGCCTCAACTAGTACAAATCCATATAAACCTAACAGGTGAATGATAAATGACTAGGAAGAAAAAGTTATGGTTATATCTTGCCGGGCTTGTGGTTATTGTCATTTTGAGCTTGCTAGCAATGGATAATACTGCGGAGATTGAAGAAAACAACATTGGCATCATACGTACTGACACCCAGCCTCTCAGTGAGAGGTTCCCTAATTTGGGGGATTTCAAGGAGTGTTATTGGATCGCCGATGTTCCTAATTCAAGCAGGCTATCTCCCCTTGGACCTTCTACGTATTCCTTGAGAGGATTCATAAAGCTTAATGATGAGAAATTCCTAGAGTTTAAAGACTCATACCCATGGGAAGAAGTCGCCCCCAGTTGGCGGCCTGAAATGGACATAAGTATAGTGAAAGCATCAAATTCAAAGTGGGTTTATAGTAATGATTTTAATGAATATATTTAAGAAGAATAGTCTAAGAGGTAAGGTTTACTTGGACATTACTAATGGCATTATTTACTTCAAAGTTAGTAAATAAAAACTATCAATCCACGCGCGATTAATCCTCGCGTTGATCACGTACAATTAAGTTCGCAAAAATGAAAAGGAAAAGTCATCGGTTCCTCCGAAATGGTAAGTGTCGCGCAAACCAAGAAGGGGAGAACCGATGGCCTACCCTCATTCTAAAACAAGCTTAGTACAAATGTTATTGAAATTCATGTCTGAATAAGATCCGATGCAAGCCATACTGTAGTGGCTCTGAGAACAGCTTATGGAGGCTGAAGTCTCCGCAAGTACTGGCTCATGTTCTTGGCAAAGAAAAGGAGCGTTTCGCTGTCTAGCTCAAACAAGTTTGGCTGCAACTAGAGTATATGTCTCCACTCGCCCAGGCCGAACGCTTTAGGGGTGTTTCCCCAGTCACGATGCCTACATTCGTTTGGTCATCAGTTATCTTATTGAATACAGTGACTGGTCCACTGGCAGTTTCTTTATCTGCCCTAAAATGATTCAACAAATGTGGTATCCGACTCGGGGTTTATTCAGGTAAGTCCACACACCACATATTCTTTAAGCGGTTGGATTTTGGATAGAGACTGGTCAGATGATTGTAGATGGTCATGGTGTCCATCCCGGCATTAAATATGATTGGACTCATGTTTTCACAACAAGTTCGACTACGGTGAAGTTAATGGTTCGTGTAGTGGCAGGTGACCATGTGGGTAATGCGTTTATTGATGGAATTATTTTAAAAAGACATTAATTGATAGGGAGTTCAGAGATCAAAAACGGGTGTAATTTGCGTCTGCTGTTCGACATACAACTAGGAAACTCCTTTTTGCTGTCTATTTTCTATGCAGCTTTATAATTGAAAATGGACTAAACAAACAGCACAGCACCCGGAGCCCGACGGCTCCACGGTTCTGTGCTGTTTCGATATGCCGACGATGCTTGCTGCCCGCCGAGCATCAAGGATTAACCCCGACTCACGGCTTGCCGTGCGGAGCAACTGGCAGCTCGGCCTGCTCCGAGCTGGCGAGCACGTGCTCCTTGGAGTCCAGCACCTTCACCTCGACGGTCAAGGTGCCGGACTTGCTGTAAGCGCTGCGGGGCAGGCTGACACTCAGCTCGGACTCGCTCAGCCATTCGGTTTTGAGCGGCTTGCCGTTCATATAGACGACTGCTCCGAGGCCGAAGCGGCCGCCTGTTACCTTTAGCGTGACGGCCCCTTTGCCCTCGCCTCCTTCATGGAGCAGCGCCGGGGTCAGGCTGCGAATTTCCGGCTTGCCGTAGCCCAGCGTAAACGGACGGTCCTCCTCCAGGATCAGGGGCGCATTCTCCTGCTCCTGCTGGAACCGCTGCTGCTGGCGTGCTTGCCAGTCATCCGCCAAGGTCCGGTTAATGTCGAAGCGGTCGTAGTCCTCCACCGGCGGCAGGATCGGCATCTGCTTGTACAGCCCGCTCAAATAGTCGGAGTAAGCGCTGCCTTGCAACCCGGCCAGCTTGAGCACGTACGGCCCGAGAAAGGCCGGGCTGAGATCGAGCGAGTCCTGAGGGAGATCGGGCAAATAGTTGTTCCAGACAAGCACGGGAACGTCATGCATTTTGCGCAGGAAATCCGGGTCCTGCTCGCCGGTGATGTAGCCGGTTTCGGTGTAGACTTTATTTTTCTCCAGCGACGGAAGATGATCGCCGAAAAAGACGAGGATCGTCGGCTCCTTCACGCGGCTGAAATGAATGACCAGCTCCTGCAGCATCTGGTCCGCGCCCTGGGCGCCCTGGGCGTACGTTTCCGCGATGCCGACAGCTTCCGCCGAGGCGGAGCCGTGGTTTTTAACGTCGATGGTATTGCGGTTAAATTTGCCTGGCCAATAATGATAATGATTTTCCATCGTATTGGCGAAGATCAGGTCGGAGCCTGGGCTGCGCTCGCTTTCTTCAATAATACGCCGGGCCACCGCGTGGTCGCCGATGTATGGCCCGACATACTCATCGGGATTGAAATATTCCAGACTGATATATTTGGAGAAGCCCATATGCCGGTACACCTCGGCGCTGTTAAAAAACCATTGATGAAACGGGGTAATGGCGGTTGTCGTATACCCTTGTCCATTCAACTGGCTGGCGAGGGAGGCCGTCGGCTGCTTGAGAAACTGCTCGTAGACGATCGACTCCGGAGGGAAAAACCGGTAGGAATACCCCGTCAGCACCTCCAGCTCTACATTGGCCGTGCCGCCGCCGAACATCGGAGACAGCATCGTCCCGGACGTGTAACGTTTGGCCAGCGCATGGTACATCGGGATCGGATCGCGGCTGAATTCGAGTGAGGTCAGCTTCGTTACGTCCCAGAACGATTCGCTGAGCACGATGATAATGTTGGGCTTTCGGGCAAGCTGCTCCGGCGTCCAGTCGGTTGCATATTCGATGACCGGAAGCGGAGCAGGGGGCGGCAATTCCGGCGCAACAGGCAGTTCATACAAGTGTTCGGATGTAGGCACCAGGATGAGCGCAAGCAAGATCAGAATCGTGTAACTCAGGCGGATGGAAGGGCGCATAGTCGTGCTCCTAGCTTTGGCTGTAATCGGTTTCGGTTTCAGACAGACGGGTAGCCCTGATCTTATTCGGGCGTGGCCCCGCTGTTTCGCAACCTTATTATAGCATGCTCTGTCAAGATATGGCGGAAGCGGCGTCGCATGACTGAGCAGTCACCGTGCCGTCAGCATACTGGCATTTCCCTTCCAACATAAAATGCGCTATGATGAAAATGAGTCAAACTGTATATGCCGTCGGCAGGAGCTTCTGGCATGGCGGCTTGTTGGTGGAGGGGAATGTTCTGGAACCTTACGCTTGTTTGTATGTGATCCGCGGGGAGCCGTTTCGTTCAGGAACATGTCTCGATCTGGCTTCAGATGAAACGGTCATCGGGCGGGCGACGAACAATGACGCTCCTGATTACGCATTTTCCAATGCCTTTATTTCCCGAAAGCATGCTGTGATCCGGCGGGAAGGGGAGCGGGCCGTGCTGTACGACCTCGGTTCCCGTCACGGTACGGAGTTAAACGGAGCGATGGTGGAGCCGCATGTCGGATATCCGCTGCAATCCTTTGACATCGTGCGGCTGGCGAAGGGAATGACGGTGCTGCATTTTTCTTATTTATTTGCGGATCAGACGCTGGAGTTCGAACCGCTCAGTCTGACACAGCAGCTGCAAGTGCCGGATCTGTCCGGCGGGGCGGCAGCGGCCGTGATCGTCTGGGAGAAGCGGGAATGTGTGGTGGACGGGAAACGGATCGCGATGTCCGAGAAGGAATATTTGCTGCTGCAGCTGCTGCATGAGCAGGCGGATCGCCTCGTGGCGATCGAAGAGATCAAGCGCGCGGTCTGGCCGGAGCGTACTGCGGGAAGCGAAGGCGTGCCGGATGTGACGATGGACGAGCTGAACGCGCTGGTTTACCGGATTCGAAAAAAATACGGCAAGCATACCTTTGCGATCAGCGTCGTCAGAGGCAGCGGTTACATGCTGGAGCTGGACCCCGGCTGACCGTACCCATAGAAGACGAACAACCTGAGATGAACATACAGCAGCCTGCATGGACTGCAGCAGATGGAAGGGAAGAAGGCTTGTGCGATACATTGAAATTGAACCGGCCGGACGGCTGCTGGGAACGGTAAGCGTGCCGGGCTCCAAAAACAGCTCGCTTGCTCTGCTGGCCGCTGCTTGCCTGGCTGACGACAAGGTAAGGCTGGAAGGCATTCCGCTAATCGACGACGTGAAGGTGATCGCCCGGATCGGCCAGGAGATCGGTCTGAGTCTGGAGCGACAGCCTTCCGGCGAGCTGTGGCTGGACCCGCGCTACATACACAGCGCTACGATTGATCCCGGCAAAGCCGGGTCATACCGCGCTTCCTATTATTTCGTCGGCGCGCTGCTGGCCAAGTTCGGCCGGGTGACGCTTGGTTTCCCGGGTGGAGACGATTTCTCGCAGCGGCCGATTGACCAGCATATTAAAGCATTTCAGGCGCTGGGCGCGCAGGTAACCTTTGCTGAGGACCACTACATCGTAGAGGCGAAGGCGCTGAGCGGCGCAGACATTTATTTCGATACGATTACGTCCGGGGCCACGATCAATGCGATGCTGGCCGCTGTCCGGGCGAAGGGACGGACGAATCTGTATCATGCGGCGGTTGATCCGGAGGTGGTGGATACAGCGGCTTTCCTGAACGCGCTGGGCGCGCGCATCTATGGAGCGGGGACCGATCGTATCCGCATCGAAGGCGTGCCGTATCTGAACGGCGGCTTGCACACGGTTATTCCGGACCGGCTGATCGCAGGAGCGTTCCTGATGGCCGCAGGGATGACCGGCGGAACGGTCACGGTACGGGATGTGATCCCGGAGCATATGGGCTCGTGCCTCGCCAAGCTGGAGGAATGCGGTCTGGAGCTGGATATTCGTGAGAACAGCGTGACCGCGCACAGCGACTCGCTGATCCGGGCGTCGCGAATCCGCACCTCGATGTATCCGGGCTTCGCCACGGACCTGCAGCAGCCGATGACGGCATTGCTGACTCGCGCATCGGGCAAAAGCATTATTACGGAGCGCGTATACCCGAACCGGTTCAACCATGTGCCGCAGCTGCGCAGGATGGGAGCGGATATCGAGGTGCGCCAGGAAAGCGCGTTTATTCGCGGCGGCCGTCCGCTGAAGGGCGGCTGGGTGCATGCGACGGATGTGAGGGCCGGCACTTGTCTCGTCCTGGCCGGACTGGCAGCCGAGGGTTCTACGTTTGTGACCGGAGTCGAGCATCTGGAACGGGGGTATGATGATGTGACGGGCAGCTTCGGCATGTTGGGAGCGAAGCTGAAGTTTGTCGAGGCGGAGCATGAAGACGTGCAGGCGGCGCAGGCAGCAACTTAAAGCTCCAAAGCTGGCTTTTGCGAAGCGGACGGCTGCTGCTGGCAGAAAGGGGCGAAACGTGGGTTTTCTGTTGATTTATGCGGTGCTGATCAATCTGACCGGGCTTATTCTGATGGCCATGGACAAACGCAAGGCCAGAAGGAAGTCGTGGCGTATTCCCGAAAAACGGCTGTTTCTGATCGCAGCTGTCGGCGGAGCAGCCGGGATGTGGATCGCTATGCGGCTGTGGCGGCATAAAACGAAGCATCGCTCGTTTGCGCTGGGCATCCCCGCGATTTGTCTCGTGCAAGTGCTTGCGCTGCTTGCGGTATGGGGAAACCAGCTTCCTAAATAGCCACGAATCAGGGAAAGCCGGCGAAGGCAGGCCGTTTCCGTATCCGGTGGTCCACACCGGCGGAGCGCGGCGGGCATTTGCCGGTTCTTCTGCATATCCTGAAGCAAAGAGGATCAAGCAGAAGGAGGGCGTGTGATCATGCCTGTATTTCGGATTATTGTGGACTTGTCAGACCGGATGCTGCATCTGCTGGACGGAAACCAGGTTGTGCATTCATACCCGATCGGCATCGGGACGATGCTGACCCAGACGCCGCTTGGCGAATATACGATAATAAATAAGCAGCCGAATCCGGGCGGGCCGTTTGGTGTGTTCTGGATGGGACTGTCCCGGCCTCATTACGGCATTCATGGGACCAACAATCCGGCTTCCATCGGCACGTTGGCCTCCCATGGCTGCATCCGGATGTACAATGCGGATGTGCTGGCGTTGTCCCGGCTTGTGCCGATCGGCACTCGGGTTACGATCCGGCCATAAGGCTGGAGTTTCCAGCGCAGCTGAAGGATTCCGTAATCGCAAGAAGATCTACCGCAAAAAACACGGATGCAGTTCATTGAAAGTGCTTTGATCCGGAGCTTTGCTGACTTCATTCGGCAGGTTGTGAGTTTACTCACATAGTTTGGTTAACTTTACCTTTACAATAAGGGTATGGTATGGTGAAGCCAGACTCCGTCATTCGGTATAGCGGTGTCGGAGGATGGGTATACTGGTGGACACGCAACCGAGCTTGGAAATATTTGCCGAATGGAGTGGGTGCGAAGATGCAACATACATTTTTGATGGTAAAACCGGACGGCGTCAGACGTCAATTGATCGGTGATATCGTACGGCGCTTTGAAAATCGGGGCTTTGTACTGGTTGGCGCCAAGATGATGACCATTTCGACCGAACAGGCTGAGCGTCACTATGGACAGCATAAGGAAAAGCCATTTTTCCGGGAACTCGTTGACTTTATTACGTCTGGTCCGGTATTCGCCATGATCTGGCAAGGCAACAACCTGATTGAGGTATCCCGCATCATGATGGGCAAAACGAACCCGCTGGAAGCGTCGCCCGGCACCATTCGCGGCGATTTCGCAACGTATGTCGGCGAAAATGTGATCCACGGCTCCGACTCGCCGGAGAGCGCTGAGCGCGAGCTACATAATTTTTTCAGCAAGGAAGAGCTGGCTGCTGCAGGCGTGCTTAATTAAAGCGCAGTGCTGTCAGACGAGCGGCATCATGAGTGCGAAAGCGGCGCTCTACCCGAAGTACCAGGCTGGCGCCAGAAGCGCCGGCTTTTTTCTCGTTTTCTGGCTGCGGCGAACATAATCTTCTCACGAATGGTAAATCATACAACGTATGTCCCCTCATCTTCGGGAAAGGAGCAAACGCGATGATTTCACCCAAGCTGTCCGATAACCGGGATCGGCTGCAGTCTCTGTTCGTCGACTGCGACGACTTGATCCTGCAGCCGTGGAGCTACGGCGAAGCATTGACAGAGAAAGCTCTCGCCGTTTATTTCTCCTCGATGGTGAAGGATACGGATTTCAGCTACATGCATGAAGTGATCCAAGGCATCGTTGCCCAACAGCCGCAGGACAAGCCGTCGCTGCAGGCGAGCGAGGTGATCCGTTTCTTTGAAGGCCAGGGAACGGCGGATCAAAAGGCGATCGTGCTGCATCAGATGGACGCCGCCGTAGAGCAAGTGACGGCTGGGCATGTTGTGCTTTTCTTCGATACATGGGCCGGAGCGATTGCTTACAAGACATATAGTCTGCAAACAAGGCAAATCACTGAGCCGATTAATGAGCCGTCTGTGATCGGTCCGCGCGAGGGCGCGATCGAGCATATGGAAACGAATATGGGTCTGCTGCGCAGCCGACTGCGCAACCCGCTGTTTAAAATGAGGCTGGTGCGGACGGGGAAAAATTGCGGCAATATGCTGGTCTACGGCTACCTGGACGGGGCCGTCAACCCGGAGACACTGACGGAATTCCGGCAGCGGCTGGAGCGGAGCATGGATTGCGATATTTTGGAGACCTCCTATCTGGAGGAGCTGATCGAGGATTCGACGTTTACGCCGTTTCCGCAATACCGGTTTACCGAGCGGCCTGATGTGGCTGTGTCGGCGCTGCTGGACGGTAAAATTATCGTTATGGCCCAGGGCTCGCCTTCGATCATGATTGGCCCAGCTTTGTTTGTCGAATTTTTCAGCACGTCAGAGGATTATTACCAGCGGACGCTGCACGGCTCCCTGATCCGGCTGCTGCGGATTGGGGCGTTTACTTTGGCGCTGACGCTGCCCAGCATCTATATCGCCTTCTCCACCTTTCACCCGGAGCTGCTGCCTACGGTACTGCTGCTCGCGATTCTGGATACGCGGGAAGGTATACCGTTTCCAGCATTTATTGAAGCGTTTGTGATGGAGTTTTTTTTCGAGCTGCTGCGGGAGGCGGGGGTGCGGCTGCCCAAGCCGGTTGGCTCGGCGGTCAGCATCGTTGGGGCGCTGGTCATCGGCCAGGCGGCCATTCAAGCGAGAATTGCATCGCCGATCATGGTTATTGTGGTGGCCGCAACCGGTATCGCGTCTTTTGCCATTCCGCAGTACAATCTCGCCGTTACGCTGCGGATTCTTCGGTTCCCGCTGATGATCGGCGCGGCGACGCTGGGCGGCTTTGGCCTGATGATCGGCTTTTTGCTGACCTTGCTGCATCTGACCAGCTTGAGATCGCTTGGACAGCCGTATTTAAGCGGGCTGGCTCCGCTGGAGGTGCGGCAGCTGCGCGATGTGTTTATCCGTTATCCGCTCAAGCTGCTGTTTCGGTCGCCGCGCAATAAGCATCTGCATCGGCGGGTTTCCGGGCCGCAGCGAGGGGGGAACTCCCCATGAGCCTGCGGCGTTGCGTCAGTCTGCTCAGCTTGCTTGCCTTGCTGCCGCTCTCCGGCTGCTGGAGCAAGCTGGAGCTGCCGGAGCGGGGGTTCGTGCAGGCTGTGGCCATAGATTTGACGGAGGGCGGGCGCATTGACCTGGTGACTCATTTATACAAGCCCGCCGGAGCAGCAACGATGGACCAGTCATCGTCCAGGTCATCCTCCTTCAATATCCGAACGCAGGGCGTATCCGTGTTTGACGCGGTTCGCGATATTACGCTGCATCTTGGCCGGAAGGCCCAGTGGAGCCATATGCGGGCGATTTTGATCAGCGAAGACGCCGCTCAGGCCAACAGTATGCAGGGGCTGCTTGATTATTTCTCCCGCGACCATGAACCGCGCGGCACGATTTCGGTGCTCATCGCCAAGGGGGCGGCCCGCGACCTGCTGGAGCTGAAGCCGTTGATCGAAAATACGATGGGCCAGCAGCTGCGGGAGATGGAGCGGACCTCATTTGCCTATACCGGGAAGGCAATCTCCACTACCTTGCTTGAACTGAATATGCAGCAGAAAAGCGAAACCCGGACGGCGCTGCTGCCCGTCGTCGTAATCGGCGAAAGATCAAAGCTGCCTATTGTCGCCGGACTCGCCGTCATCAAAAACGACAGGCTGCAAAAGCCGACGCTGCCGCCGGCTGATACGGAAAATGTCATTTTGCTCAATCATATGTACCGCAACGGCATACTTGACGCGCCGTGTCCGTCAACTCCAGGCTCCGCAGGAGGCATGCCGCTGAAGGAAGCTTTTGAAGCCCGCCAGATGAATTCCAGCATGAAGGTGGATGTGAATGGGGAGGACATCCGCGTGCGTTATGAGCTGGTGCTGCGTGGCTCGGTCGGGGAGCTGCACTGCAGCAAATTAAAGGATGTCGCGGATGAGCGGGCCTTTGAGGCGCGGATGAGCGAGTATGTGGAGCAAGGCTTGCGGGCTACGGTAGCGATGCTGCAGAAGCGCAAGCTGGACGTGCTGGATATCGGCAATACGATCTCCCGTCAGCATCCTGCGTTGTGGAAGCAAATCAAGCCGAACTGGGACAACCGGTTTGCTGCGCTGCCCGTGGAGGTTGCAGTGCAGGTTCACGTGACGTCTACAGGGATGAATGCATCAGGGATGCTCCCGGCAGCCTCCAAGGAAGCGGGAGGCGTGCTGAAATGATGGAGCGAGCGCTGGTGATGATGTGTAGTCTGGCGGTGCTTGCTTTCTGCGATAGCCGTCAGCTGAAACGGAGCAGTCTCGTTGAACGATGGCTGTATGCGGCTTGCTTCCTCGTCTATTGCTATTTTAGCGCGATTTTTGTGCTGGATGCAGACTGGCCGAATGTAAGCGCACTGCTGGATATGCTGCTGCAGCAGCCGACCCGGCGGATCGTCAACTGGTTTGAGTCTTGAGCGAGGCACGGCATGGAAGGACATTGTCTGAAGGGAGGCGAGCCCGTGTCGAGGAAGGAAATAGTCAGCTCCAAGCAAATGACGGCGCTGTTCCTCGCGTTTCTGACGGGGTCGTCCATTATTAACGTGCCGAGCACCTCTCTGGGGTTCGCCAAGCAGGGAGCCTGGATTTCGCTGCTGATGTCCGGTTTGTGCGGCATGCTGCTGCTGCTGTTAATGCTCGCTATACACAGCCGTACTCCGGACCGGACATGGATTGAACAAGGAAGGCAGTCATTCGGCACAATTGTCGCGACCGTGCTTGCGCTGCCTTTTCTGGTGTACTTATTTGTGATGATCACATTGATTACCATTGATATTGGCGGATTTTTCACCCTAACCATGATGCCGGAAACGCCTAATTATGTGTTTAACCTGCTGACCCTGATTACAAGCGCGTTGACGGTGAGGGCCGGCATTGAAGTGATGTGCCGAATGTTCACCCTGCTGCTGATCGTTCTCATTGTTTTCGCGGTCTCGGTGCTTTTGCTGTCCGTTCCGCATTATCATCCGAGCAGCCTGCTGCCCTTGCTGCCAGGCGGCTGGAAGCCAGTCCTGCAGGGGGCGTATTTCACATTTGGCTTTCCGTATGCGGAGGTTGTTGTCTTTGCGATGCTGCTGACGTATACCCGGCGGCAGGAGGTCATCCAGCTGCGCAGGCAGATGCTGGGTGCGTACGGATTTAATTTACTGCTGCTGACGATGTCTACCGTTTGTACGCTGATGGCGTTCGGGCCGCTGGCCGCTGAGCTGAAATATTCGTTGTTTCAAATCGCCCGACTTATCAACATCGCCGATTTTGTAGAGCGCGTCGAGTCGGTCATCGGCATCTCGCTGATAATCGGCTCCTACATGAAGGTGACAATTGCGTTGTTTGTACTTAATCAGGGTATCAGCCAACTGACCAGGCTTCGCAACAATCGGCTGCTAGTGCTGGTGATTGCGATGTCCATTTTTGTGCTAAGCCTGATTATGTTCGACAATGAAGCTGAATTTACGCACATGGTAACGGGGATGTGGCCGCTGATGAATGTGTTCGGCGGCATCTTGCCGATGCTGCTGATCGTGGGCGCCGCTTCGATCAGGCGTCGGTTGCGCCGCAAACAGCCGCCCGGCGGCTCCTGAAGCGGAGGGGCGGCTGTTGGTTTGTTTTGGAACGCTGTGTAAAAGCGGACGCATCGTTTTCCAGCTTCCCTGTCCTCTCCGCTGTCTGTAGCTTGCGGCGATTGCTCTGCTGTGCAGGGTATCGCGCAGGGGCAGGCGCTTGCGGCTGGACCATGTACCCGGCTGCTGGGAGCCAGCCGTTGCTCAGCCCTTGGGCGGCGCAGCGGCATAACGGGCGCATAGCTCGCCCAGCCGCTCGCCATGCTGACGGAACCAGGCCAAGCTGTCGCTGGCGGCCTGAATTTGCCGGCTGACGATATCGGCCGGATCGACGCCGTCCCAATAACGGTACAGAAAATGCAGAAACACATCAACACGGCGCAGCTGGATCAGCAAGGGGAGCGCGGCCGCCTCCGGGCCGGTCAACAGGGCTACTTCGGCGTAGCCGTGCAGGAATGCTTCGACCGCCGCCCACAGCTCGTCCTCCTCGCAGCCGCCGAAG
This sequence comes from Paenibacillus sp. sg306046, assembly GCF_059821225.1. Taxonomy (NCBI): domain Bacteria; kingdom Bacillati; phylum Bacillota; class Bacilli; order Caryophanales; family Paenibacillaceae; genus Paenibacillus; species Paenibacillus sp. sg306046. Next base: position 28,176 of record NZ_JCAMRT010000006.1, read on the forward strand.
ATCAGGTCAGACAACGCAACCGCGGGCTCCATCACGCGCAGGTCGAGGGTAACGAATTCAAAATCAAGGACGGCGGTAATCGCCCCGTCCGCATCGCCAAGCAGGTTCGTGCGGTTCAGGTCGCCGTGAATGAGCTGATGCGGCAGCGATTTCAGCAGCGGAAGGCGGCCGCGGTAAGCGGCCAGCCAAGGTCCGATCAGCCTCAGCGCCTCAGCCTGCTCGTCGAATGGAGCGGGCGGTTCTGCGCAAAAGCGCAGCGCATCATCAAGTGAGTAAACATCCGACGCCAGCTCCAGCTCGTAGTAGGGCGGATAGGCAGGGCTGGGATCGGCATCCAGCTGCTGCAGGGCCGTGACGAGCAGCGCGGTTGTACGTCCCAGACTAAGCGAGCCTTGCGGAACAGGCAGGGCGGGACGGTCGCCGTCCAGATAACGGAAGAGGACAGCCAGCTTGCCGTCCTCCGTGCGGGCAAACGGCTCGCCGCTGCGGACGTAAACCGGCTGCGGCGTATGGAACGGCAGCTTAAGCTGCTGCAGCCGTTCAAGCACATGTAGCTCGAAGGTTACCTTGGAGACATCCTGATGCGTTTCATAGATGCGCAGCACATACCGGTGTCCATCCGCCTCGACGAGCTGGGTCGTATTATTCATGCCGCTTGGTCCGGAGCGGAATGTATACGTTTGTTCAGGGAGCAGCGCGGCCAGCAGCCGTGCAAGCTGTTCTTCGTTTGTTTTCATAGGTATCTCCTGTTTGATCGGCTTATCGTGAGCATTCAGTTTTCGTGTAGCGGTAAGCAGGCAAAGCACGCTGGTTCCTATCCTATCATAAAGTAGCCGGGGCACGCAGGGCAATCGCAGCAGACGCAGCGCCTGCCTCCGGTTTGAACTTTCCGTGCAAAAGCGCTACAGTATAAGGATAGACTTTCCATAAACCGTCGCTAAAAGGAGCGAATCTCATGCGTGATCCAAGACTCAAGCAATTTGCCCAAAACCTGGTGAAATACTCAATTAACTTGCAGCCGGGAGAAAATGTATTAATCGAAATGATCGGCTTGTCGGACCAGGAATTGACCAAGTGTCTAATTGAAGAGGTGTATGCGGCCGGAGGACATCCGTTTGTCGAATTCCGTCATCCCGAAGTGACGCGGAGCTTGATGCTGGGCGGCACGGAGGACATGTACATCCAGCTGGCCGAGCTGGAGCTGAACCGGATGAAAAAGATGCACGCTTACTTGGCGGTGCGCAGCGGGGATAACATTACCGAAACGTCGGACGTGCCTGCGGACAAAATGAGCTTGTACACGAAGCTGTACCAGCGCCCGGTGATGCAATGGCGGGTAGATCATACGAAGTGGTGCATCATGCGTTATCCAAACGCCTCGATGGCGCAGCTGGCGAACACGAGCACCGAAGCGTTTGAGGACTTTTACTTCGAGGTATGCAATTTGGACTACAGCAAAATGTCAGCCGCGATGGATGCACTGGTGGCGCGGATGCAGCGGACGAAGGAGGTGCGGCTGCTTGGTCCGGGAGAGACGGATTTGACCTTTTCGATCGAGGGCATTCCGGCGATCAAATGCGCAGGCCAGCTCAACATTCCGGACGGCGAGGTGTTTACCGCCCCGGTGAAGGACTCCGTTAACGGCGTGATTGCTTACAATGCCCCGACGATTTACCAGGGCATTTCCTTCGAAAACATCAAGCTTCGTTTTGAAAACGGCAAAATTGTCGAAGCGACCAGCAACGATACGAAGAAGCTGAATGACATTCTCGATACGGATGAAGGCGCGCGTTTTATCGGAGAATTTGCGATCGGCGTTAATCCCTATATTCAAAAGCCGATGAAAGATATTTTGTTCGACGAGAAAATTGACGGCAGCATCCACTTTACGCCGGGCAATGCCTATGAGGAAGCGGACAACACAAACCGCTCTGCGGTGCATTGGGATATGGTGATGATTCAGCGGCCGGAATACGGAGGCGGGGCGATTTACTTCGACGGAGAACTGGTGCGCAAGGACGGTCGGTTTGTAGTCGCTGACCTGGAACCGCTGAATCCGGAAAACTTGAAGTAACGAGCGATGGACGCCGAACGTAACGGATGGCGGAGCTTTCTGGAAACGGCTGCGGTTACCTGGGCCGGCGGCGTTTTGTTTGCGCTGCTGCAGGTGCCGCTGGCCTGGACGCTTGGACCGCTGACGGCGACGCTGCTGTGGCAGGTGCTGCTTAAACGGCGGGTTGTCTGGCCGATGCCGCTGCGGGACAGCGGCTTGCTGGTTCTCGGCTACGGACTGGGACTGGCAGTGACGGCGGAAAGCTTGCGGCAGATCGCCAGTCAGCTTCCCCTGATGCTGGGCGCAACGGTGCTGACGATCGGGTTCAGCCTTCTGATGGCGGTCATCATTGCCAAAGCAACCGGCATTACGCTGGCGAGCAGCATTGTCGGCAATATCCCAGGCGGGCTGTCGCAGATGGTGGTGCTGGGGGAAGAAATCCCCGGTTCAAATCAGTCGGTCGTCATTTTCATGCAGACGGTTCGGCTGTTGTCGGTCGTATTTATTGTCCCGTTTCTGGCCGTACATGGCCTGGCTGGCTCGGTGGGGGGCGATTCGGCTCCCATGGCAGCTGCGGTTGCGCCGCTCGCAAGCGGGGCCGCTGAGGCGGGCCATGCTCCCTTCTGGGCTGCAGCCGGGTGGCTGAAAGGGCTGCTGGCGCTTGGCGGCGCGGCCGTCGCCGGATGGGCAGCCAGCAGGCTGCGGATGCCGACGGCGTGGTTCATGGGGCCGCTGCTACTGCTTGCGGCTTTGACGGTCGGCGGCTGGGAGCCGCCGCATTTGCCGCATTTGGCCGGTCTGGCCGCGCAATGGAGTCTCGGCGTCTACCTGGGGGCGGGAGTTCGCCCGCAGTCGCTTGGCTCCTGGCGGCGCTTGCTGCCGCTTTCGCTTGTTAGCAGCGCAGCGGTAGTTGGCTTTTGCTTCCTGCTGGCCTACAGCTTCAGTTTCGTGCAGCCGATCGGGCTGGCGACAGCGTTCCTGAGCACTGCGCCCGGCGGGATGACCGAAATGGGCATAACGGCGACGCTGATCCATGCCGACGTGTCGATGGTCGTCGCCTATCAGATGTTTCGCATTTTATTTGTTTTATTCCTCGTACCTTATCTGATTCGCTGGATGTTCCGCAAGCGGAGGCAGCCTCCGCAGGCAGGCGGGGGCTGACGCCCAAAAAGCCTTGGTGCAATCGCACCAAGGCTTTTAACGCTGTGTGAGTACGAGAAGGCGCGCACAGCTGCAACACCCCGCGAATGTGTCACTCCGCATGATGAGGGATGAGGAGCGCACAGTCGATTTGTCCGGGCTATCTGGCACCCGATCCCATGGTCAACTACACATTTAACAACAGCAAAATGATCGAAGCCATGCTGAAGCACGCATTGACCAGACATAAAAACATGACGACCTGCTTCGGGTTCAAGCCGCTGCGCAGCAGCCGGTAATGCGCCTGGGTCGCATCCGCCTGATAAATCGGCTTGCCCGCGCGCAGCCGCTTGAACACGACAAACAGGTTGTCGAAGATCGGCACGCCAAGCGCGAGAATCGGGATGCTCAGCGACAGCACGGTTGCGCCCTTGAAGGCGCCGTCCAGTGCGACGACCGCCAGCAGGAAGCCGAACAGCGTGGCGCCCGCATCGCCCATGAACACATTGGCAGGCGGCTTGTTATAACGCAGGTAAGCGACAGCGGCGCCGACCAAAATGATCGCCATCATTGCCGAATCGGACTGGCCCTTGGCCAGCGCGACGATAAACAGCGTAACCGCAGAAATGGCCGACAAGCCGCCGGCGAGTCCATCCATGCCGTCCGTGAAGTTAATGACCGTCGTCACGCCGAAAATCCATGTGACCGTAAGCGCAAATTGCAGCCATACCGGCAGCAGCACATCCTGCCCGGTGAACGGGTTGTTGAACCCGTAGAAGACGACGCCCGATTGATAGACGATCACCGCAGCCGACAGCTGGATGATCAGCTTGGGCCAGGCGGCCAGCTCCTTGCCGCGCGTTTTGTACCAGTCATCGACCAGACCGACGCCGAGAATGAGCAGCGAAGCCAGCAGCAGGGCGAGCGAGCCGTTGCCTTGCAGCGGAATAAATATCGCATACGCAATGGCGATGCCTGCAAAAATCGCAAGCCCGGCCGTCAGCGGAATCGGGTCGCGGTGAATTTTACGCTCAATGTCCGGCTTCGGCTTGTCCACAAAATCAATGCGGAACGCCAGCTTGCGCAGCGGAGGGATCAGCAGCAGGACGATAACAAATGAGACCATAAAGGCAGCCACATACAAAATGGGGATCTCCTCCAGCCTATCGAAACTAGATTTACAATCTTTAACAAGTATAGCATGATTGCGCGTCGCGTCGCCATGACGTGACGGCATTATCAGGTTTGCGTCAGAATTCGTCAGCCACATCCAAGCCGTTAAGATTGCCCCTTCCATTTACGGACGAAAAACGAGCCGATTTCCGCCCCCAGCACGATAATCGACAAGGAAGCAAGCGCATACGGCAAAATAATCGGGATCGCCCGGATGTCCCAGATATGGATCAAGCGGAGAAACAACGGGTAAAGCAGCAGCAGCACGATGAAAACGGCGAGCTTCATGGCAGGGCCTCCTGTAGTGTGATCCGCGGAGTCAACGGGAGCAGGACGGATCTGAGTGCCCGTATTATACCACGTTCTCAATAACCCATGTTCTTTATTGACGGATAGGAATGTGCATACTATGATTACTATATTGTGTCAACGCCGCTGTTGTTATGAAAAATAGGGGGACTGTACATTGAAAAAATCATTTAAGCTTTTATCCTTGCTCGTAGCGGTGCCGCTCGTATTATCGGCCTGTGGAGCGAAAGCGCCCGAGTCCGGCAGCGCGGCTGGCGGAACGTCCGGGGGAGCGACTCCGGCTCCGGCGACCAAAAAAGTCGTCAAAATCGGCATTTCCCAAATCGTGGAGCATCCGTCGCTGAATGCGACTCGCGAAGGCTTTCTCGCAGCGCTGAAGGACGGCGGCTACATCGACAAAGACACGATGCAGGTCGATTACCAGAATGCGCAGGGCGATTCGACGACGAACCTGACGATCGGCCAGAAGTTCGCCGCTGACAAGAAGGATCTCGTCTTTGCAATCGCGACGCCTTCGGCCCAGGCTGTGGTGCAAAATGTGAAGGATGCGCCGGTGCTGTTCGGAGCGGTGACCGATCCGGTCAGCGCGAAGCTGGTTCCGCAGCTGGACAAGCCGGGCGGCAATGTAACGGGAGCGGCCGATACGCACCCTGATGCGACGCCAAAGCTGATGGACTTTATTGCCAGCGAGTTTCCCAAGGTGAAGACGGTCGGCGTAGTCGTCAACGAAGGCGAGCCGAATGCGGCCTTTATGGTGAAAAATGCCGAAACGGCGCTGGCGAAGCATAACATCAAGCTCGTCAAGGCATCCGTCACCAACGCTTCCGAGGTGAAGCAGGCGGCGGAATCACTGGTCGGACGCGCTGATGCGCTGTTTATTACGCTGGACAACACGGTTGTCAGCGGGGTGGAGTCCATTATCAAGGTAGCCAATGACAAGAAGCTGCCGTTTTTCTCCAGCGATCGCGATACCGTAGAGAAGGGCGCGCTGGCGACGTACGGCTTCAAGTATTATGATCACGGCTACCAGGCTGGAAAAATGGCTGTCGAGATTTTGAAAGGCGCCAAGCCGGGCGATCTGAAGGTCAGCTACCCGGACAAGCTTGATCTGATTATGAACGCCAGCGCAGCGAAAGCCCAGGGCGTTGAAATTACGGACGGGATGAAGGCTAAAATGCAAGATAAAGCGAACCTGCTGAACGCTGCCAAGTAACTGCCGCAGCTGCAGAGCATACATTTGGATCGGAGCGGGGGCGGCTTCTCTTGCAAGCGGAGAGAGGCTGCTCCCGCTTCTTTCACGATAAGGGGACGAGGCTTGATGTCGGCATTCGCTGCAATAGGAACGGCGCTGGCAGGCTCCTGGGAGCTGGGCACGCTGTACGCCATTATGGCGCTTGGGGTTTACTTAACGTTCCGGATTTTGGACTTTCCGGACTTGACCGTCGACGGCAGCTTCACGACTGGCGCGGCGATTGCCGCCGTGATGATTACAGCCGGGCAATCGCCGCTGCTGGCGAGCATTGCAGCCTTTGGCGGCGGACTGGTCGCCGGAGCGTGCACGGGACTGCTGCATACGAAGGGCAAAATCAACGCGCTGCTGTCCGGTATTTTAATGATGATCGCGTTGTATTCGATTAATTTGCGTATTATGGGAAAATCCAACATTCCGCTGCTCGGCATGGATACGGTGCTGACGGACGTGAAGGTGTGGCTTGTCATGCCGATTCTGATCGTGCTGGTCAAGCTGGGACTGGACTGGTTTCTGCATACGGATATCGGCCTGGCGCTGCGTGCGACCGGCGACAATCCGCGGATGATCCGCAGCTTTGGAGTGAATACGGACAACACGATTATCGTCGGCGTCAGCTTGTCCAACGGATTGGTGGCGTTGTCGGGCGCACTGATCGCGCAATATTCCGCATTTACGGAAATTACGATGGGTGTCGGGATGATCGTGATCGGTCTGGCGTCCGTCATTATCGGCGAAGCGCTGTTCGGCGCGCGCACGGTCATCCGGGCGACGCTTGCAGTCGTGCTCGGGGCTATCGTGTACCGGGTTATCGTTGCGCTGGCGCTGCGTGTCGGTCTGGAGCCGACCGATATGAAGCTGATGACCGCGCTGATCGTCATCATCGCACTGACGCTGCCGATGGTGCGCAAGACGCTGCGGCAGAAGGCCGTTATCCGGCGCAGAGCGGAGGAGCTGCAGGCGCGCGGCTCGAACCCGGCCCAGGAGGTGAAGCGCTGATGCTTCGTATTGAGCATGTATCCAAGCTGTTTAATCCCGGAACGCCGGATGAAAAGGTGGCGCTGTCAGGCATCAGCCTGCATCTGAAGGAAGCGGATTTCATTACGGTAATCGGCAGCAACGGCGCGGGAAAATCGACGCTGATGAACCTGATCTCCGGGGTGATGACGCCGGACCTCGGCCGGGTATGGATCGACGGCAAGCAGGTGGACAGCCTTCCGGAATACCGCCGCAGCGCCTGGATTGGGCGTGTTTTCCAGGACCCGATGGCAGGTACCGCGCCGACGATGACGATTCAGGAAAATCTGGCGATGGCGTACAAGCGCGGTCGGACCCGAGGACTGTCGATCGGCGTAACCTCCGCCAAGCGGAAATGGTTTCGCGAGCAGCTCAGCCGGCTCGGCATCGGACTGGAGGACCGGCTGAACGCCAAGGTCGGCCTGCTGTCCGGCGGCGAGCGCCAGGCGCTCAGCCTGCTGATGGCGACGTTTACGGAGCCGCGTATTTTGCTGCTGGACGAGCACACAGCTGCGCTTGACCCGGCGCGGGCGGAGCTGATTACGACGCTGACCGAGCAAATTGTCGCCGAGCTGAAGCTGACGACGCTGATGGTGACGCACAACATGGAGCAGGCGATCCGGCTCGGCAATCGTCTGATCATGATGGATAAGGGCGGCATCATTCTGGATGTGCCGGAGCAGGACAAGCAGGGCTTGACCGTAGAAGGTCTGCTGCAGCAGTTTGAAAATATCCGCGGGGCGAAGTTTGCCGATGACCGCGTTGTGTTAGGATAAGCAAAGACCTGCCCGGATGTGTCCGGGCAGGTCTTTGGCTTGAGGCGAGCGCGGCAATCGCGCGCGAGCCGCGGCAGCAGCCGAGGAAAGCGGAGGCTGGGAGAGCGAGGCGTTGCCTTGAGGGGGAGGCCTCCAAGGAGCAGCGCTCTCGCCAGGCTGACCGATCCGCCTGAATCGGCTACACGACGCTCGGAATAACTTTGATTTCACGGTCAAGCCGCGATAGAAATGCATAATTCGGATTAAACGTGAAAATGCGTTTCATCCGGTAGTGGAGCAGAACGACGGCGGTCAGCGCTTCATTCAGCGAAAACCGGTAGTCCGGGTAGTCCAGCAGCAGCCGCTTCGATTCATGCTCCAGCTCGGAGCCGCCGGGGATGATCGTCAAGTTGCCCTGCTGCATCGCCTTGTCAATCGTATTGAGGAAAATTTGGGCATCCGTATAATCAAAATGATTGCGCAGCCATTGATGCGTTTCGAAAATCACGTAGTTTGTTGTTGCAAGCGGACGGTCAAGGTCATTCAAGTCAAAAAACAGCGACCGGGCCTTCAAATAATAAGGGTCCTCGGGATTCATGAACGCCATCCAGGCGGATTGCTCCAGAAAGACAGCTTGGCCCAGATAAGCTTGATCATGAGCGTTCATCATCATAGTCCTCCGTTCTGCGTTCCTCGCGAGGCTCTCGCGTCGTTCGGCTGTCGGCACGCTCACGGCTTTCCCGGGCCCCTTGTTTATGGCGGCGTCCGGTCAGTCCGTCCAGCGCGAGCAGCGGGTTTTTCTCAATTTGCTCAACGCTGGCCTGGTAAATGCGCTCGCTTGTCCGCACGGCAAATTGCTGCTCCAGAATGTAATGGACGACGGCAGAGACGGTCGTATTTTGCGCTTCGGCCAGCTGAAGGCATTTTTGGTAATATTCCGGCTCCAGCTCAATTTGGGCGGCTTCGTTGCCTTCGTCTTCGTTGGCAATCAATGAGGTAGCCGCGCTTTTCCATTTTTTAAATTGGTTTTGGACGAAGTCCCTGGATTGATTCATGAGGCTCGTTTCACCCTCCATAACCTGGATTTGAGACAGTCTTGCGTGTTTGGACACTCTCCCACAGCATTCGGAAGAGACGGCCGGTTTCAGTCGGAATGCATCGGATGGCGGCTGTCGCGCCGCAGCATGCACGGTCGAGACGGATCGCGGACCCGGGCATGCATTTCCTTTTACCTTTCTCATTAAACAACGAAACATGCCGATATACAAGATATCCTCGACGAGTGTCGACGATTTGTGCTGACCGGGCGCTGCCAGGCGGCTTGGAAGCCTGCTCAGGACGATGGCCCGGAGCCTGGCGAGCGGTTTGACAGCGGGGGCCGGATCGGGCATGATGGAAGGAAGCGGTGCGGGTGTTTAGCTAGGAGCAGGTACTGCGGGGAGAGTCGAAAGGATGTATGCTGAAGGATGAGGGAGCCTGGAGGAATATGAAGCAAGTGCTGCGGGGCGGAGTTGTGTTTTACCGCAAATTTGTGTCGCCGCTGAAGCCGCCTACCTGCCGGTTTTATCCGACCTGCTCGGATTATGCGCTGCAGGCGCTCGACAAATACGGTGCGGCCAAAGGCTCCTGGCTTGCTGTGAAGCGGATTTGTAAATGCCATCCGTTTCACCCCGGCGGAATTGATCACGTGCCTTGACAGCACGAGCCGTTTTCGCTATATTTGGCTTATTATCCCATGAACGGATGAGTACTTCGCAAGATGTCGCACAGAGAGCCGGGGTAGCTGCGAACCGGCAGGCGGAAGGCGGACGAAGATGGTCCCGGAGGATATGGAGGCAAGCTGCGCACCGGTTAGACGTGCGGGTAAGCCTTCATCGCGATTCCAGCGTTATTGGAAGGTCGTTAAGACCGCTGAGCCTTGCAGGCTTGGGCTTGTGGATGCCTTTCGCCGGCAGCGCAAAGCCGGATGCAGGGGAAGTTGGGTGGTACCACGTGAGCGATGCTCCCGTCCCAAGAGGACGGGGGCTTTTTTGTGCTTTTTGCTGTGTTGTTTCGCCGATGGCCAATTTCAAAGGGAGGTTTTAACATGTCCAACAGCAATACGAAGCCAAGCTTTTACATTACGACGCCGATTTATTATCCGAGCGACAAGCTGCATATCGGGCATGCGTATTCGACGGTGGCCGGGGATGTGCTCGCCCGCTACAAGCGGCTGCGCGGCTATGATGTCCGGTATTTGACCGGAACGGATGAGCACGGACAGAAGATCGAACGCAAAGCGCAGGAGACAGGCAAGACGCCGCAGCAGTTCGTTGACGAGATCGTCGCAGGCATCAAGGAGCTGTGGGGCAAGCTGGAGATTTCATATGACGATTTCATCCGTACGACCGAGCCGCGCCATAAGCAGGCCGTCGAGAAAATTTTTACGCAGCTGCTGGAGCAGGACGACATTTATTTGGGCCATTACGAAGGCTGGTATTGTACGCCGTGTGAGTCGTTTTTCCTCGAAAACAAGCTGGTTGACGGAAAATGCCCCGATTGCGGCCGTCCGGTCGAATGGGTGAAGGAGGAAAGCTATTTCTTCCGGCTAAGCAAATACGCGGACAGGCTGGTTGAGTTTTACGAGGCGCAGCCTGATTTTATTCAGCCGGAGTCGCGCCGCAACGAGATGATCAACAATTTCATCAAGCCGGGGCTGGAGGATCTGGCCGTTTCGCGTACGACCTTTGATTGGGGCATCCGGGTGCCGGGCAATGCGAAGCATGTCATCTATGTCTGGATTGACGCATTGTCCAACTATATTACAGCGCTTGGCTACGGCAGTCAGGATGATGCCAGCTACCGGAAGTATTGGCCCGCGGATGTTCATCTGATGAGCAAGGAAATCGTCCGCTTCCATACGATTATATGGCCGTGTATGCTGATGGCGCTCGGCTTGCCGCTGCCGAAGAAGGTGTTCAGCCATGGCTGGCTGCTGATGAAGGACGGCAAAATGTCGAAGTCCAAAGGCAACGTCGTGGACCCGGTTACGCTGATCGACCGTTACGGCCTGGACGCGCTCCGCTATTACCTGATGCGCGAGGTGCCGTTTGGCTCCGATGGCACGTTTACGCCGGAAAGCTTCGTCGAGCGGGTTAACTTCGACCTGGCGAATGATTTGGGCAACCTGCTGAGCCGGACGGTTGTGATGATTGACAAATATTTTGGCGGCGTTGTTCAGCCGTATGTGCAGGATGCGACTGAATTTGACGCAGCGCTGCTGGACACGCTGGAGAATTCGGTCGCCAAGGTTGAGGATGCGATGGAGAAGCTGGAGTTTTCCGTCGCGCTGTCGGCGATCTGGCAATTGGTCAGCCGGACGAATAAATATATTGACGAAACGCAGCCATGGGCGCTGGCCAAGGATGAAACGAAGCGTCCGGTGCTGGGCTCCGTGCTGTATGTGCTGGCGGAGTCGCTGCGGATCGCGTCGGTGCTGCTGCAGCCGTTTATGGTCCGCACGCCAGGCGCGATGTGGGCGCAGCTCGGCTTGACGCCGGGCGAGCTGACCGCGTGGGATACGGTGCATGCGTTTGGCACGCTGCCTGCGGGCACGCAGGTCGTCAAGGGCGAGGTCATGTTCCCGCGTCTGGACGCGGAGAAGGAGATCGCCTTTATCGCCAGTTCGATGGGCGGCGGCAGTGCGGCTGAAGCGCAGCCGGAAGGGCCTGCTTCAACCGCCTCGGCAGCGGCCGCGCCGAACGCGCAAACGACGGCTCCGGCCGACGCGCAGGAGGAAGAGCATGCGCCGGAAATTTCGATCGACGATTTCTTCAAGGTCGAGCTGCGCGTAGCGCAAGTGCTTGCCGCCGAGCCGGTCAAGAAGGCCGACAAGCTGCTGAAGCTGCAGCTGGACCTTGGCTTTGAGCAGCGGCAGGTGGTGTCCGGGATTGCGAAGTTTTATACGCCGGAGCAAATGGTCGGCCGCAAGGTCATCTGCGTAACCAACCTCAAGCCGGTCAAGCTGCGAGGAGAGCTGTCGCAGGGGATGATTTTGGCGGCGTCCCACGGCGATCAGCTGACGCTGGCGACGGTGGCCGAAGATTTGCCGAACGGCTCGATTGTCAAGTAACGCTCAGATCATACGAAGACGTTGTGCGCTTTGGCGGGTGAAAACCTGCTGGAGCAGCAGAATGTCTTTTTTTTTTCGTAAAATCTACTTTTAACATTGACAAAAGCGCCGTGACGGATTTATAATCAGCCTGACTAAATGAAAATTATTACGATTTACTTCGATGGAGGGACTTTTCAGATGTTACGTTTTTTTCATAAGAGCAGATTCACAGCCGTCCTGCTGACGGCTTTAGCGGCGGCCCTGCTGCTGAGCGCTTGCGGCTCGTCCAAGGCGGCGCTTGTGCCGGGCAAAGTAAATGTTGTCACCAGCTTTTATCCGCTGTACGACTTGACCTCGAAAATCGGCGGGGAGCATGTGAACGTCATGAATCTGGTGCCTGCAGGCGTTGAGCCGCATGACTGGTCGCCCAAAAGCCGCGACATTCAGAATTTGACGAATGCCGAGCTGTTCGTTTATCTTGGCGCAGGCTTTGAAGGCTGGGTTCAGGATACGCTCGACAGTATGAAGAAGGACGCGAAGGTGCAGGTTGTGGAAGCAAGCCACGGCATTGCGCTGATCGAAGCAGGCGAGGATGAGCATGACCACGGCAAGGAAGAGAAGAAGGATGATCACGGCCATGAGCATGGCTCAAACGATCCGCATGTGTGGCTGTCGCCCGCCAATGCGAAGCAGATGGCTTTGACGATCAAGGATGCGCTTGTGCAGCAGGACGCCGCGCATAAGGCTGACTACGAAGCAAACTACAAGCAGCTCGCCGACAAGCTTGACGCGCTGCATAACCAATACAAGACGCAGCTTGCCGGGACAGCGAAGAACGAAATTGTGGTCACGCACCAGTCGTTTGGCTACCTGGCGAAGGAATACGGTCTGACGCAAAAGGCGATTATGGGCATGTCGCCGGATGCCGAGCCGACCTCCAAAGATATGAAGTCGATTTTGCAGTTTGTCAAAGACAACAATGTGCGCTATATTTTCTTTGAGGAGCTGGTATCGGATAAGCTGGCGAAAACGCTGGCGAAGGATGCAGGTGTGGAAACGCTGGTGCTCAGCCCGATTGAAGGCTTGACCGAGGAGCAGATGGCCCAGGGCGAGGATTATATATCGCTGATGGAGAAAAATTTGAATAATTTATTAAAAGCGTTAAAATAGAAAGGACACCTTGTTCAGTAAGGAGCCTTGCTTATGGAATTGAACGCTCATTCCGGATGTCATCAGCCGATCGTAACGATTGATGACATCTTTTTTTCTTATGAGAATAAAACAGTTATTAACGGACTCAGCTTCTCGGTGCTGGAGCGGGACTTTGTCGGCGTCGTCGGCTCCAACGGGGCGGGCAAAACGACGCTGCTCAAAATGATCGTAGGCTTGCTCAAGCCGACTCGCGGCGAAATCCGCCTGTTCGGCCAGCCGTTATCCGCGTTCCGCGATTGGGAGCGAATCGGGTATGTACCGCAGAAAAACGCCCTGAACCCGCTGTTTCCGGCTACGGTGCGGGAGGTGGTCACATCCGGCCTGTACAACAAAAAGACGCTGCTTCGCCGATTAACGGCCGCCCAGCGAACGAAAGTCGATGATGCGCTGTATGCGATGCGGATCGAGGATTTGGCCGACCGGCGGATCGGTCAGCTGTCCGGCGGCCAGCAGCAGCGTGTATTCCTCGCGCGGGCGCTCGTCAACAATCCGGAGCTGCTCATTTTGGACGAGCCGACCGTTGGGATTGACGCCGAGACGCAGGCGGGTTTTTTTCGCATGATCCGGCATATGCATGAGCATCATCATATTGCGTTTATGATGGTGTCGCATGATCTGGATATGGTGCAATCGTACCTTGGCTCGGAGCCGGAGCAGCGCAGCGGAGGGCTGGGCTTCTACGTGAAGCATACGCATGCGCCGGAAAATTGCCGGGAAACGGATTTATCCCATTCCAGGCAGCAGCTGCGAGAAACGGCGGAAGCCTGGACGTAGGAACAGTTTTTAGGTGGGAGCGAATTGGACTTGGATATCGTAACAGAGTATTTTTTTCAACGGGCATTGATCGGAGGTATTTTGATCGGGCTTACCGCGCCGCTGATGGGCGTATTTCTTGTGCTGCGCCGGCTGTCGATGATCGGAGATACGCTCGCCCATGTGTCGATTGCCGGTGTCGCACTGGGCTTTCTGATCAACGTCTACCCGATTGGCGTCGGCCTGCTGTTTGCCCTTGTCGCATCCTTTGCCATCGAACGGCTGCGCAAGGCGTATAAAACGTACGCAGAGCTGTCGATTGCGATCATTATGTCGGGCGGCGTTGCGCTGGCTACGCTGCTGTTTACGCTGGGCCGCGGCTTTAATATGAACGTGATGAGTTATTTTTTCGGCAGCATCTATACGCTGGACAATACCGACCTGTGGGTTGTCGGCGGGGTGGCTGCTCTGGTGATCGCATTTGTGGCCATCAATTACAAGGAAATGTTTCTGTTGTTTTTCGATGAGGATGCAGCGGGCGTCAGCGGGCTGCCGCTGCGTTTCTACAACATTATGATTACGATGCTGACGGCGCTTGTGATCAGTGTGTCGATCAAAATTGTCGGTGCGCTGCTTGTTTCCTCGCTGCTGACGATTCCGGTCGCGTGCAGCCTGCTGGTCGCCCGCAGCTTCAAGCGGTCGATCTTCTGGTCGATTTTATTTTCGGAGCTGGCCGTTGTGCTGGGGCTGCTTTCGGCGGGCATCTGGGACCTCGCGCCGGGGGCGACGGTTGTGCTGATGCTCATCGCGATGCTCGTCACAATTTTGTTCATCAAGCGAGGGCTGCGCGCTTAGCTGCTGCAAGCAACAGGGACTTAGCCTTGAAAGCTGTGAAGGCTGTTAAGCCGTGAAAGGGGATCATGATGGAGCTAAATATTTGGATCGCGCTGTGGGCCGGGCTGATCTCGTTTATTTCGCCCTGTGTGCTGCCGCTGTATCCTTCCTTTTTGTCGTACATAACCGGCGTTTCGGTCGGACAGCTCAAGGACGGACGGGCAGAAGGCGTGCGCTTTAAGCTGGTCACGCACACCTTATGCTTTATTTTGGGCTTCAGTATTATTTTCTACAGCCTGGGGCTGGGGGCGAGCACGCTTGCCACCTTGTTTTTTGACAATCGTGAGCTGCTGCGCCAGCTGTCGGCGATTTTCATTTTTGTGATGGGCTTATTTCTGCTTGGCGTGTTCAGGCCGCAATGGCTGATGCGCGAGCATAAGCTGCAGCTGCGGAGCAAGCCGGCCGGTTATCTCGGCTCGCTGCTGATCGGCATCGGGTTTGCCGCAGGCTGGTCGCCGTGTATCGGCCCGATTTTGTCGGCGATGCTTGTGCTGGCGGCCAGTGAGCCGAATTCGTGGCTGCCGCTCGTAACCGCCTATTCGCTCGGCTTCGCGATTCCGTTTTTCGTTCTGGCGTTTTTCATCGGTTCGACAAAATGGATTCTGAACTATTCGTCGGCTATGATGAAGGTCGGGGGAAGCGTCATGCTGCTGATCGCCGTGCTGCTGTACACGGATCAGATGACCCGTATTACGATCTGGCTGCAAAGCATTACCCCCGCCTGGATCGGTTAAACGCCTTACGTAAAGTAGTCGATGCTGGCTTGCGGAAAGCTTTCAAAGATTCGTTCGGTAATAAATTCCCGCAGCGCCTGGGCCTGCTCATCGGGGTACACGTATTTGCCCTGGCCCCAGCGGCCCCACTTGTATTTCCGCTTCGCTTCATCCATTTCCAGCTTCGACTTCGGGTAACGCTGCTGGATCACATTTTTCGCCGTTTTCGTGAACCGGTGCTGAATCAGCTCAAAGGTCAGATCAGAGGTCGCTTCCGCAGGGAGCGCCTCTTTTAATTTCCCGAGCAGTGCCGCGTAGCCGTCCTCCCAGCCGTCATGCCATATAATTGGCGCGATAATAAAGCCTAGCGGATAACCGGCCTTGGCGACCTTGCCCGCAGCGGCAATGCGCTCCTGGAAGCTGGAGGTGGCCGGCTCGAAATGCTTGATCACATAATCCGCGTTGATGCTGAACCGGAATCGGGTATGTCCGTTATGTCGCGCGTCCAGCAGCGGCTCCACATGATGAAACTTCGTGACGAAGCGCAGCCGTCCGAGCGGCTGCTTGCCCATAAATTCGATGCATTCCTTCAGCGAGCCTGAAATATGCTCCAGACCGACCGGATCGGACGTACAGGCGGCCTCGAACCGGGTAATCTCCGGAGCGCGCTCGTCAATGTACGTCTGCGCCTGGGCCAAAATATCATCCGTATTGACATACACCCGAATATAGGGCTTCGCGCCCAGCGTGGTTTGCAAATAGCAGTAGTGGCAGTGCGCCATGCAGCCGGTCGCAATCGGAATCGCATATTCCGCCGACGGCTTGGAGGTGTCGAATTTAAGCGTTTTGCGGATGCCGACGACTAGCGTTCGTTTTGCAATCCGGTATTTTTCCAGCTCGCTGTCGCCTGGCAAGTTCGTAATCCGGTTATGGGACGGTGTTATGCGGATCGGCAGCCCTTCGCGGAGCGCCCATTCATGAATTCGTTGTCCTTTCGGGTATTCCAGAGCGTCGGGCTCGAAATAAACAAGCTCTGGCACAAATACCTGCGTCTGCCGGGCAGCCGGCGGCGCCAGCAATTCGGTCGTCATGTCATCCCTCCTAGAGTAGAGCTTGCTTTACGCTTGAAGGCTGTGATATAGTTAGTAGCGCTTATTCCGACCTGATTAGCTTGCTTCGGCTGGCGGTATTCCACACATGGGAATTAGGACGGGGCGGGGATGTACCCGATAAGCGACGTCCCAAGCTACCTTTGTTTGGAATCCAGGAGGAACCGAGATGGCTGCTACGCCGAGTATGGAAGATTATTTGGAGAAAATTTACAAATTGATCGACGAGAAAGGCTATGCGCGCGTTTCCGACATTGCCGAAGGATTGGAAGTTCATCCGTCCTCGGTGACCAAGATGATTCAGAAGCTGGACAAGGATAACTACTTGATCTATGAGAAGTATCGCGGGCTTGTTCTGACCACCAAAGGACAGAAGGTCGGCAAGCGGCTTGTGGATCGCCATCATCTGCTGGAACAGTTTCTGACAACGATTGGGGTGTCGGAAGAAAATATTTACAAGGATGTTGAAGGCATCGAGCATCACCTGAGCTGGGACTCGATTACTTGCATCGAAACGCTCGTTGAATATTTCCGGCGCGACGCTTCCCGCAGCGAGGAGCTGCTGAAGCTCAAGGCTGAGCTGGAAAGCGATTGAATGTGCGAAGCCGTTTTTGTCAGGCCTACATACGACGTTTTAAGCATTGCGCGGCATAGCAGTTCGTCGGCATCGTTCGGATGGAAAGCTCGGACCTCTGGTCCGGGCTTTTTTGCATGGGGTCGTACGTCTTTGACATAAGGACATCCCGTCCGCTCATACATTTACATCACGGTAAGGCATCGCTCGGTTAACGGGAAGAGGGGATGCGGGATGAACATCAATGCGGTGTTTCAAGGCGGCGGAGTGAAGGGGATTGCGCTCGCCGGAGCCGTCTCGGCGGTCGAGAAGCTGGGTTATGGCTTCCACCAGGTGGCCGGAACGTCGTCGGGGGCGATCGTCGCTTCGTTGGTCGCTGCAGGGTACAAAGCGGACGAATTGCGCGCGATTATCGAAGGCACGCCATTTCATTCATTTTTGCAGCGTGCGCCGATCTTTAATGCCAAGCTGGTCGGCCCGCTTGCCCGGCTGTTTATCAAGAAGGGGCTGTATTCGGGGGAAGCGCTGGAGCATTGGGTATACCAGCTGCTGCTTGCCAAGGGGATTCGCACGTTCGGCGATCTGAGGCCGGAGCAGCTGCGGATCATTGCGTCAGATATTTCCGGACGGAAGCTGCTGGTGCTGCCTGACGATATTGCCCAATACGGCGTTGATCCCAAGCGGCTGCTGGTCGCCAAGGCGGTGCGGATGAGCACGAGCATCCCGTATTTCTTCGACCCTGTCATTATCCGCAGGCGAAGGGCGGTCCGGTCGCGCGGCGCAACCTTCGCCGATCAGTTCGTTTATATTGTCGACGGCGGCTTGCTGAGCAATTTTCCGCTCTGGCTGTTCGACAACGTCGATCCGGACAGTGTCGAGTCGCTCATTCCGACAATCGGCTTTCAGCTCGTCGGTCGAGGCTCGGCCAAGCCGAACCCGGTATATGGCCCGCTGTCGATGCTGAAGGCTTTATTTTCGACGATGCTTGATGCGCATGACGATTATTATATCCAGGAAAACAACCGGTTCCGTACCGTCAAAATTCCTACACACGGCGTTGGAATTACCGATTTTGACTTGACGTCCGCCCAGAGCGTAGAGCTTTACAATGCAGGCATGCAAGCGACGAATAAATTTTTCTGCAACTGGAAGGTGAACGACTACAAGGATAAATACTACACGCAAATTTGCCGAATGCCGCTGCCGCGCAAAACCAAGCATCCGCTGCTGCCGCAGCCGCCCAAAGCATAAGCGGGCAAGTCCTTGCAGACCAAACCCATGCCAAACCAAGCCGTACGTGTCAAAGCAAGACCAAGCAAATCAGCCGCCATAACTGTCCTCGCGCCTTCGTTTCGCATCTTGCGCTCTGCGTTTCGCTAAACCTCGCTTACCCGCCAAACGAACAAAACGGGCATTCTCCGCAGCGCGGGAGAAGCCCGTTTTTTGTCGCTCAAGCCTGCTTGAGCCGTCTGTTTCGGAACTAGTGATATTTCGGCGGCTCGTCGTCATTCTGCTTGTCCTTATTGCCAGAAATGACACGGAACGTAGCATTTTTCCGCTTGCCCTTGGTTGCAAACCGGCTGCTGCCGGATGGCTTGCCGGGGGAACGGAACGTGCCGCCGCCCCGACCTGCGCCGTTCGCCCGCTTCCAGGTGCTCGGAGGGAATTTGTACAGCAGGAAAATGACGCCGAACACCAGCACCGGTAAAATAAATCCGGTTGGATTCATGAGCAGGGTGGCGAGCACGCCGACCGCAAACAAGCCAAACACGACATACGCAAGCGTGTTGTTTCTTCTCATCGTCGGAACCTCCTTGACTACATCAATTTAGCTCATCTGGCGGTCAAGCTCACGCATCCGGTTAAATGAAGCAATCGAAACCTCCACCTGCGAATCATCCGGTTCCTTCGTCGTAAGCAGCTGGAGCCACAGCCCCGGGTAGCCGAGATAACGCAGCACCGGCACATCCCGCAGCGAGTTGGTAAAACGCAGCGCCTCATAAGATACTCCGATCACCAGCGGCAGCAAAATGATCCGCTGCACGATCCGCTCAACGAAGGAATCGTATTGGAACAAGGAGTAAATGACGACGCCGATCAGCACGGTAAAGACGATAAAGCTGCTGCCGCAGCGGTAATGCAGCGTATTAAATTTCTGCACGTTTTCGACGGTCAGCTCAAGCCCCGCTTCATGGGCGCTGATGACCTTGTGCTCTGCTCCGTGGTACTGGAACAGCCGCTTGATCATCGGGGTGAGAGAAATAAAATAAATATAGCCGACAAGCAAAATAATTTTAATTAAGCCTTCGATCAGGTTATGCCCGATCTGATTTTCAAACATGGAAGCAAACAAAAACTGCTCAATCGCCGTTGGCACCAGCGTAAATACAAATTTCCCGAACAGAAATGACAAGATGCCGATAACCGCCACGCCTAAAATCATGGAAATCCGGCTGCCGACGGTTTCCTTCTGCTCTTCCTTGGTCTCGCCTTCCTCCTCGGCATAAACCTCGGCTGCGAAATTCAGATGCTGCGCACCCTTGGCGCTCGCCTCCACAATACCGACAATTCCGCGGATAAACGGAATTTTTTTCAGTGCCTGCACCCACGGAATTTCTTTCTTGGGCACTTCCAGGAATTGAATGGTTTGGTCCTTGCGGCGGACGGCTGTAACATGAACCTTCTGCCCGGCGAACATGACGCCTTCTATAACGGCTTGACCGCCGTACACCGCTTGCTGCTTATTGTCCGACAACCGATACACCTTCTTTGATTTCAGTCTGAATCTTGCTTCGATAGAGCTTTTCTTATTGTAACGAATCGGAGCATAGAATGCTACTTGTTTATCGGACGAAGTTTTGCGCATACTAGGCGGAGAACCCAGATTCCATCTTTCAAGGAGGATGCATCCGCTATGCAGCGTCAGCAACAGGGACAGGAGCAGTCAGAGCCGCAGGCCGCGCGCAATCAGACGTCCAAGCCCATACACGCGAAGCGTCAGGAGACCCGTCGTACAGGAAAATGGTCCTTTGCCTGTTACATCGGCTTGTTTGCCGGATTGATTTGGGGCGGGCTAAACATCGTAGAAAGCTATTTTCACTTCACGTCGCTTGCTCCGGGCTTTATGCTGGAGCCTTATTTTCTGCATACCTTTCTGCAATCGGCTGCGGGCGTGTGGCTGGGCTGGGGCGCGTTTATCGTGTTTTCGATGATCGCGGCCCTGATTTATGCGCTGCTGATGGCCAAAACAAAAGGGCCCTGGTTTGGCATCAGCTACGGAATCGGCTGGTGGTCCTTTATTTTTTTGCTGATCGGACCGCTTACCGGGATGACGCCGTGGATTGCGTACCTTGATCTGAACACGATTCTGACCGAGCTGTGCATGTTTGTGCTGTGGGGCACCTTTATCGGCTATTCGATCAGCTTCGAGTTTACCGACGAGCGCAGCCGGGAACCGGGAGAGCCCGAGCAACGGAAGCAAGGCCGCTCGCCGGAGTCTGTATAGAGGCAGCCAAAAAAAGGTTCTCAAACCGGGGAAACCTATGGTAAAATGGCTAGGCGTATGCGTGCTTGGCCTACGGTTGGGAGGACTTCGGATGAAACAAATATTGCTGCTGAACGGACCGAATCTGAATATGCTAGGCATTCGCGAGCCCGGTGTTTACGGCGCGCTGACGCTGCAAGCGATTGTGGATCAGCTTGGCGTGCTGGCTGAACGTCTGGGGGTCGGCCTGGAAAGCTTTCAGTCCAACCACGAGGGAGAGCTTATTGATAAAATTCATAGCGCTTACGGGGTAAAGGACGGCATTCTGATCAATCCAGGCGCGTTCACTCATTACAGCTATGCGCTGCGTGATGCCATCAGCGCGGTGTCCCTGCCTACCGTCGAGGTTCACATCTCGAATATTCATCAGCGGGAGGCTTTTCGTCATGTGTCCGTTATTGCACCTGTAGCGATCGGGCAAATTGCCGGATTCGGCGTACATAGCTATGAATTAGGGCTTCAGGCGCTAGTGAACCATGTCAATCGTTCGGAGGGATGAGGATGCAACAGAAGCGAATCAGCCGGTTGCGGGCGCTGATGGAGCAGCAGGGACTGGACGCTTTGCTGATTACCAATGCGACCAACAGGCTTTATATGACCGGGTTTACCGGATCAGCGGGTTATGTACTGCTCACCTTGGAGCGCGCTGTGCTGCTGACAGACTTCCGCTACATGACCCAGGCTCCGCAGCAGGCGGTTGGCTATGAGGTTATCGAGCACGCGCCGAGTCCGATGGAGACGGTGCGCAGCCTGCTTTCCGCCGCCGGGCTGACCAGGCTTGGGTTCGAGCAGCAGGACGTATCCTACGGCTCTTACGCGGCGTATAGCCAGGCGCTGTCAGGCATCGAACTGACAGCGACGGACAAGCTTGTCGAGACGCTGCGGATGGTGAAGGACGAAGCGGAGCTGGCCGTGCTGCAGGAAGCGGCCGATCTGGCCGACAGCACGTTCCGCCATATCGTCGATTTCATCAAGCCGGGTGTCGCCGAGCATGAGGTGGCGCTGGAAATCGAGCTGTACGTACGCCGCCACGGCGCGGCCTCCACCTCCTTCGAGACGATCGTGGCGTCCGGCGAACGGTCTGCGCTGCCGCACGGCAAAGCCAGCGACCGGATCATCGGCGCTGACGAATTTGTCAAACTCGACTTTGGCGCGTATTATAAAGGTTATTGTTCGGATATTACGCGTACGGTTGTCGTTGGCAAGCCTTCGGACAAGCATCGCGAGATTTACGCGATCGTGCTGGAGGCGCAGCTTGAAGCGCTCGCCCGCATCCGGCCCGGCATGACCGGCCGGGAAGCGGACGCCGTCGCTCGCGACGTCATCAAACGTTACGGCTACGGAGACCATTTCGGCCACGGACTCGGTCACGGGTTGGGGATGGAGGTTCATGAAGCGCCCCGCCTGTCCCTGCATGGGGACATCGTGCTGGAGCCGGGCATGGTCGTTACCGTCGAGCCTGGTATTTATGTGCCTGGCTTTGGCGGAGTCCGGATTGAGGATGACATCGTCATCACCGATTCCGGCAATCGCAGGTTGACGCAGTCCAGCAAGGACTTGGTTGTCATTTCCTAAGGGAATTCATACAAGGGAACTATTTCAGGGAGGTTTTTTGACAGTGATTTCAGTTAACGATTTCAAGACAGGCTTGACCATCGAAGTAGAGCATGATTTGTTTACAGTTATTGATTTCCAGCACGTGAAGCCGGGTAAAGGCGCAGCCTTTGTTCGTTCCAAGCTGAAAAACCTGCGCAACGGCAACACCGTTGAGCGTACATTCCGTGCCGGTGAAAACGTCAGCCGCGCGCATATCGAAAACCGCCAAATGCAATATTTGTATGCCAGCGGTAAAGAGCATACATTTATGGATACCGAAACCTTCGACCAAATCACGCTTGACGAGAAGCAAGTCGAGTGGGAGCTGAACTTCCTGAGGGAAAACATGAACATCAACATCATGAGCTATCAGGGCGAAATTCTCGGCATTAACCTGCCGAACAGCGTTGAGCTGAAGGTCGTCGAAACCGAGCCGGGCATCAAAGGCAATACGGCGCAAGGCGCGACGAAAAACGCCAAGGTTGAAACAGGCCTGACTGTACAGGTGCCTCTGTTTATCAATGAAGGCGATGTTCTGTTGATTGACACCCGCGAAGGCGACTACATCTCCCGCGCATAATGACCTAACCTTACAACGATTTGGAGAGAACAGGCCGCGCCCGATCCGGGGTGCGGTTTGTTTGTTTAGGGTCGAATTTTGTCAGGATCGAATGTACAGTGCAGCATCATCGAAAGTGCTTCGATCCGAGACTTTAATCAGGTTAGGGACGGTCGGGAGGTTTGCAAATGGACAACCGCTTCGTAAAAAAGGGCATCTACGGCTTCCTATTGGGCGTGCTTGTGGCGCTGCTTATTTTTCCGCACTGGGAAAGCTCGGGCGGCATCAAAGGGCCGGAAGCGCTGCAGGCCTATAGTGCAAGCGGCTATATCGTGCGGCTGCTGCGGTTTGCGGCGTTTGTTACCCTTGCCGCACTGCTCACGGAATGGTTGAAGCAGCGGTTTGTACTGACGAATAAGAAAACAGGCTTCGGTCAATTTGTACTTGGTCTTGTGTCATCCTTTGTTATTGTGTTTATAACTCTCATCGTTGTCGCCGCGATATCGTTTCGATGGACCTAGCATCGGCAACGCCGGTGAAGCTGTAAGGAGTGGCGCCAGATGGGGAAAAACCGCACCGTTGTCGGCAAGCTGCTGTGGGTGATTGGAATCGGATACACATTTTGTTTGCTATACTGGATGTTTCGCGGCTTCGGCCGCGCCGGGCTGAACCTGCAGCAGATCCAGTTGAA
Source organism: Paenibacillus sp. sg306046 (assembly GCF_059821225.1). Taxonomy (NCBI): domain Bacteria; kingdom Bacillati; phylum Bacillota; class Bacilli; order Caryophanales; family Paenibacillaceae; genus Paenibacillus; species Paenibacillus sp. sg306046. Next base: position 51,610 of record NZ_JCAMRT010000006.1, read on the forward strand.
TGTCATCCCGTTTCATACGATCGGGCATTATGTGACAACCGCCAGCCGGAGCAATTGGCTGAATCCGTTAATTAATCTGGCCGGCAACATCGGCGTGTTCGTCCCGTTTGGCGTGCTGATGCCGCTGCTGCTGCGGAGCTGTCGCCGATACTTCCGTTTTCTGCTGATCTTTTCACTCGGTATTATTGGGCTGGAGCTGCTGCAGGCGGTGCTCCGGGTCGGATCGGGCGATATCGACGATTGGCTGCTGAACGCGGTCGGCGGATCAATCGGATTTGGGCTGAGCCGGCTGCTGTCGGTGGACCGGACCCGGTCCGGGGCGGAACGGAGTTCGGGACAGGATAATAGGAATCAAACGGGGCAAAGGAGCGGATAACATGATCCAGCTGACGCAGGCGCTCGTTGATCGCATCGAACGGTCAGAAATCGACTTCATGACTGATCGGATGCATGCTATGCAGGAACGGGAGGGCAATCCCGAAGGCGTTGAGCTTGTCAGCTTTGGGGAGGCTGTGTTGTTTTACAGCCGCACGATGGGCTGGCCGGCGTTTAATACCGTGAAAGGCATCCGTGATGCAGACCTGCCGCTGCTGCGACCGATCCTTGAGTTTTTCCGGGAGAGAGGCCGCAAGCCGCAGGTAGAAATCGTTCCTTCCCTGTGCGGGGAGCCGGTGTTGGCGAAGCTTCACGAGCTGGGGCTGCGGCAAACAGGGTTTCATGCATCCATGTATGCCGATCCTGCTTCGTTGCTTCGCCCGGAGCGGCAGCAGTCCGATATCGAGATTGAGCCGCTTGACGTGCAAGATGCGGAGCTGTACGCCACGATTCATTGCCGCGGTACAGGGTTGCCGGACCAAGGCATTGCTGCTGTGGCTGCCAATAACCGGGTGCTGATGACCCGGCCGGGCTGGCAGTTTTTTCTGGCCAGGCGTGTCGGGGCGCCAGCGGGGGTTGGGGTGATGTATGCCGGGGCAGACACCGCTTCCTTGACGTTTGCGGCCACCTTGCCGGAGCATCGCGGCCATGGTGTCCAGCAGGCGCTGCTGCTGCACCGGCTGCAGGCAGCGGCCATGCGCGGCTGCTCGCTGGCTGTCGCCCAGGCTGCCTTCTTGTCGGTCAGCCACCGTAATATGGAGCGCAGCGCGATGTCGCTTGCCTATACGCGGGCGACGTGGACGGGATAGGCGGTGCAGCCGGTCCGGCTGATGACTGACGAGGAGGGTGACAACATGAAAAACGGTGCGCTGAAGCCTTATCCGGTTATTGCGATCCTGCTTGTGCTGACGGTATTTTGCATCGGGACGAGCAAATATTTGCGGGCGCGAACAGGGACTCTGATGTTTGAGTCGTGGATATGGGACATTTTTCTCGGCTGGGTGCCGGTGACCTTGTCGCTGGTGCTGCTGGAATGCGCGGTACGGAAGCGAACGCTGCTCAATCGGCTGCTGCTGGCGGGAACTGCGATCGTCTGGTTTTTTTTCCTGCCGAATGCTTCATATCTTGTCACCGAACTGATTCACGCATTCAGGGACTTCAAGCTCAAGCCGTACGTGACGTTTTGGCTGCATACCGATTTTTGGCTGAGCGCCATCGCCGCGTTTTCCACCGCTCTCCTGGGGCTGATGCTGTTTTCGGTTTCGCTCTACATGGTGCATCGGCTGATCGGCGAGGCGTTGGGCGAATGGGTTGGCTGGCTTGGCGCGGCTGCCGTGATCGCGATCAGCAGCATCGGTATTTATATCGGCCGGTTTATACGCTGGAACAGCTGGGATATATTGTCCGATCCGCGTGCGATTGCGGGCGATCTGTTGCAGATTGTATACGACGAACGGTCGGGCAAGTTCATGCTAATCTTTACGCTGCTGATGCTGGTCGTGCAGACGATCATGTACGTTTTTTTCTATACGGTGGCGGCGATCGGGGCGCGCTCGGGCTCCAGAGCGTCGTCGTAAACGACGGCGGTCACGATTACTTGGGACAATAGGGAAGGAAGGGTGAGCACGATGATTCTGGAAGTAGCCATTTTGCACGTGAAGCCAGGAATGATTCATGAATTCGAGTCCAGCTTTCGCAAAGCGTCGGCCCTTATTTCATCCATGCGCGGGTACATTCATCATGAGCTTCAGAAATGTGTGGAAACGGAAAACAAATACGTGCTGCTCGTCCGTTGGGCGACGCTGAAGGATCATACGGTTGGCTTCCGCGGCTCCGCTGAATACCAGGAGTGGAAGGCGCTGCTGCATCATTTCTATGATCCGTTCCCGACGGTTGAGCATTACGTGCAAATTAATTTGGGCGAGGAGCCGTTGTCATCCCGTCCGTTCGGGAAGGAACAGGAAGGCTGAGAGACGGCCTGCGATACCCTGATCATGGACGGCCCGAAACGAACCAAGTCTGGCGGAAAAGCTCCGTCAGGCTTATTTGTTGCTTCCTGATTTGCGCAAAATGGAGGTGCTAAAAAAATAATTTGACAATGATAATCATTATCACATATTATCTTAGATAGCGTTAAGACTTTTCTCACATATGGAGGGTATCATGAGTTCTGTAATCATTGTTTATGCCAGCATGACTGGCAATACGGAGGAAATGGCCGAGCTGATCGCGGATGGCGTGCGCGAGGCCGGTGTTGAGCCTGTCGTCAAATCGGTAATGGATGCCAGTGCATCCGAGCTGGAGAAATACGATGGCGTCATTCTCGGAGCTTACACGTGGGGAGACGGCGATCTGCCTGACGAAATGCTCGATTTCTACGAGGAAATGGACGATATTCAGTTGGAAGGCCGTAAAGCCGCGGTATTTGGCTCCGCGGACTCTTCGTACCGCGTATTTGGCGGAGCGGTGGATACGCTCGTTGAGAAGCTCAAGGAGAAAGGCGCGGACGTTGTGCTTGACGGCTTCAAGGTTGAGCTGAATCCTTCGAACGATGAGAAAGAGAAATGCAAGGAGTTCGGCAGCAAGCTGGTCGCGTCGCTGGGCTAAGGTACAGCCGCAGCAGCCGTCCGGCATAAGCCAGGACGGCAGCGCAACCGAATACATATCGGCTGGTCGGCGGCAGGCTGCGGAAGCGCAGCAGCTTGATCCTACACGATGCAGCAGCGCACGGCTCCGGCTGCCGATGCCAGCAGAACGATAACCCTGACCTTGTCAGGGTTATTTGCATGTCTGACGAGTGCTCCGGCAACGGCGTAATTATTTATTTCTATGCATGCTGCGGTTATGGTATAATACATAGTTAGTTGTGCAAAAGTTTGGGTAGGGAGTGAGCAGCTTGGCTCTGATAGTAATGAAATTCGGCGGAAGCTCGGTTGGAGACGCCGAGCGGATGAAGCGGGTGGCCGGACGGGTCATCGAACGCCATCGCGAAGGACATCAGTGTGTCGTCGTTGTTTCGGCAATGGGCGATACGACGGATGAGTTGATTGATCTGACGAAGCAGATCGGCGCCGAGACGCCTCCGGCGCGGGAAATGGATATGCTGCTGTCCACAGGGGAGCAAGTATCCGTGGCGCTGCTGGCCATGACCATACATACGCTCGGCGAAACAGCCGTCTCGTTTACTGGCTGGCAGGCGGGCATTTACACCGAAGAGGTTCACGGCAAGGCGAGAATATCCGATATCCAGCCGGCGCGTGTGCGTCAGGCGCTGGATGAGCGCAAAATCGTCATCGTTGCCGGCTTCCAGGGGATGACGGAGGCAGGCGAGATTACGACGCTGGGCCGGGGCGGCTCCGATACGACTGCCGTCGCGCTGGCGGGTGCGATTCAGGCTGATGTATGCGAAATTTTTACGGACGTGGACGGCGTGTATTCGACAGACCCGCGGATCGTCAAATGCGCGCGCAAGCTGAACGAAATCACATATGACGAGATGCTTGAGCTTGCGAACCTCGGCGCTGCGGTGCTTCATCCGCGTGCGGTTGAGTATGCGAAAAACTACAAGGTGCAGCTGGTCGTCAGATCCAGCTTCAATCATAATGAAGGCACGAACGTGAAGGAGGAAGCAGCGATGGAGCAAGGAATCGTAGTTCGCGGGATCGCCTACGACAAAAACGTAGCGCGCATCAGTATTTTGGGTGTGGAGGAGAAGCCTGGCCAACTGGCGAAGGTGTTTACCGCGCTGGCCAAGGAGCAAATCGACGTCGATATCATCGTGCAAAGCGGTGTGACGCATGTATCTGCGGACTTTTCGTTTACGGTCTCGCTGGATGATCTGGACAAAGCGCTGCAAACGCTCGAAGCGATCCGCGCAACGGTCGGTTATCGTGAAATTACGTCGGAGAACAACCTGGTCAAAGTGTCCATCGTCGGCGCAGGCATGGTCAGCACGCCGGGAGTTGCGGCTAAAATGTTCGAAACGATTTCCGATCTCGGCATCAGCATCCTGATGGTTAGCACATCTGAAATCAAAACCTCCTGCGTTATCGAAAACGAAGGACGCCTGAACGAGGTTGTCCAGGCGCTGCATACGGCTTATGGCTTGGATACGGATTCGACCGTGTTCGTCGGCGGCCCCGCAGACCGTCGCTAGACGGCGGCCGGGCGCAGGCGGCCTGTCGTTATGGCAGCCGGTCCGACCAGAACGTAAACAATTTCAACAGAAATGCGGTAATCCCGGCGGCCATCAACGGTCCGACCGGGATTCCTTTTAGGAAAATAATACCGAAAATCGAGCCGATCACCAGACCCACAACCATTTGCGGGTCTATTTTTAATAGTTCCAGCCCTTTGCCGTTCATATACGTGGCAAGCGCTCCGCCGAGCAGCGCGAGAATACCCGGCCAGGACGTAAAAATCGTCGTCACATCCTTGAACGTTATTTTTTCACTGGCAAACGGGACAAGCACGCCCATCGTCAAAAACAGCAGCCCCAGCTCCAGTCCTCTCCGTTCAATCATCGGCAAAAAACGTTCCAGATTGATCAGCTTCACAATGAGCAGCACGCAGGCCGCCGTCGTAATAATCGGTGAACGTCCGATCAGACCGATTACGATCAGCGCAACCAGCAATAATTCTCCGTTCATATGCCACGCCCCTTGTCCCGGTTCGTTTTCTTCTCCAGTGTATGAGAACCGAGGGGAAATAGAACAAGCTAGAGGGGGAGCGGCGCCGTGGGCTCCAGCCGCCCGTTGCGGACTATGGGCGTCAGCTCCAGTACGTTGACCTGCGCGCAATAGACGACATCCTCGTGAAATCCGATCCGGCTGAGACGTTTGCCTCCGACGCAGGACAGCAGCGTGTTCTCCAGCTTGCCCTGGGTATGACGATAAGCGTGCAGCATAGCCAGCCCGAAATCATCGACGGTCAGCGGGGTGCTTTCTCCGGCGGAGCCGCCTCGAGGCAGTCCGTCCGCATGCAGCTTCAGCAGCTCTTCGACCAGCAGCCCCGCGCATAACCCGTCCTCCAGGCAAAAGACGTCCTGCGTACCCGCGCACAGCAGCACGACATCGTCGGCCAGCTCGGCCGCCGTCCGGGCACAGGCCTGCGCATTCAGCAGGCTGCCGATGATAATGTGCCGGGCTTTGGCCGATTTTTGAATCGCCCGTGTGCCGTTGGTGGTCGTGAGCAGCAATGTTTTGCCTTCGACCCGTTCGCGTGTGTATTCAAGCGGCGAATTGCCGAGGTCAAAGCCGGGAATTTTTTTGCAAAACCGCTCGCCGCCCAGCAGCTCGCCCGACTGGTGCAGGTTTTTCGCCTGATTGACCGTTTCTATCGGAATAATGTGCAGGCAGCCGGCGTCAAACGCCTTCAAAATTGTGGAGGTCGCGCGAAGGACATCAATGACGATAACGGTTTTATGCTGCAAGTCCTCGGATCGCGCTTCATTCACACTGGAAATCACCTGGATGTTCATGCCGGGCTTTGCCTCCCTTCGCCGCGTTAGGTGCTCTAGATTTGATAAAACCATACGGGGCCTGCAGCTGCGGCCTCCCGGATGTTAACCGGTACGTGATACGTGTCGGCCGCCGTTTGCTCCTGCCGCTCCATGGTCAGCGTATCGGAGCGAAGTCCGCGCCGCAGCGCTTCCAGACTGATCACGTCCACCGGCGAAACGTTGCCCAGGTGGATGCCGCTCCCCAACCGCTTGAGCAGATGCACCTGCTGCTCCTTGTGCGGAGCCTCCCACAGCAGAACGTCCGGGCGGGAAACTTGCACCAGCACCAGCTCCAGCTCGTCGTCCTTGCAGCCTCCATGCTCGTCGTAGATGCCGACGCCTTTGCCGGATTCCCGGCCCTCGATCGTCACCAGCTTGGCGCCAAGCTCCACGTCGCGCGCGACCGTCTCGATCAGCTCCTCCAGCTCGATGCTGGAGCCCCAGCCCTTCTTGCCGTACTCCGTAATGACCGTCAGCCCGGAGTCCACTCCCCTGCGGATCAGCTCGCTGCGCAGCTGGCGCGGCAGCTCAATCGTACCGTCCGAAATTTCGATGCCGTCGAAGCCCAGATAAGCAAGCATATCCATATAGTGATCGACGCTGTCCTGCACGATGGCTACCTCCAGAAACGTCCCCCCCGGATAGACGAGCACGTCATGCGACTTTGCCAGCTCGATTTTGTGACGAAGCAGCGTTGTGTCGTACAGGGGAGAGGTGCCGAAGCCGATCTTCAGCATATCCATATGGCGGCCTGCGGTTTGCAGCAGGTCCTGCAGGGCGTGAAGTCCAAGCCCTTTGTCGATGACCATCGTTTTGCCGGTCGTGCGCGGTTTTCCGCTTCGCTGCCCCGTCGGGTCGTCCAGCCGTGGATGCCATTGCAGCGGTGTTGAAACCTCCATTACGTATCGCCTCGCTGTATACAGATTGGTTGCCTGGAATTCTGAGTCATCATATGCAAGCGCGGATGGGGATGTGCCCGGATCGCTGAATTGCCCGGAGTTGTCCAGCGGGCGCTTGCCTTCATGCCTAAATACAGACGAGCCCGCATAACGTGATAAGGAGAATGGGAAACGAGAGGAGATATGACATGCTGTCGCTGATTCATAAGGTGGTGCTCGGCATGGCGGCGCTTCGCCTGCTGTCCGGCTGCATTGAAATTTTGGCCGCGCTGCTGATGCTTCGCTTCAATCAGATTGAGAAGGCGCTGCTCGTCAACACCGGGCTGGCGCTGGTCGGACCGCTCATTTTACTCGCGACAACGACGCTGGGGCTCGTCGGCATGGCCGATAAGCTGTCCTGGGGAAAGCTCGTCTGGGTGCTGGCCGGTGTCAGCTGTCTGTTTATCGGAATCTTGAAAAAGTAGAGGACCAATTCCTTGTCATAGTTTCGGATAAGCGGGCATACACATGATTGTACAAGATGGACAGCTTGCCCGCAGGCTGCCGCTGAATTCGTCCAGGCGTGGGGAGGATGACAGGTGATGCAGTCGCTCTTCGATTATTTCACGGCTCCGTTGAAGCCGATACTAGCAGCTCTAGCAGCCGGGCTCAGCCAGCCGCTGCAAGAAATTCGCATCCGGGAGGGACGCCCGCTGGAGGCGTCCTGGGGAAGCGGCTACGGCTTTATTTCCCCGCAGGGCGCGTGGTGTCTGACTCCGGAGCAGGCTTACCGGCCGACAAGGCAAGATTGCGCCGCACTGCTGGAGCTGCTTACCCAGCATTCGATGTATACGTTCGAGGAGGAGTTGAGGCGCGGCTTTTTGACGGTACAGGGCGGGCATCGGGTCGGCCTCGCCGGGCGGACGGTTGTCGAGCAGGGCAAGGTGAAGCAGATCAAGGAAGTGAGCGGCTTTAATATCCGGATCGCGAGGGAATGGAAGCAGGCAGGTGAGGCTGTCATCCCTTACCTGATTGATCCGCAGCAGGGGCATGTGTACCGGACGCTGATCATCTCGCCGCCGCAGCTCGGCAAGACGACGCTGATTCGCGATCTGGCCCGCCTGCTGAGCGGGGGAGAGACCGGCGAAGCTGTGGCGGTAGCCGCGTTGTCCGAGCAGGCCGATGCCTCCGGTTTCGTTCATAAAGGTGGAGCCGGCAGCAGCGCGGGCAACGGCAATGGCCGTCATTTGGCCGTCAATCGTCGTCTGGACAGCGGCGCCGCCCATGAACTTGGAGCCGGCTACCGTGTTGGCGTCGGCATCCGGCGTCCGCTTCGCCGGGCGTACAAGGTCGGCATTGTGGACGAGCGCTCGGAAATTGCCGCTTCCGTCCGCGGCGTGCCCGGCTTCGACGTTGGACCGCGCACCGATGTGCTGGACGGCTGTCCGAAGGCGGAGGGGATGATGATGCTGATTCGCTCGATGTCTCCGGAGGTGCTGATCGCCGATGAGATCGGACGGGCCGAGGATGCGGCCGCGCTGCATGAGGCGCTGCATGCGGGTATCAGCGTCATTGTCACCGCCCACGGCCGGGATGTGGACGATGTCAGACGCCGCCCGATTTTGCGGGAGCTGCTGCAGGAGCAGGTGTTCGAGCGGTTCGTGGTGCTGTCGCCGCAGCGGCCGGCCGCTGGAGCTGAAGCAGGAGGAGAACGGGGCGCTGGACCCGCGACCTCCACGGGCGGTCCCGCGATCGCTGTCTATGATGCAGTCGGCCGCAGGCTGGACGGGCGGCTCGCGATGCAGGGAGGGGAGCGGCGATGAGCAGCCTGCTTGAACGGCGCTTTGGCAGCCGACGAGGGACGCCGCCATGATCAAGCTGCTGGGGGCGGGTATGATTTTGCTGGCGGGTACGCTGCTGGGGTTTTATCAGGCGGCGCAGCTTGCGAAGCGGCCCCGGCAGATCGGCGATGCCGTCCGGCTGCTGCAGCGGTTGGAGACGGAAATCGTCTACGGCTTGACGCCGCTTCCGGCGGCGCTGCGGTCCACAGGCCAAGCGTGCGCAACCGAGGTCGGAAGCTTGTTTCTGCGCACGGCCGACGAGCTGCAGCGCTCGGAGGGCAGGCCGGTGCATCTGGTCTGGCAGGAGACGGCGGCTTCGCTCTGGCGCGACTTGTCGCTCAAGCAGGGCGAGAAGGAGGTGCTGCTGCAATTCGGAGCCACGCTTGGACTGACGGACCGGGAGGATCAGGTCAAGCATGTGCGGCTGGCGATCAGCCAGCTCCAGGGGGAGGAAGCAGAGGCGAAGGTCGAGCAGCAGCGGTATGAACGCATGTGGAAAAGTCTCGGCCTGCTGCTGGGAGCACTGGTCGTAGTGCTGCTGTACTAGCCGGTCTGTCCGGCTCACAGGGTTCTAAGGATGGGGTGCCTTGCATGAATGTGGATGTGAATACGATCTTTCAGATCGCCGGAATCGGAATAATTATCGCCATGATGCATACGGTGCTGAAGCAGATGGGCAAGGAGGACATGGCTCACTGGGTAACGCTGATCGGCTTTGTCGTGGTGCTGTTTATGGTGGTGCGGCTGCTGGACGGATTGTTCCAGGAAATCAAAACGATCTTTCTTTTTCAATAGATGATGCAAGGTGAAGCGGCATCTGTAAAAGCTCCGTGAAGGAGCGCTAGTTCAGGCGTCAGGGCGGTGCGGCCGATGGAAATCATTCAGGTAGTCGGGCTGGGGCTGATTACGACGGTGCTGGTTTTGATAATCAAGGAGCAGAAGCCGATGTTTGCTTTTCTGCTGACAACCTTTACCGGCATTGTCATCTTCCTGTTTCTGATCGGTAAAATTTCAGCCGTCATCCAGGTGCTGGAGGATTTGGCCGCCAAGGCTGACATTAATCTCATTTTTCTCAAGACGATTTTGAAAATTATCGGGATCGCCTATATTGCTGAATTCGGCGCCCAGATCGTACGGGACGCGGGGCAGGAGTCGGTGGCCTCCAAAATTGAGCTGGCAGGCAAGGTGCTCATTATGGTCATGGCTATTCCGATCGTGTCCGTCATTATCGAGACGGTGATCAAGCTGCTGCCTGCGTAAAGCGCGCCAAGGCAGCGCCTCAGCCACCGACCGCCAACCGCCAACCGGCGATCGTCCGATCGCGATAACAGCCGTAAGCTGAACCAGGAGATGAAGTCGATGTTCCGCCTCAAATTCAGCAACCTAAGCAAGGGCAAGCCGGGCGCTCGTCACGGGCTAAGTACCAACTGCAAACGGCGAGCTGATCACGAGCCAGGCCCCAGCTGTAAACGGCGAGCTCGTCGCGAGCCGAACAGGCTGCGCGCCGCATGTCCGTCGGCATACGGGAACGGATTGCCGCTGCTGCCCCGGCATACCGGTTTTGCCTATTGGCCGGGGCAGCAGCGCTGGCTGATCGCGGCTCTGCTGCTGGCGGTGCTGGCGTTTGGCGGCGATGCCGCGCTGCTCTGCACCGGCGGGTCCGGCTGCGGCGCGGCGGTACAGGCTGCCGTCCCGGCGGAGGAGCTGGTGCGCCAGCAGGCCCAGCAGCTTCCGCTTGATCAGGTGGAGCAGTTCTGGAGCGGCCTGATGAAGCAGTACGGCGGCTATTTTCCGGACAGCAAAGCGCCGACCTTCATGGATTTGCTGCTGGGGGCGAAGGATTTCAGCATCGGCAGCTTGTTCAGCGGGCTGTTCAAATATTTTTTCCACGAGCTGCTGTATAACGGCAAGCTGCTGGTGTCGATTGTGGTGCTGACGATTTTCAGCATGCTTCTGGAGACGCTGCAAAGCTCCTTCGAGAAAGCGGCTGTCAGTAAGATCGCGTATGCGATTTCGTTTCTGGTGCTGATGATTATTGCGGTCAACAGCTTCAATGTCGCCATCACCTATGCGAAAGCGGCGATTACGGACATGATTCATTTTATGATCGCCGTTGTGCCGCTGCTGCTGACGCTGCTTGCTTCGATGGGCAATGCGGTGTCCGTAACGGTGCTGCACCCGCTGATCGTATTTATGGTGCATGCGGTCGGAACCGCGATCCATCTCGTCATTTTCCCGCTGCTGTTTTTCTCGGCGATCCTGCATATCGTGAGCGGCTTGTCGGGCACCTACAAGGTGACGCAGCTCGCCAATCTGCTCCGCAAAATAAGTCTGGCGTGTCTCGGCGTTTTTATTACGGTGTTTCTCGGCGTCATTTCGGTCCAGGGGGCAACCGGCGCGGTTGCGGACGGCGTGACGATCCGCACGGCCAAATATATCGCAGGCAACTTCGTTCCGGTTGTCGGGAGATTGTTCTCGGACGCCTCGGAAACGGTCATCGGCGCCTCCCTGCTGGTGAAAAATGCGGTCGGATTGGCCGGTGTTGTCGTTATTTTGCTGCTGTGCGCGTTTCCGGCGCTGAAAATTATGGCGTTAGCCTTCATATATAATCTTTCGGCGGCCGTCATGCAGCCGCTCGGCGACAATCCGATGATTGCTTGCCTGGAGACGATCGGCAAAAGCCTGATCTACGTATTTGCCGCGCTGGCGGTCGTCGGTCTGATGTTTTTCCTGGCGATCACGATTCTGATTGCGGCGGGCAACGTCTCGGTGATGATGCGGTAGCGGCTGGGCCAGGAGGGATGCGCTGTGGAGTTTTTGAGCCAATGGCTAAAATCAATCGTGCTCGTCATTCTGCTCGCGACCTTCGTCGACCTGCTGCTGCCGAACCGGTCGATGCAGCGCTACGTCAAGACGGTGGTCAGCCTGTTCCTGCTGCTGACGCTGCTGCAGCCGCTGTTGACGCTGCTCCGCTCAGGCTCCGCTATCGAGGACCGGCTGACGGCCGCGCTGCTGCAGCCTGCTGCAGTGAAGGCTGGCGGCGGCATGGAATCGCTGGAGGTTATTCGCCAGCGCGGCCAGACGCTGCAGGCAAGGCAGCAGGAGGCCGCTCGCCGGCTTGTGGAGCAGCGGGCCGCTGAGCTGATGAAGCTTCGGATTGAGCAGGAGGCTCTGGTCAGCGTGCGCAGCATCCGCGTGGAGACAGAGTCGGATCCACAGGGTCAGGCTGTTATCCGTAAAGTTTCGCTGCTGATCGAGCCTGCCCCTGTGGCGCCAGCGACGCCGCATGCTTTGCCCGAAGCGAGACCGCCTACAGCGATGGAAGCGATGAAGCCCATTGAGCCAATTCGGGCGGTCGACCCGCCTATCGAGATCCGGATCGGGGGCACGGCGCGGGAGAATAATCGACGCGCGGCTGCGGACACAGCGGAAAAGCCTGATCCTGCCATGCTGCAAAGGAAGACGCAAATTATCCGCTTGCTGGAGCAGCGCTGGGAGCTGCGCGGAGAGCAAATTGAAGTCACGCTTGAATCTGCTGCGGGGAGGTGAGGAGATGGAGGACTCTACGAAAAAAAAAGGCTGGCTCGCATGGCTGGGCGGCGGTCCGGGAGGGCCCAAGCGGATTCAGACGGTGCGCTGGCTGCTGCTGCTCGGCTTGGCTGGAGCCGCCTGCATGATCCTAAATTCCTTCCTCACGGTGAAAGATATTGATCCGGCCGGCTCGGGCCGCGCCTCCCCGGAGGAAACAAGCAAAGCCGTGTTCGGCAGCGCGAGCAAGGAGCAGACGAGCTTTCGTGAATACGAGGAGGCTTACCAGACAAAGCTGCGCGAGATGCTGACCCAGATTGTCGGCGTCGGCGAGGTGGAGGTGCTGGTGACGATCGAATCAACGGAGGAAATACAAGCTGAACGGAATACGAAGGAAACCCAGCAGGTGACCAATGAGAAGGATCAGCAGGGAGCTACCCGGCATATGACCGATGTGAGCCGCAGCGGCGAGGTTGTCGTGTATGAGGCCGGGGGGAGCGGCAAGCAGCCGCTGATCGTCAAGACGATAAAGCCGAAAATCCGGGGGGTACTTGTCGTCGCCAAAGGCGCGGATAACCTGACCGTCAAAAAGATGATGATTGAAGCGGTGGAGCGGGGGCTGGATGTGCCGGCTCACCGGATTTCCGTCCTGCCCCGCAAGCAATAGCCCGAAGCATGAGCTGATCCTAAGAAGCATGAATTGATCCTAAGGAGGAATATGTGATGAATTCCAAAAAACAAACGATTTGGCTGGTGTCGATGCTGAGCCTGATGGTTGTGCTGTCCGCTTACTATTTGTTTACAGAAGACGTGAAGGAGCTGGATGTTGCGACCTCCGCCAGCGGTGTTCAGACCCAGCAGATTGTGGTCAACGGCGGTCAGCTGGATGCAGGCAGCCCGTCCGGCGCCGACGCCAAAGCCGTATCCGGCAAGGTGACTGAAGCGAAACCTAGCGTCCAAACTGCCGATCCAAAGGCCGCTGACCCGAAGGCCGCCGATCCGAAAACAGCTGAGCCGAAGGCGAGCAGCATCCAAAGCGGCGCGACTTCTTCCGGAGCAGCTAAATCGGATGCGCCTGCTCAGGCCGGGAAAAACGACGGGCTGGCAGCTCAGCCGGTGTCCAAGACGGAAAAAACCGACTCGGCTGAAAACGCCAAGGTGCTGCAAAATATCCAGACGTCAGCTAAAGCGACATCCGGAGCGGATTTCTTCATTAACTTGCAGCTGAAGCGCAATGAGGAGCTGGCGAAGCAGGTGGAAGGACTGATGGCGATTGCCACCGATCCCAAGAAAACGAAAGAAGAAGCAGCTAAAGCCCAGGAGGAGATTGGCAAGCTGCAGGATACGCAGGATAAAGTAGCCAGTCTGGAGGAAAGCCTGGTCAAGGACTTCCCGCAAGCCGTGGTGACCCAGGATGCGTCCAAATGGAAGGTCACGGTGCAGGCGACGAAGCTGGAGCGCAGCCAGGCTGTGACGATTGTCGATAAAGCGATCCAGGAGCTGGGCATTAATCCCGATCAGATCAAGGTTGAAATGAAGCCATAATGGCGCCGCCGAGGCCGGTCCGGTCGACAGCTTACTGCCAGAGCGCAGCGAGCAAGAGATCGTACAGCAATGGAATCTGTGGATGGAAGCGCCGGGGGTTGAGCCTGTATACATGCAAAACCCATCTACCGGCACTCCACATGTTGCTGGGATTGTGAATGATGCATATCTGAACCGAGCGTTGAATGCAGCTAATTTCTATCGCTTCCTGACTGGCTTGCCAAGCGACTTGGTGCTTGATCCCGCGCTGAACCGCCAAGCGCAGCATGGCGCCGTGCTGGTGTCGACGGCCGATTACCTGACACATTTTCCTCCGCAGCCTGTGGGCATGACGAAAGAGTTCTTCGATCTGGGCGCCAAGTCGCCCTCCAGCTCCAACCTGTTTGCCGCCTACGGCTTCAAAGGAAGCCTGGTCCGTGCAATTGAATCCGGACGTGTTCGCGCAACCGTCGAATGCTGCAGTACAGGTTCGCGTCACTCGCGCATCGGACGGCAAGTCGTGGACATTGAGATCGCGTAATCAGCTTACTTATTTACTTGAAGTTGGGGGCAATTCAGACGTAACGTACTATATCGAATAGATCCGGACGGCGCAGCGGGCTTTCCACTGCCGACGGATCAACGGTTCCGCCAAGCGGACAAACTAAAAAACAAGGGGCTGTCCAGAAAGTCAGTATAGACTACTGGACCCCCGTTTTTCATTGAATGTTAAAGCTACTCGATTCCGTTCGTGATGACGTGTCGGCATTTTTTTTCAATAAACAACAAAATTCGTCGTAAATCCAAGGGGCTATTTGGGATAATTGTACGATTTTTCAATTTCCTTGTATGTACTACAATGTAGGAGGAACAGTCAGTTCAATGCCTGGCTCATCATTTTTTGAAAGCGGTTTCTAGGGGAGCGGGGCGTGCTGACATGCAGCTTGGTTCCGGCATAAGCTTTACAGCTCAACTACTTAACTATATGTGACGAGGTGATCGGTGATGAAAATGATGAACAGAAAGCTATCCTCCTTGTTGCTGGCTGCGGTGGTCGCACTAACAGCGGCGTTACCCGCTTCGGCTTCTGTAGAGACGCTCACAGTCAATGGCATCCATCCTGGCTACGATCAAATTTATGTAGAAGGCACCGTCGCCAAAATTAAGGTGATCAACGACGCGGAATCGTTTCCGCCGTGGAGCATTCCGGCTCCGCTTGGGTACGGGCTTTGGGACTATTCAGGCAATCTGATTGTGGAAGGTGTAGTCTATCCTCAGCAGCTGCTGTATGTCAATCCGCAATGGCAGTCCGAGTTCAGCGGAGAGTTTGCAATTACCGATCCGATTTCAGAGGGCAAGTTTGATTTCAGAATTTGGTGCGAAGGCGCTTCAGCCGTTTGCCAAGGCAGCGCTACGATTGAAATCGTACAATAAATCTTGAGCGGATAACCAAAGCTGCTCCTAGCAAGGATTCTCTCCCGCCCAGGCAGAGAATCCTTTTTTAGATTAGCAGGCGCGAGCCGCTGCTCTTGTCGCCGGCATGCCCCGCTGCACAGCGTTTGCAAGAAACTCTTCCCTTCAAACTGGATTATGATATAATAACAACGTCAGAAAGCCCAAAGGAGTGTGTTTCCTGTGTTTAAGCTGAGTGAAATCAAAGAATTGGTCAAGCTGGTGGACCAAAGCTCTTTGCAAGAACTGGAGATTGAAAGCGAAGGCACGCGCCTATTGATCCGTAAACCGACTAAAACCGAGCAGGTCATTGTCGCCGCCGCTCCGGCAGCGCCTCAATATGCGCCTGTCCACACATCCAGTCTGGCCCCAGCGGCCGCCGTACAGGCTCCGCCGGTCCAAGCGCCTTCTGCTGCTGCCGCCGAGGCAGCGCCTGATGCAGGTCTACATACAATTGTTTCGCCGATGGTCGGCACCTTCTACGCTGCTCCGTCGCCGGGCGCAGCCGCGTTTGTTTCGAAGGGCAGCAGCGTCAAGGAAAAAACGGTCGTCTGCATCATCGAAGCGATGAAGCTGATGAATGAAATTGAAGCCGAAGTCAAGGGCGAGATCGTCCAGGTGCTGGCGGAGAACGGACAACTCATCGAATACGGGCAGCCGTTGTTCCTGGTGAAGCCGGAGTAAGTGGGAGGAGAAGCCTGTTGAAGTTTCAGAAAATATTAATCGCCAACCGCGGTGAAATTGCGGTTCGGATCATTCGCGCCTGCCGGGAGATGGGCATCGCTTCGGTTGCCGTTTATTCCGAGGCGGACCGCGACTCGCTGCATGTTCGTCTGGCGGATGAGGCCTATTGCATCGGTCCGACGCTGTCCAAGGACAGCTACCTGAATTACACGAATCTGATGAGTGTCGCCACCTTGACCGAGACGGATGCGATTCATCCGGGCTACGGGTTTTTGGCGGAAAATGCCGACTTCGCGGAAATTTGCGAAAGCTGCAATGTAACCTTCATCGGCCCTTCGCCGGAAGCGATCAGCAAGATGGGCGATAAAGCGGTCGCCAAGCAAACGATGAAGGAAGCCGGCGTGCCGGTTATTCCCGGCTCCGAGGGTCTGGTTGAAGATATGGAAGAAGCGATCCGTCTCGGACGCGAGATCGGTTATCCGCTTATTATCAAGGCGACGGCCGGCGGCGGCGGCAAGGGCATCCGGATTGCCGAGGACGAGGAAATGCTTGTTCAGCAAATTACGACCGCCCAGCAGGAGGCGCAGAAGGCGTTCGGCAATGCGGGCGTGTACCTGGAGAAATATTTGACAGGGATGAAGCATGTGGAAATTCAGGTGCTGGCGGACAAGCATGGCAATGCCGTGCATCTGGGCGAGCGTGATTGCTCGGTGCAGCGCCGCAGACAGAAGCTGGTCGAGGAAGCGCCGTGTCCGGTGCTGACGCCGGACATCCGTGAGCAGATGGGGGCGGCGGCGGTGCGCGCGGCGAAAGCCGTTAACTATTCGGGAGCGGGTACGCTGGAGTTTTTGCTCGGCCAGGACGGCCATTTTTATTTCATGGAGATGAATACAAGGATTCAGGTGGAGCATCCCGTTACCGAGATGATTACCGGAGTCGATCTTATACAGGAAATGATCCGCGTGGCCGAAGGCGAGCCGCTTTCGTTTGCCCAGGAGGACGTCGTCATCAACGGCTGGGCGATCGAGTGCCGCATTAACGCCGAGGACCCGGACCGCAACTTTATGCCGTCGGCCGGACAGATCAAGTTTTATTTGCCGCCGGGCGGCTTCGGAGTGCGGGTGGATAGCGCCGCTTATCCCGGCTACACCATCTCGCCGCATTACGACTCGATGATCGCCAAGCTGATCGTCTGGGGGCATGACCGCGAGGATGCGGTGCAGCGGATGAAGCGGGCCTTGGCCGAATTTGCGGTCGAAGGCATTCATACGACGATTCCGTTCCACCTCAAGCTGCTGGAGCACAAGCGGTTTTTATCCGGTGACTTTGACATCAAGTTTCTGGAGGAGCATGACGTCAACGATCCGAATTCGTAGGTGCTTGAGTGAGTGGGCAGTTCGTTGTCATATTTTTGTGCAAATGGTATAGTATACAATAAAGACAAGGTATGAACACGGTTTTGCTCCGTAAAAATTTCAAGGAGGACCTAGCATGAGCTTACTTGCTACCGATTATGAGAAGACGGATATGGGTACGATCCAAATCGCACCGGAGGTCATCGAAATCATCGCCGGAATGGCGACTGTTGAAGTGCCCGGCGTAGCCGGGATGAGCGGCGGATTTGCCGGCGGAATCGCCGAGCTGCTGGGCCGTAAAAATTTATCCAAAGGCGTCAAGGTTGAGGTAGGCCAGCGTGAAGCGGCGATTGACGTTTCCGTGGTGATCGAGTTCGGCACCCGCATTCCTGAGGTCGCGAGCAACGTTCAACAAAACGTCAAGCATGCGATCGAATCCATGACCGGATTAAGCGTCATCCAGGTGAACGTGCATGTTCACGATGTTATTTTCAAGGGTGCGGAGAAGCCGCCGGAGGAGCCGGAAGTCAGCTCCCAGCGCGTGAAGTAAACCGAACATAGTCAGGTTGAACCCCCTTACGTTCACGTCTGGGGGTTCCTCCATATTGCGGAAGGAGTCAAGCCCGTGGCCAAAATAATCGACAGATTTCTGCTGTTTCTGCTCAGTATTGTTGTGATTGCTGCAGCGTTTATTGCCTTGTTCGCGGCGTTTGGCATCATTTCATTGGACCTCACCCAGCAATTTGTACGTGATGTGTACCGGGATTTCAATACAGCGATTCCGTTTATTGTCGCTACAGCGGTCATCGCGCTGTTGGCGCTGCGGCTGCTGGTTGTATCCGTGCGTCCGAATAAAGCTTCCGTCCCGTCGATCGACCAGCGCACCGAATTCGGCGAAATCCGCATCTCGATTGACACGGTTGAAAATTTGTCGCTGAAGGCGGCATCCCGTTCACGCGGCGTGCGCGATTTGCGGGCGCGCGTGAAGGTGAGCCAGGCCGGTCTTGACATTGTCATCCGGGCGATTGTGGACGGCGACACGCCGATTCCTGCGTTGACGGAAGAGATGCAGGCGAATGTCAAAGGGCATGTTGAGGAAATAACCGGCATTCCAGTGGCGCTCGTGACCGTCTTTATTGCCAACATTCAACAATCAACCCCGACGTTCAAAAGCCGTGTCGAGTAGGAAGGGGTGGCTTCAGGCATGTGGAGGCAAATGTGGGACCGACTGCTGGAGCAGCACCGGGGCGCGACGCTGTGCACGCTCGCTGCCGGCTTGCTGGGCATCATTTATTTGTTCTTTGGCTTCTTTCATATGTTAATCTTTGGCTTGATCGTATATACTGGTTATTATATAGGGAACAGGATCGACCGGAACGAGCCGGTATTTCCCGCAGAAGACGTTTGGCGTCGGCTAATGGACAAATGGAGAATGTTCCGCTAAAATCCTTGGGAGACGCCCAAGGATTTTTTGTCGGGTCAGCGTGAGGCCGGATTTGAACCAACAGGAGGATTTGCAATCAATGAGACGAAGACTGGCAAGGGAGCTTGCCCTGCAGAGCTTGTACCAAATGGCTATGAATGAAGTGACCACGATGGATGCGGTTGATCACGTGGTAGGAGAAGCGCGCGGCGAAGATGAAGCCCAGCTGCGCCGGGAGAAGGACCAGATTTCCGAGCTGGACGTCAAGGAGCTGGTCGAAGGCACGCTGCGCCACAAATCGCAGATTGACCATCTGCTTGTTGACTATTTAAAAGGCTGGCAGATGGACCGGCTCTCGCGGGTTGACCGTGAAATTTTGCGGCTTGCGACGTATGAGATGATCTACTGCGAGGATGTGCCGCCCAAGGTGGTTGTCAATGAAGCGATCGAGATGTCGAAAAATTTCGGCACGGATGAATCCGGCAAGTTCGTCAACGGCGTGCTTGGCAAAATGATCAAGGATCTGGAAACGCTGCGCGGACAAGCTCCGCAGCAATAACGAATAGCCAGCAACGCCTGCATGCCTAAAACGAGAGGGGAACGTGAACATATGTCAGCACACGTCATCAATGGGAAGGAACTAGTCGGCGCTTACCGGGCCGATATCAAACAGCAGGTCGAGCGTCTGACCGCCCAAGGCGTTAAACCGGGGCTGGCCGTTGTCATCGTGGGGGATGACCCGGCTTCGCATGTATACGTGCGCAACAAAAACCGCGCCTGCGAGGAAGCGGGCATTTATTCCGAGGTGCACAAGCTGGCGGAGGACACGACGGAAAGCGAGCTGCTGGCGCTGATCGCCAAGCTGAACGCCGATCCGGCGATTCACGGGATACTGGTCCAGTCGCCGTTGCCGGGTCATCTGAGCGAGGAGCGGATCGTTGAGGAGATTGCGGTTGAGAAGGATGTGGACTGCTTCCATCCGGAAAATGTCGGCAACCTGATGATCGGCAAGCCGGGTCCGGCTCCGTGCACGCCTGCAGGGGTCGTCGAAATTTTGAAGCAGGTCGGCGTGGACATCGCGGGCAAGCATGCCGTCGTGATCGGACGCAGCAACATCGTCGGCAAGCCGATGGGCATTTTGCTGCTTAGAGAGCATGCGACCGTGACGTTTTGCCATTCGCGGACGAAGGATCTGGCGGCGATTACGAGACAGGCCGACATTCTCGTGGCGGCAATCGGCAAGCCGAAGGTGATCAAGCGCGAGCATGTAAAGCCAGGCGCGGTCGTGATCGACGTCGGGATCAACCGGCTCGATACAGGCAAGCTGGCCGGCGATGTGGACTTCGACGATGTGGTGGAGACGGCTGGCGTCATTACGCCGGTGCCGGGTGTCGTCGGACCGATGACGATTACGATTTTGCTGCGCAATACGCTGGAAGCGGCAGAACGCGCCGCAGGCGTCAGCGTTTCGTCGTAAGCGGATGAGCGGGAAGCAGATTCTCTCGATCAAGGAGCTGAACCGCTTCATCAAGCTGAAGCTGGAGAGCGAGGATGCGCTGCAAAACGTCTGGGTGCGCGGTGAAATTTCGAATTTTACGCATCATTCGAGCGGGCATATGTATTTTACGTTAAAGGATGCGGACAGCCGGTTAAAAAGTATTATGTTCGCGTCCTACAACCAACGGCTGGCCTTTATCCCCCGCGAGGGGACGAAGGTGCTGGCCTGCGGCAATATTTCCGTTTATGAGCGGGACGGCCAGTATCAGTTTTACGCGACGCAGATGCAGCCGGACGGCATCGGCAGCCTGTATCTGGCGTTTGAGCAGCTCAAGCGGAAGCTGGAGGGCGAGGGCTTGTTTGCGCCTGAGCGCAAACGGCCGATTCCGGCGTTTCCGCGCGGCATCGGCATCATCACATCGCCGACCGGGGCGGCGGTTCGGGACATTATCATTACGCTGCAGCGGCGGTATCCGTCGGTGCCGGTGCTGCTGTACCCGGTGCTTGTCCAGGGCAAGCAGGCGGCGCCGTCGATTGTGAAAGCGATTGACGAGATGAACCGGTTGAACGAAGTGGACGTATTGATTGTTGGACGGGGCGGCGGCTCGTTGGAGGAGCTGTGGGCGTTTAACGAAGAAGCGGTTGCGCGGGCGATTCACCGCTCCGCACTGCCTGTCATTTCCGCTGTCGGACATGAAACGGATTACACGATTGCCGACTTTGTGGCTGATTTGCGTGCGGCGACTCCAACGGCGGCGGCGGAGCTGGCGGTGCCGCATCATCTGGAGCTGGCGCAGCGGCTCGCCCATCTCAAGCAGCGGCTGTACGGCGGGCTGACCTCGCGGCTGGAGCAAAGCAGGGAGCGGCTCAGACGGTCGCAGCGCTCGCCGTATTTGACAAATCCGCGCCGCCAGCTGGCGCTGCAGCCGACGGAACGGCTGGACCGCGTGCGCGAGCAGCTTATGTACAAAATGCGGCAGCGCCTGAGCCGGTCGCAGGAGAAGCTGATGCGGACGGAGCGCCAGCTGGCAGCCTTTAATCCGAAGGAGCAGATCGTTTACTCGCGCAAGCGGCTGGAAGGAGCGAACCGGCTGCTGCGTCATTCGATGCAAGCGGCGCTCAAGGGAAAGCAGCGCGACTATTTGTCGGCCGTGCGGCAGCTTGATGCGCTCAGTCCGCTGAAGGTGATGCAGCGCGGGTATAGTCTGGTGTACGACGAGCAGGAAAAGCAATTGATCAAGTCCGTGCAGCAGGTGCAGCTTGGCGATGTGCTGAAGCTGCGGCTGGCGGACGGCCGGATTGATTGTCATGTCTGGTCTATGGAGGAGAAACCAAGATGACGAGTCAGGAGCAAGCAACGCCGAGCTTCGAACAGGCGATCGAACAGTTGGAGCGCATCGTCGCCAGGCTGGAAAGCGGCGATGTGCCGCTGGAGCAGGCTATTGAGCTGTTTCAGGACGGGATGAAGCTGTCGCAGCTGTGCGGACAGAAGCTGGAGCAGGTGGAGCGCAAGATCGAGGTGCTGCTGGAGCAGGAGGGCGATCTGGTGAAGAAGCCGTTCCAGCCGGGCGAGACGGATAAAGGAGAATTGAAATGAGTGCAAGCGCAGACATCCTGGATTACATCAAGGACCGGGCGGCGCTGATCGAGCGTGAGCTGGAGCGGTCCATTCCGGCGGAATGGAGCATGCCGTCCGCCCTGCGCGAGGCGATGCTGTATTCGCTGATGGCCGGCGGCAAGCGGCTGCGGCCGATTTTGGTGCTCGCAGCTGCCGAGGCGCTGGGCGGTCAGAGCGAGGACGCGCTGCCGGTGGCGTTGGCTGTGGAGATGATCCATACGTACTCGCTGATTCATGATGATTTGCCGGCGATGGACAATGACGATTTCCGCCGCGGCAAGCCAACGAACCACAAAGTATTCGGCGAAGCGATGGCGATTTTGGCTGGAGACGCGCTGCTGACCCATGCATTTTACTCGGTCGTGCAGGCCGCGCGCAAGCGCGATGTGCCGGGCGATGTGATCGCAGACATCGTCGAGGAGCTGGCGCGCCTGTCCGGTGCGCCGGGGATGGTCGGCGGGCAAGCTGCCGATATGCAGGGCGAGCAGGGGCTGACGAAGCTGGAGGAGCTGGAATACATCCATCTGCGCAAAACAAGCGATCTAATCGTCTTCTCGCTCAAGGCGGGCGGGCGGATTGCAGGAGCCAGCCGGGAGCAGCTCGCCGCGCTGGAACGGTTCGGCGTTTGTCTCGGTCTCGCCTTCCAGGTGCAGGATGATATTTTGGACCTGATCGGCGATGAAAGCAAGCTCGGCAAGCCCGTACAGAGCGATGTGAAGCAGCAGAAGGTGACCTACCCGTATTTTATCGGCATCGAGGCGTCCAAGGCCAAGGTGGAGGAGCTGACCCGCGAGGCGCGGGAGGCGGTCGTCACGGGCGGTTTCCCGGCGCCGGAGCGGCTGCTGCAGCTTGCCGATTATTTGATGAAGCGCGATCATTAAGGAACAGCAGACGGACGACCTGCCCGAGTTTCGTTTGAGCGGGCCGTACTGCCATGCTATAATGACCTATGACCTTACAGCTCGACACAACCATCTTATTACGGAAAGCGAGGGGAACAAGCATGCTGCTCGAACACATTCAACAGCCCGAAGATTTGAAGCGTCTGACGCTCGAACAGCTCGAACCGCTGGCTGACGAAATCCGCCAGTTTCTGGTCGAGAACTTATCGGTGACTGGCGGCCACCTCGCGCCGAACCTTGGTGTTGTCGAACTCACACTTGCTCTGCATTACTTGTTTGATAGTCCCCAGGATAAATTCATTTTTGATGTCGGACATCAATCGTATGTGCATAAAATGCTGACAGGGCGTATGGAGAAATTCCATACGCTGCGCAAATATAAAGGGCTGTGCGGCTTCGTCAAGCGCTCGGAGAGCGAGCATGATGTCTGGGAAGCCGGGCATAGCAGCACGTCGTTGTCCGCCGCTACAGGCATGGCCGTCGCGCGCGACCTGAACGGCGGCACAAACCGCGTCATCGCGCTGATCGGCGATGGGGCGTTGACCGGAGGGATGGCGCTGGAGGCGCTTAACCATATCGGTCATGAGCAGCGCAAGCTGATGGTCGTGCTGAACGACAATGAGATGTCGATCGCGCCGAACGTCGGAGCGCTGAGCAACTACTTGGCCCGCATTCGTTCCGACCGCCATTACGTGAAGGCGAAGGAAGAAGTCGAGCATCTGATTAAAAAAATTCCGGCGATCGGCGGAACACTGGCCAAGACGGCGGAGAAGCTGAAGGATTCCTTCAAATATCTCGTCGTTCCCGGCATCTGGTTCGAGGAGCTGGGCTTTACGTATTTCGGACCGATTGACGGACATAACCTGCCGCTGTTGATGGAAACGCTCCGGCAAGCGGATAAGGTGAACGGACCGGTCGTTGTCCATGTCATTACCCGGAAAGGGAAAGGCTACTCTCCGGCCGAAGCGGATTCGCACAAGTGGCATGGCATCAGCCCGTACAAAATCGAATCCGGCCAGGTGCTCAAATCGGTCGGACCTCCGATGTATACCGAGGTGTTCGGCAGCACGCTGATCGAGCTGGCCAAGCAGGATGAGCGGATCGTAGCGGTAACGCCTGCGATGCCGGGCGGTTCCGGTTTGACCGGCTTCGCCAAAGCTTTTCCGGGCCGGATGTTTGATGTCGGCATCGCCGAGCAGCATGCGGCGACATTCTGTGCGGGGCTCGCGGCAGAAGGGCTCAAGCCGGTCTACGCCGTCTACTCGACCTTTATGCAGCGGGCATACGATCAGATCGTCCATGATATTTGCCGCGCGAATTTAAATGTAGCGTTTGCGATTGACCGGGCCGGCTTCGTCGGACCGGACGGCGAAACGCATCATGGCGTGTTCGATATCGCTTACTTGCGCAGCATCCCGAATATCGTTGTGATGATGCCCAAGGATGAAAATGAACTTCGCCATATGATGAAAACGGCGCTGCTTTATGAAGACGGTCCGATCGCTTACCGGTATCCGCGCATCAACGGACTTGGCGTCTCGCTTGACGAGGAGCTGCAGCCGATTCCAATCGGCGCCTGGGAGGTCGTCCGGCAGGGAGCTGACGCCGCCGTGCTGGCGGTTGGCCCGATGATCCCGATTGCGCTGGAGGCGGCGGAGGCGCTGGCCAAGGAAGGCGTGCAGGTGCGGGTTATCAACGCGCGGTTTATCAAGCCGCTGGATGAAGCGATGCTGCTGCAGCTGGCCAAGGAGGATATGCCGATTGTGACGCTTGAAGAAGGAGCCGCGCTTGGCGGCTTCGGCAGCGGCGTACTGGAGTTTTATTCGTTCCAGAGCATTTACGGCATGCGGATCAAAGTGATCGGAGTACCGGATTATTTCGTCGAGCACGGGTCGGTGAAGGAGCAATACCAGGAAGTGGGTCTGACCGCCGAACGGCTCGTTGCCGATATTCAGGCGCTTGTTCCCCGCCGCAGACAACGGGCTTGACGGCAAGCGGCGGATGAAGGGGAGCAGGAGCCAGACATGAATTCTGAGAAAACAGCAAAAGAGCGGCTGGATGTGCTGCTGGTGGAGCAAGGATTTTTTGCCACGCGGGAGAAAGCCAAAGCGGCGATTATGGCAAATCTCGTGTCGGTCGGAGGGGAGCCTGTCGATAAGGCAGGCACCAAAATTCCGACGACGGCGGCTATTACAGTCAAGGGCGCTACGCATCCGTACGTCAGCCGCGGCGGACTGAAGCTGGAGAAGGCGCTTAAGACGTTTGCGCTCGACTTGAACGGCGTTATTATGATCGACATCGGCGCTTCAACCGGAGGCTTCACGGATTGTGCGCTGCAGAACGGCGCGGCCGAAGTGTACGCTGTCGATGTCGGCTACAACCAGCTCGACTGGTCGCTGCGCAAGGACCCGCGTGTTCATGTGATGGAGCGGACCAATTTCCGCTTCATGCAGCCCGGCGATCTCAAGGGACCGGCGCCGTCCTTCGCGTCGATCGACGTTTCCTTTATTTCACTCAAGCTGATTTTGCCGCCCTTGTTCAAGCTGCTGACCGCCGGAGGCTCGGTCGCAGCGCTGATCAAGCCGCAGTTTGAAGCCGGCCGCGAGAAGGTGCCGAAGACAGGCGTCGTCAAGGAGCCGGCCGTTCATCGCGAGGTGCTGGAGACGGTGCTGCAGTTTGCGCAGGAGACGGGCTTTATCGTGCAAGGGTTGACCTTTTCGCCGATCAAGGGCGGGGAGGGCAACATCGAGTTTCTGACGCATCTCGTCAAGCCGGAGGCTGACTCCGGGGCGAATGAACCACATAGCGAACGAGCAAGTCTGGATTTGCTGATCCGTGAGGTCGTTCAAGAGTCGCAAAGCATGCAGAACTCATCCGCGGGCTAGTTTCGTCCGCAGCGGTGAGTTTTTTGCTGCAGATGGAGGAGTTGGCAGCGGCGTCCCCGAATACTACTGGCGAGGTGATGCGCGTGCAAAGCGGAGACGGATGGGTCGTAGCGCTGCTTGTCGTTGTATTCGGAGCCTGGATATATTCGGCGATACGCCGCAGCTTGCGCAATCAGATCGAGCAAGCGCCGCCGGCAGATTGGCTGAATCCGGACGAGCCGCCTGCCGAGGATGAGGCCACACGCTTGCTTGCCGAGCATGGCTATCAGGTGATCGCAGGCAAGCGTCGTATCCCGGTAACAATTGATGCTGGTCCCGGCGCGGAACGGCTGCACAGCCGGCTATTTATTGACTATATGGCTGAGCAAGAAGGCCAGTATTACGCCGTGAAGCTGGCCAAGGAACGCAAGCCGCTGGAGCCTACAGGCAGCGCGTTGCGCGACCGGCTGCTCATTTACCAGCTCCTGGATCAGCGGACGGAGGGCGTGCTGTATGTGAAGCTGGCCGAGCGGCAGGTTGTCCGCTACCGGTTCAGCCTGCAGGAGCCTGATCATGATCAAGGAGGATGAAGGAGGAGCTTTATGAAAGGCCAACGCCATGTGAAAATACGTGAAATTATAACAAATAATGAAATTGAGACGCAGGATGAGCTGGTTGAGAAGCTTGGTTTGGCAGGATTTCATGTGACCCAGGCGACGATCTCGCGGGATATCAAGGAGCTGCATCTGATCAAGGTACCGCTGGATGACGGCCGCTACAAATATTCGATGCCGGCGGATCAGCGGTATAATCCGCTGCAGCGGCTGCGCCGCGCGCTGAACGATCATTTCGTTCATATTGATTATTCCGAAAATCTGGTCGTGCTCAAAAGCTTGCCAGGGACGGCCAACGCGATCGGGGCGCTGATCGACAGTCTGGAATGGAACGAAATTATGGGTACCATTTGCGGAGACGATACGATACTGATTATTTGCCGGACGAAGGAACATAGCGTCCATGTCGTGAACCAAGTGATGGGCATGTTAAGCTAACATTTAATGAGGTGCGCTTATGCTACTGGAATTGTCAATTCGTCATTTAGCAGTCATCGAGCATGTCGAGCTTCATTGCAAGTCCGGATTTCATGTGCTGACGGGGGAAACGGGGGCCGGCAAGTCGATCATTATCGACGCGCTTGGCCTGATTGCCGGGGGACGCAGCTCCTCGGAGCTTGTCCGTTATGGCAGTGATAAAGCGTCGCTGGAGGCATCGTTTCTGGTTGCGGCGGATCATCCTGTCTGGGCGGTGCTGTCGCGGCTTGGCATTGAAGGAGCGCCGGATGAGCTGCTGATTGTCCGCAGGGAAATTTCGGCGCAAGGCAAAAGTACAAGCCGGGTGAACGGCCAACTCGTTAATCTCGCCATGCTGAAGGAAATCGGCGAATGCCTTGTAAATATTCACGGTCAGCATGAGCACCAGTCGCTGTTTCACCCGGAAGGCCATATCCGCTTTCTGGACGCGTTCGGGGAGCCGAGCATCGGTCCGGTCAAACGGGAATACCAGAGCGCCTTTGCCGATTACCAGGCCGTTCGCAAGCAAGTGCGCGAGCTGCAGGAGGCGAGTCAGCAGGCGCTGCAAATGGCCGATTTGTACAAATTTCAAGTGGAAGAAATTCGTTCGGTGAAGCTGAAGGCCGGCGAAGACGAGGCGTTGCAGGAGGAGCGGCGCAAGCTGTCCAACGCGGAGAAGCTGTACCAGAGCGCGGCCGATGCGTACGAGCTGATTTATGGCAATGGCAAAGGGCTGGATGTCGTCCGGCGGGCGATGCAAAAGCTGCAGGATATTGCCTCCTACGATACGTCCCGGCTGCAGCCGCTCGCCGAGCAGGTGCAGTCCGCCTTCTATCAGCTGGAGGATGCGGCTTACCAGGTGCGCGATTATCGGGATGAAATTGAATTTAATCCGTCCCGGTTAGATTTTATTGAGCAGCGGCTGGATACAATCTCCTCACTTCGGAGAAAATACGGAGACAACGTACAGGAGATTATCGTGTATGCCGATAAAATCGAAGCCGAGCTGAGCCTGATCGAAAACAAGGATGAACGGCTGCAGAAGCTGCAGCGGGAGGAGCAGGCAGCGATGGAGCGGATGTCGCGGCTCGCTTCCGATCTGACCTTGAAGCGGCTGGCTGTTGCGGAACGGCTGGCAGCCGAAATCGTGGCCGAGCTACGCGAGCTGCATATGGAGCGAACGCAATTTAAGGTGCAGGTCGAAGCTGGACGCGAGCCGAGGTTTACGCAGGACGGGGCGGATCAGGTGGAATTTATGATCTCTGCCAACCCCGGCGAACCGCTGCGTTCGCTCAGCAAAATCGCTTCGGGCGGCGAAATCTCACGGATTATGCTGGCGATGAAATCCATTTTCGCCCGGGTAGACCGCATTCCCGTGCTTGTATTTGACGAAGTGGATACCGGGGTGAGCGGACGCGCCGCCCAGGCGATTGCTGAACGGATGTCGCGGCTGTCGCGAGACTGCCAGGTGTTTTCCATCACTCATTTGCCGCAGGTGGCCTGTATGGCTGATGTGCATTATTTGATTCGCAAGACAACGGACAGCAAACGGACCTTCACCAATATTGTGGATCTGCCTGACGGCGAAAGGGTGCATGAGCTGGCCCGGATGCTCGGCGGCGTCGAGGTGACGGATAAAACGCTGGAGCATGCGCAAGAGATGATCAAGCTGGCGCAGGGGCAAAAAATAAAGCTGGCTTAACAGGAAAAGGGGGCTTGAGCTGTACGGTTTTTAACGGTTGTGGGAGCATTTTGGAGTTATAAAAGCGATGGCGGGGGGTTACCTTAAAGGTACACAAACGGCGGTGCTGCGCGGCAGGTTGACGAATCGTTTGACGAAACGGAACGTTTGCCTCGCAGGTGTGACGCTGATTTCCGAGCAAGCAGGAAGTCGGCGCCGCTAAGCAAAGGAAGCAAGGGAGCGTGAGCGAATTGAGTTCCAACCAGGGAAAAAGATTGATTGGATTAGTGCTCGTCCTCTTCGTTTGTTTGGGTAGCTTGACCACCCCTTTCCGCAGCTTTGCCTCATTCCCCGAGGAGCTCCGATTGTTCACCGGACAGCAAGCCCATCTGAAGCTGGCTGTACCCGTCAGCGCTCAGATTACCGTGAACCATCCGGAAATTGTGAAAGTGAACGGTTCGACGGAGCATTCCTTCCGCGTCGATCTTCATCATCCGATCTCATTGGAATCTTATCAGGCAGGTAAAGCGGAAATGAAGCTGAAGCTGTTTGGCGCGATCCCGTTCAAGACGGTTAAGGTCAACGTCGTGCCTGATCTCAAGGTCGTGCCGGGGGGACAAACCATCGGCGTAAAGCTCAAGTCAGCCGGTATTATGGTGGTCGGTCACCATCTGGTTGCGATCGCAGACGACAAGAAGACATCCCCCGGCGAGGAAGCGAAGGTGCTGCTTGGCGATCTGATTGTCAAAATGAACGGGCAGCCGATTCAGGACGTCAGCAAAGTCGCCGAGCTGGTAAAGGAAGCGGGAGAAAGCAGGCGGCCGATCAAGCTGACGATTGTCCGCAATCAGGACACGCTTGATATTCCGATTAATCCGGCCTACGATATTGTAGATAAAGCTTACCGGCTTGGTCTATATATCCGCGATTCGGCGGCAGGTGTCGGAACGCTGACCTTTTACGCGCCTGATCAAGGCGTCTACGGAGCGCTTGGCCATGTCATTACCGACATGGACACGCAGTCGCCGATTGTGGTCGGCGGCGGCGATATCGTTCATTCAAACGTCACGTCGATTTCCAAAAGCCAAAACGGCGAGCCGGGCGAGAAACGGGCGCAATTTTCCAGAGAAAGCAAGTCGATCGGCAACATCGAGAAAAATACGCAGTTTGGCATCTTCGGCAAAATGAATGACTCGCCTGATCACGGCTTCAGCGACAAGGCGCTGCCCGTTGCTTTCGCCGAGGAGGTGCGGGAAGGGCCGGCGCAAATTTACACAGTCGTAAACGGGCAAAAGGTGGAGAAGTTTGCGATTGAAATTGTGCATGTCGCCAAGCAGGAAATGCCGCAAACCAAAGGAATGGTCATTAAAATTACCGATCCGAAGCTGATTGATAAAACAGGCGGCATCGTACAGGGGATGAGCGGCAGTCCGATCATCCAAAACGGCAAAGTCGTCGGAGCTGTGACGCATGTATTTGTTAATGACCCGACTAGCGGGTATGGCTGTTTTATCGAATGGATGCTGCAGGATGCAGGGATCATGCTTAGACCAAGCAGCCTGGAGCAGGGCGTAGAGGATAATGAACGAAAGGCCAGCTGAGCTGGCCTTGCTTTTTTCTCAGGCGGAAATTCAAACAACGAATGGCGAAAATCTGCTGGCCGACCGGGGGTCAGATCCCATTGATGCAAGTTGTTTTGCCGCTGAAATTAACTTTACCCGACGTGCAACAAAAAGCGCGCAGCCCTCGTCTTATAGAAGCATCGTCTGCCTGAACGCCACGCCATTTGTCGAGAATTGTGCTTTCATGAATTAAATTTTCCATTATAATAGAAAACAGAAAAAAAATCCAGAAAAATAATATTCGACAGAAGGAATTTGAAAGCCGATGTCGAAATCATTACATAAGGAAAATTTAAGCAAATTGTTTAGCTTCACATATGAAGGGAGAGCTTGCCGTTGCCAACCATTGAAGTTCTTTTAGCCGATGATAATCGGGAATTTACGAACCTGTTGTCCGAATTCATTGATGAGCAAGACGATATGCGGGTTACCGGAGTGGCTTACAACGGGAATGACGTGCTTCGTCTGATCGAGCAAAGCGGCCGGGTGCCTGACGTACTGATTCTCGATATCATCATGCCGCATCTGGACGGACTCGGTGTGCTCGAAAAGCTGCGTGAACTGGATTTGAGCCCACAGCCCAAAATTATTATGCTTACGGCATTCGGACAAGAAAATATTACCCAAAAAGCGGTTCAGCTCGGCGCCTCCTACTACATCCTCAAGCCGTTTGATATGGAAATTCTAACAAATCGTATCCGGCAGCTGGTCCACACCTCGCAGCCTCCGATGCCGATGCTTAGCTCGCAAAGCTCGTTGAAGGCGAATGTCGTGCAGCTTCCGAAAGGTAAGAACCTGGATGCAAACATCACGTCGATCATCCACGAAATCGGAGTGCCTGCGCATATTAAGGGCTACCAGTATTTGCGCGAAGTGATCACGATGGTGTACAACAATATTGAAATTCTGGGAGCGATCACGAAAACGCTTTATCCGGCGATCGCCGAAAAATACAAAACGACGCCAAGCCGCGTCGAGCGCGCGATTCGCCATGCGATCGAAGTCGCCTGGACGCGCGGGAATATTGACAGCATCTCGCATCTGTTCGGGTATACGATTAATATCAGCAAGTCGAAGCCGACGAATAGCGAGTTTATTGCGATGGTGGCGGATAAGCTGCGGATTGAGCATAAGGTTTCGTGAAGGCAAGAGCCGTAAGGCTTTGAGCGTGTCAAGGGCTATTGCAGTTTTGGCTATAAATATCCGAAAGCGGACATTTTGAGTCAATAAATATCGAATGAGTAAGCCAACAAATACCACTTGTTTATTGGGTTCCCAACAACCCTATAAAGGAGTGGTATTTCTTATGACAGACATGGAATTTCACATCCTAAACAAACCTTTAAGTTGTTACATTGTATTTGAAGATGGAGCAGCTTGGAATAAGCAAGTATTCCAACGGCTCGGACGTTCATCTCGACCCATATATCAATGTTTCAGGCATACCGAGGAAGCATTTTGAATGAAAAGGGATGCTTGGTCAATTCAGCGCGGCTCAGGCACATTTATTCGGAAAAGAAAACTCACAAAGGCGATTTGTTCTTATTTTCCGGATAGTTCAAGGATGTTGTCAGAACGCCAATTGAGTATATATGTGAAACTCAGACGGTACTATGTGCTGAAATCACTTTCACAGAAAAGCGAGGAATAACATGAAAAGCACATTGAACTCCCAACTTGAACTAATAAATAAGTTTTATGGTAAAAATGAAGGAACAATTGTGGCTCTGTGTAGACAAATACCACTAATAAAGAAATTTTTCAAAAACGATTGTTCAATTCATGATTCCATTAGTCTTAATATGCAGTTTAAAAGTTACCTAAAAAGAGAGTATTCTGTAAACGAAGCTCAAGCTTTATTAAATAATGTTGAAAATAATATAGCAGACTTGAGTAGATTTTCCATTCTAGGGATCGTAATTTCCTTTTTTAGCGTGTTGTTTATTTTAGTAATTAATACTTTGAAAGAAGTTCTCATTAGATTAATGAATAAGTTAAGTATAGAAAGTATTCACACAACTAAGACAATGATAACCGACACAGATGAAGTTGTAAAAGTTATGAAAGTGCAAGAGGAACCCTTCACTTTATTTCTGGGAGTCGGAGTGGAAGAAGCAGTTTTTTTGGTGATCCTTGCTCTAAGTCTATGGATTGGTTTTAAAATAATTACAAGGGTCTATTCTTTACTGGATAAATTACAAAAATTAGATTTATTCAAAGGTGTCTTAAAAGAGAGTATTAAGGAAAGAGAATATATTGATTTGTTACATGCCGAAGCACTAGGAGAATATAAAAAATATCAAGCTATTAAATTTGAAACAAAACTGATAGGAAACGACAATCAAAGAAGAAAATTCCGTCGTTACATATAATACCGCTTCCACGCAGCAAACATACGCCTTCGGTTCCGAAGGGGGAGATTTGGCAAGCGACACCGGGTATTGGCTATGCTGGCAAATATATGAACTGCTCTAAACATCGCAGAAATAGAGAGGTGTTTTCATGACAAGCAACGAATTTTAGAATGAAGATGATGCGGGCTCTATAGGTGCATGTATTCGGGAGGTAGTCACGATTGGAACAACGAGCAAGCAAGTTTAACAAAGTTTATGCGATGCAGCTTGTCACGATCTTTTTGGGCTTTATCATTTTCGGCATCTCGGAGAATATCAAAGGCCCGGCGATTCCAAGGATTCAGTTTGATTTCCAGTTAAATGAAGAGCAACTAGGCAGTTTGTTGTCCTTGAACGCATTAGGGTACTTGATTGCCTGCTCGTTTACCGCTATTGTCGTGCGCAAATGGGGGATTAAGGCTGCGAGCATTCTCTCGTTCGCCTCCATGCTGATTTCAGGTATTTTTATTTTTATTTCCCACACGTATCCGGTATTTGCTGCCTCTTATTTTCTGATGTATATCGGAAACGGGATGCTGGAGATTGCACTGGCTATTCTTGGCGCGCGCATTTTTGTCAAAAATGTAGGGACGATGATGAATCTGTCCCATTTCTTTTATGGCATAAGCTCAACGGTCGCGCCGCTGGCTGCAACAGGCGTGATGTCGATTCAGGTGCTTGGTCATACGCTGGACTGGCGAGGGATGTATCTGGCCATGCTTTCTTTATCCTTGCTTCCGATCCTGACGGCTTTGCGCAGCTCGTTTCCGGGTGATGATCTTCCGAGTGAAAGCCGCACTCCCTTTAAGGAATTGATGAAGGACCCGGCCTTGTGGTGGATGGTGCTGATTCTTTCGTTTGGTGTCGTATCCGAGCTTGCGGTTGGCGGATGGCTGGTGAATTTTCTGGAAAAAGCCTACCATTGGGACACCGTTCAGGCATCCGGGCTGCTAGCTGTCTTTTTTCTCTTGTTTTCACTTGCCAGACTACTGCTGGGACCGGTGACGGATAAAATTGGCTTCACGTTTTCCCTCATTATATTTTCGGGTATTTCCGCCCTTTGTACGTTTGCTGCGCTTGTTGGCGGGGAGCCGTGGTCGTTTTTGTTTGCGGCAGCAGGGATCGGAATCGCGATGATTTATCCAACGGTGATGGCTTTTATTGCCAAGCGGTACCCGAAAGGCAGCGATACGGCTATCACATTCACGGTCACCTTGATGGGACTCGGCAGCGTCATCGGCAATTATGTGATCGGGTTCATCATCGAAACCGTCAAAACGATGTATGGCCAGGGTGACGTGATCAGCCTGCTGCGCGGGCTGCAAGCGGGCTACGGCTTTATTGGCTTGTGTGCGCTTTTAAGCTCGCTCTGTGGCTGTATGCTGTATCGTTATTTGAAAAAGCGCGGGGAATTAGTGTAATCGGCCGCAACGGGCCAAGGGCTTTCCCGCTAATGGGAAAGCCCTTGGCCCGTTGAGCCGGATGGGTGAAGCTATCGCTTGTTCCGTTTCTGACGAAACCGGGGGGCGACATAATTGCGCTTGCGGTCGCGGAAAAAGGTCCAGCCGCCGATAAAAGCGACGCCGATGCCGAATAAGATGAAGCCGATCATCAGCTTCCACCACAGAATGCCGCCGGACCCGCCAGCGGTTTCGAATTGGGCAAACCAAGCGTCCTTCATAGCCAAAAAACCGTAGGTGGCCATCAGGCCGGGAATCACGAGCAGCAGCATCGCGATGAATCGTTGTACAACCGCTTTCATAAGATAGCTCCTTCAGAACGGAGAATGCATGATCCTCTTAACGTTATCATATTCTGCGGCGAAATTCATGCCATTTCACAAAATGGACTATATTTCCGTGGTGAATTAAGGTTACAATAAGGAGTGTTACTCTAAAATAAGAACTGTTCAAGAACATAAACATCCTAGACAAGGCGGTATGTGATGCGCAACATCTGGAGCATTTACAAAACGGATTGGAACCATATTTTTCGGGTGCCTACGGGCATTCTTCTGATTTGCTCCATTATTTTGCTGCCCGGTCTGTACGATTGGGTGAATGTGATGTCGGTATGGGACCCTTACAGCAATACAAGCGGGATTAAGATTGCCGTCACAAGCCTGGACAGCGGGGCGCAGGTTGAAGGCAAGCCGGTCAACATCGGCGAGGAGCTGGTCCATAATCTGCGGCAGAACGAAAAGCTGGGCTGGAGCTTTGTCAGCGAGGAGGAGGCGCAGCGCGGCGTCGAGAAAGGAACCTACTACGCCAGCTTGCTCATTCCCGCTGACTTTTCTTCGCGCATTACCGGCATCATCCGGGGCGATGTGACGCGGCCGGAGGTCGTGTATACGGTTAATGAAAAGGTCAATGCGATTGCGCCGAAAATAACCGGCTCCGGCATTTCGGCCATTACGAAGCAAATTAACGAAGGCTTCACGGAGGCTGTCAGCGAAGCTGTGCTGACGAAGCTGAAGGAGCTTGGCATCCAGCTAAATGACGAGCTGCCAACGATTCGCAAGGTCGAGAGCGGCATCTTCGAGCTGGAAAGCAAGCTGCCGGAAATTGAAGCGGCCGGGCAAAAGGTGCTGGAGCTGGAGAGCAAGCTGCCGGAGATTACGGAGAAGGCGCAGCACATTGTGCGGCTGCAGCAAAGCTTCCCGCAGGTGCAGGAGGCGGCGCAAACGGTACTCAAGCTGCAGCAAAGCTGGCCGGCGATCAACAGCGCCGCTTCCGAGGTGCTTGTCCTGGAGGACAAGCTGCCGCAGATCGAGCAGGCGGTGCAGCGCGTACAGGAGATCGACCAGCACGTTGACCGTCTGGGCGGAGTCTTGGATACGGCGTTGGACAAAACAAATACGGCGCTTCAAATTGTCACTGCGGCCGAACAGCAGCTGCCCAAGCTTGAGACGTTCAGCGGAGACGCCCTGGCATTTACGAACCGTCTGAATCAGTTTCTGGCAGCAAGCCAGGCGGCGATTCAGGAATTCAGCCCGACGGTGAAGCAGAACCTGCTGCTCATCTGGCAAATGACAAGCGCCGCCGAGCAGCTGCTCGGCAAGCTGCAGTCGGTGGACGCGGACAAGCTGCCGACGTCTGCGGACATCCAGTCGCTGCTGGAGCGGCTGGGCAAGGCGTCCGAGGTGCTGGCGCGCATCACGCAGGCGCTGAAGGTTGTGGACAGCCATGTGCCGGGCGAGCGGCTGAAAGCGCCGATCGAGCGGCTGGAGGATCTGGCCGAGAAGCTGGCTGTGCAAATCAAGCTGCTGGGCGTCGTCAAGTCGGCGCTGGACAGCCGGACGACCCCGCCTGCCGAGACGCTTCAGCGGCTGATGGTGCTGAACAGGCAATTGAAATTCGGCTTAAACGAGCTGCTTGAGCACTATGATCAGGATATCGTCCCGACGCTCAAGGAGGGACTGGGCAAGCTGCAGCAGGCTGGCGCGATTTCTGCGGAGGGTCTGCAGGAGGCGAGGGATCGGCTGCCCGACGTTGCCGAGCTGCTGAAGACAGCCCGTGAAGGGCTGACTTTCGCGCAGCAGGAGCTGCTTCGCCTGCAAGCCGCGCTGCCGGACACCCGCGCCAAGGTGCATGCCATCGCTTCGGCGCTGCAGAGCAAGGGCGGCGAGCTTGCCGATGCTATTCGGCTTGCAGCGCCGTTTATCCGCGATGAGCTGCCGTTGATCGGCGCCAAAATTGATAAAGCGGCTGCCTTTGTGCAACAAGATTTGCCCCAGGTGGAGCAGGAGCTGAATAAGCTGGCTGACTTCGTCAACAACCGGCTGCCGGAGCTGGAAAACAGCGTGCATCGCGTGGCTGGACTGGTGAACCATGAGCTGCCGCAGCTGGAAGTTGCGGTGCGCCAGGCGGCCGACAAGCTGCGCGAGGTCAAGTCCGATGACAGCTTCGCCCAGCTGGCCCAGCTGCTGCGCGGCGATATTCAGAAGGAAAGCGAATTTCTTGCCAGTCCGGTGCAAATCAAGGAGCACAAGCTGTATGCGATCCCGAATTACGGCTCAGCGATGTCGCCGTTTTACGGGGTGCTGTCGCTTTGGGTCGGCGCTACACTGCTGATCTCGATGCTGCGGCCGGACCCTGAAAATCCGGCTGGCCGGTACAAGGACTACCAGCTGTATATCGGCAGGCTGGGGACGTTTCTGACCATCGGACTGCTGCAGGCGGTATGCGTGACGCTGGGAGATGTAGTTATTCTCGGCACCTATGTAGTTGATAAGCTGTGGTTTATCGTGTTTGCCATGCTCGTTAGCGCTGCGTTTGTGACGATTACGTATACGCTGTTGTCGGTGTTCGGCAGTATGGGCAAGGGGCTGGCGATTATTTTGATGATCTTTCAATTTTCCAGCTCCGGCGGTACGTTTCCGATCAGCATGACGTCGCCTTTTTTCCAGATGCTCAATCCGTTTATGCCGTTTACGTATGCGATCAGCTTGCTGCGGGAGCCGGTGGGCGGCCTGCTATGGGAAACGGTCGCGCGCGATGTGCTGGCATTGCTTGGCTTTATGGCCTTGGCGCTGATCGTGGCTTTGTTCCTCAAGCGCCCGCTGAGCGGGATGATTCGGCGTTCGTCCGAAAACGCGAAGAAAACTAAAATTATCGCCTAGACAGGCGCAGCTCGTGATGAGCGAAAGGGGGAGGGTTCGTGATGTCGCAAACATTTGATATCGTCGTGCTTGGCGGTGGAATCGGGGGATATACGGCTGCCATCCGGGCGTCCCAGCTCGGCAAGACGGTCGCAATCGTCGAGCAGGACAAGCTGGGGGGGACGTGCCTGCACAGGGGATGTATCCCGAGCAAGGCGCTGCTGCGCAGCGCGGAGCTGTTCGCTCTGATGAAGGAAAGCGAGCGCTTCGGCATCGAGGCGGATACCGTCCGCGTCGATTACCGCAAAGTATCGGCCCGCAAGGAATCCGTTGTCGAGCAGTTGTACCAGGGCGTGCAATATTTGATGAAGAAAAATAAAATTACCGTGTTTCAGGGGAAGGGGCGCATCATCGGTCCCACGATTTTCTCGCCGCGCAGCGGGGCTGTTTCGATCGAGCAGGCGGATGGAGACATTGTGACGCTAGTGCCGGACAAGCTGATTATTGCGACTGGGTCCCGGCCGCGCGCGCTGCCTGGACTGGAGACGGACGGCGTCTCCATTCTCAACAGCGACGAAGCGCTGCGCATGGAGCGGCTGCCGGAGTCTGCGATCATTATCGGCGGCGGGGTAATCGGCATCGAATGGGCGTCCATGCTCAGCGACTTCGGCGTGAAGGTGACGGTCGTCGAATTTGCGAAGCGTCTGCTGCCTGCCGAGGACGAGGAGGTTTCGCGCGAGCTGGAGCGTCTGCTGAAAAAACGCGGCGTGACGATTCTGACAGGCGCTGCGGTGCAGACCGATACGGTGGAGCGCGGGCCGCAGGGCGTCCGGTTGTCCGTGAAGCGCCGCGAGGAGCTGGAGGAGCTGCAGGCCGAAATCGCGCTTGTCTGTGTCGGCCGCCAGGCCAATGTCGAGGATATCGGACTGCATGCGACCGACGTGAAGGTGGAGCAGGGCTTTATTAAGGTCAATGCGAATATGCAAACCGCAGAGTCTCATATTTATGCGGTCGGCGATTGCATCGGCGGGCTGCAGCTTGCGCACGCGGCTGCCCATGAGGGCGTGGCGGCGGCGGAGCACGGCAGCGGACTGACGCCGCATCGGACGGCGGCTCATCAGGTGCCGCGCTGCGTCTATTCGCGGCCGGAAATTGCCAGCATCGGCTTCACGGAAGGCCAGGCGTTGGATCAGGGCCGCAAGGTGAAAACGGCCAAGCTGCCGTTTCAGGGGTTAGGCAAGGCAAGGGTGCTCGGCGAAACGGACGGGTTTGTCAAGGTGGTGGCGGACGAGGAGAGCGGCGACATTTTGGGCGTCCATATGATCGGCCCGCATGTAACCGACTCTATTTCGGAAGCGGCGCTGGCCCAATTGCTGCAGGCGACGCCGTGGGAGGTCGGGCAGACGATCCATCCGCATCCGACGTTATCCGAAATTGTCGGCGAAGCGATGCTGGCCGTGGACGGCAAATCCATCAGCTTCTAAACGATACATAGTCGTGCAGCGCTGCAAGTAAAAATTGTGTTCATAAACGAATCCGATTATAATATAAATATAGCGTCAAGTATTAGCACCAGGTAATAAGAATAGCTGCTAGGTTTGGCGCTGATTATGAAAGGCTCTGTGCAATTGGCGGAGCCGCGATCTACTCAAGGAGGCGATTGCCCCATGACTATCGGACAAACATCCAGGCATCAACAGCTCGGACTGACGGATCATCAAGTCATCGAGATGTACACATACATGCTGCAGGCGCGCATGTTCGACGAGCGCTGCTTTTTGCTCCAGCGGTCCGGTAAAATTGCGTTTCACGTGTCGGGCATCGGACAGGAAACAGCTCAGGTCGCAGCGGCTTACGCGTTGGAGAAGGGAACGGATTACTTTCTACCGTATTACCGCGACTACGGCTTCGTGCTGACGGTCGGCATGACGCTGCGCGAGCTGCTGTTGTCCGTTTTTCTCAAGGCGGAGGACCCGAACAGCGGCGGACGCCAGCTTCCGGGGCATTTCGGCTCCAAGCGGCTGAACATTGTGACCGGCTCCAGCCCGGTGACGACGCAGGTGCCGCATGCGGTCGGCTTTGCGCTCGGCGCCAAGCTGCAGCGCAAGCCGTTTGTATCGTTTGTCACGTTTGGCGACGGCTCCAGCAACCAGGGCGATTTCCACGAGGGCTGCAACTTTGCGGGCGTACACAAGCTGCCGGTGATTTTCATGTGCGAAAATAACCAGTATGCGATCTCGGTGCCGCTCCACAAGCAGACGGCGGGCAGCATCGCAGAGCGCGCAGTCGGCTACGGCTTTCCCGGCATCAAGGTGGACGGGCGCGATGCGCTGGAGGTGTACCGCGTCGTGAAGGAAGCGCGGGAGCGCGCGCTGCGCGGCGAAGGGCCGACGCTCATTGAAGCGGATATGTACCGGATTCCTCCGCACTCCACCTCGGACAACGATCTGCTGTACCGGACGAAGGAGGAGGTCGAGGCGAACCGCGCGATCGACGGCATCCCGCGCCTGCGCAGCTATTTGATCGACTGCGGCATCTGGTCGGAGGAGCAGGATGCCGAGCTGGCCGCGCGGATCAAGCAGGAGCTGTCGGAAGCGACCGCTTATGCGGAGCAGGCGCCGCATCCGGTGCCGGAGGATACGCTGCTGCATGTATACGGGAATCAGGGAGGGCTGGCGTAATGGCGGTTATCACGTATCTGGAGGCGATCCGCACCGCGATGCGGGACGAGATGGAGCGCGACGAGCGGGTATTCGTGCTGGGCGAGGATGTCGGCAAGGGCGGCGTGCTGAACGCCACCAAGGGGCTGCGCGACCAGTTCGGCGAGGAGCGGGTCATGGATACGCCGCTCGCTGAGTCGGCGATTGCCGGCGTGGCGATCGGCGCGGCGATGTACGGCTTGCGGCCTGTAGCGGAAATGCAATACGCCGATTTCATGCTGCCTGCGACAAATCAGATCATTAGCGAGGCGTCGCTCATCCGCTACCGCTCCAACAACGATTGGAACTGCCCCGTCGTTATCCGCGCGCCTTACGGGGCGACCGGGGGCGGAGCACTGTACCATTCCCAATGTCCGGAAGGCATTTTTTTCGGCATTCCGGGGCTGAAAATTGTAGCGCCCTCCAATCCGTACGATGCGAAGGGGCTGCTCCGGGCAGCGATCCGCGATGAAGATCCGGTCTTATACTTTGAACATAAAAAATGTTATCTTGGCGTAACCGGCGAAGTTCCGGACGAAGATTATATCGTGCCGATCGGCAAAGCGGCGCTGAGGCGCGAGGGCACGGATATTACCGTCATCTCCTACGGCATTACGGTGCAATATGCGCTGCAGGCTGCCGAGGAGCTGGCGGCGGAGGGCATCAGCGCGCATGTGCTGGACCTGCGTACGCTGCAGCCGCTGGACAAGGAAGCTGTGCTGGCCGCCGCCGCCAAAACGGGCAAGGTGCTGATCGTCCATGAGGCGAACAAAACCGGCGGCGTCGGCGGAGAAATTTCCGCACTGATCGCGGAGGAAATGCTGTTTGAGCTGGACGCGCCGATTATGCGTCTGTGCGGGCCGGATACGCCGGCGGTCGGCATGAACCCGGTGATGGAGAAGTTTTTCCTGTTGAACACGGATAAAATCAAGGAAGCGATGCGCAAGCTCGCTTTATTTTAGAACAATCGCATCGCAGCCTGACGCGGCTACATAAGGCGGCCCGGCTTGTGCAGGACAAGAAGCAGCCGCCGATGCTTTGGGGAGGAATCGTCCGATGAGCGACAGCATACAAGGAACTGAGGTCAAGGTTCCGCATTTGGCTGAAAGTCTGGTTTCGGCCACAATCGGCAAGTGGCTCAAGAAGCCGGGAGACTATATTGAGCAATATGATGTATTATGTGAGCTGATTACGGAAAAAATTACCGTGGAAATGCCGTCTCCGATTGAGGGCACGCTCGTTGCGCTGCTTGCGGCAGACGGCGAGACGGCGGCGGTCGGCCAGGCGATTTGTCTGATCGCCGAGCCGGGCGCGGCGCAGCAAGCATCAGGCGGCAGCGCGGCGGCAAGCGGCGTGCTTGGCGGCGGCGCGAGCCCGGCGACAGGCGCAGCCGTCGCCGGGCAGTCGCTGGCGGGGGCTGGCGGCTCGCCAGTCGCAGCCAGCCGGCCTGCCGTCCAACCGGCAGGCAGCGCCGGGACGTCCGGCCAGCCGATGGGCGGACGGTATTCGCCTGCGGTGCTCAAGCTTGCGGCGGAGCACCGGATTGATCTCGCCCAGGTGCCGGGCACCGGACTGGGCGGACGTATTACCCGCAAAGACGTCGAAGCCTTTGCGGCGGGCGGCGGCGCGCAGCGGGCGGCTATGGCTGCGGCGGACGCCAATCGGACAGCCTCGCAGGCGGCGGCTGACGCAGGGGTATTTATGACGAACCCGCCGAAAATGCCGGTTCGCTCCAGCGGCCTGCATTTGTCGGAAAGCCCGGCCTTGCCGAATATTGAGGTCGAAGGGCAGCAGCTCGCCGGACGCGGGGAATACCTCGTCGATGTGACGCCGATCCGCAATGCGATTGCAAGCAAGATGAAGCAGAGCAAATCGGAAATTCCGCATGCGTGGACGATGATCGAGGTGGATGTGACCAATCTCGTGATGCTGCGCAACAAGCTCAAGGGCGAATTTATGCGCGAGGAAGGCATCAACCTGACGTATTTGGCGTTTCTGCTCAAGGCGGTCGTCAATGCGATCAAGGATTACCCGATTATGAATTCCGTCTGGGCGACTGACAAAATTATCGTGAAGCGCGATATCAACATTTCGCTGGCGGTCGGCACGGAGGATTTCCTCGTTACGCCGGTCATCAAGAAGGCGGACCAGCTGAACATCGCCGGACTGGCGCGGGAGATCGACGGCTTGACCCGCCGGGCGCGGACAGGCAAGCTGACGCTCGACGAAATGCAGGGCGGTACGTTTACGGTCAACAATACCGGCTCGTTCGGGTCGATTTTGTC
Source organism: Paenibacillus sp. sg306046 (assembly GCF_059821225.1). Lineage (NCBI taxonomy): Bacteria > Bacillati > Bacillota > Bacilli > Caryophanales > Paenibacillaceae > Paenibacillus > Paenibacillus sp. sg306046. The sequence goes on from NZ_JCAMRT010000006.1 coordinate 93,401, forward strand.
GTATCCGGTCATCAACTACCCGCAAGCGGCGATTTTGTCGTTTGAGTCGATCGTCAAGCGCCCGGTCGTCATTCAGGATATGATCGCGGTCCGTTCGATGGTTAACTTGTGTCTGTCGCTGGATCACCGCATTCTCGACGGCATTGTATGCGGCCGCTTTCTGCAGCGGGTCAAGGAAAACCTGGAAGGCTACAACCAGGAAACGAAGCTTTATTAAGAGCATGACAAATAACCCCACCAGGCGGTGGGGCTTTTGTATCGAAGCCGTCGGCGCTGCTTGGCGCAGGCGGCTTACATAAAGCTGCTGACCGTCAGGAGCACGGTGGACAACACCATGGTGACGAGTGTAACGTAAACGATGATTTTAAACAAAAGCTTGTTTTGCACAAGTAGTCAGCTCCTTATATGGCACATCCGTATAGGTCTATATTAACTCAATTCAGGTCTGGGAGGAAAGTCCATGATCCAGGAAAAGCGTTTGGTTGACGAATTTTTGGAGCTTGTCCAAATTGATAGCGAGACGAAATATGAGCAGGAAATCAGCGCCGTGCTGAAGCAGAAGTTTACGTCCTACGGGCTGACGGTGACGGAGGATGATTCCGCAGCCAAGACGGGACACGGCTCGAACAATTTGTTTTTTACGCTGCCAGCGACGATCAAGTCGGGCAAGCCGGCGCCCAAGCTGTTTTTTACGTCCCATATGGATACGGTCACGCCGGGCAAAGGCATCAAGCCGCAAATCGGCGAGGACGGCTACATCCGCAGCGACGGCACGACGATTCTCGGCAGCGATGACAAGGCCGGACTAGCCGCCATGCTGGAGACGATCCGTGTGCTGAAGGAGACCGGCGTCGAGCACGGGCAAATTCAATTTGCGATCACGGCTGGCGAGGAGTCCGGTCTGAAAGGGTCGCGGGCGATGGATGCGTCTCATATGGATGCGGACTTCGGCTATGCGCTTGATTCCAACGGCGCCATCGGCGATATCGCGGTCGCTGCGCCGACCCAGGCGAAGCTGCAGATTACGTTCTGGGGTCGTTCCGCCCATGCAGGCGTGAATCCGGAGGATGGCATCAGCGCCATTACAGTAGCCAGCAAGGCGATTGCGCGGATGCCGCTCGGCCGGGTCGATAAAGAGACGACGGCCAACATCGGCCGGTTCGAAGGCGGCGTGGACGGCGCAACGAACATCGTGGTCGAGCGGGTCAGACTTGAAGGCGAAGCCCGCAGCTTGACGCAAGAGCGGATGGATCAGCAGGTGGAAAGCATGCGTCAGGCTTGCCAAAGCGTCGCGGATGAGATGGGGGCCAGGCTGGAGTTTATCAGCGAGACAATTTACCCGGCCTATATGTACGACGAGACGGCGCCGGTCGTCAAGCTGGCGATGAAAGCCTTGTCGAGCGTCGGCTGCACGCCGCGTACGTTCCATTCCGGCGGCGGCAGCGACGCCAATATGTTTAACGGCTTCGGTATTCCGACGGTTAACCTGGCGGTCGGCTATCTGGACATTCATACGACGAAGGAACGGATTGCGATTGCGGACCTCGTAAAAACGACGGAAGCGGTCGTGGCGATTGTGAAACAGGTAGCCCAGGACGCGCAGGACGCTTAATCGGTCGAGCCGCATGAAAAAAGACGATTGTTCAGCTCCTGAACAGTCGTCTTTTTTCGCAGCCTGCTGGCTAGCGCGGAAGGCGTCAAACGCGCCAAGCCAAGTGCTTGCGCTTATATCTCTCGGTCTAGGCGGCTATCAGCTTTGCCGGACGCTGCTGCGCGCCAGACCAAGCGAGATGTACAGCTTCGCCCAACGCTTTACCGACTTTTGCCGGCGAATGTGCTGCGGCTTCACCAACTGCTCGTTCAAATAATCATGGAGCTTCATCTGTGGATCGGTTTGACCGGCAGCTTTCTGCAAGTAACGACGAATTTCCCACCCTTTTCCAACTAAGCGCATTTGACGATCGGCAGCATAAACTTTCATCAACCATTCACCCGGCTTTCATAGATTTATAATCCAAGCTATGCGAGGGTTCCGGCGATTATGTCTGGATGCTTTGACCCGAAGGTCATCTTTGGAGTACAGTGGAGCTAAGCTATGCTGTTCATTACCCTTCACCGAAAGAGAGGAATCCACCTTGTCATCACAGCCGCAAAAAAAGTTTGAAGAAGTGACGTTGTCGACGAAGCCGATTTTTACAGGCAAAATCATTACGCTGCAGGTCGATACGGTGCAGCTGCCGAACGGGGCGGAGGCGACCCGTGAAATTGTCAAGCATCCCGGAGCCGTAGCGGTGCTTGCGTTGACCCCTGACAACCGGATGATCGTCGTTGAGCAGTACCGCAAGCCGCTGGAGAAAAGCCAGATTGAAATTCCCGCAGGCAAGCTGGATGCCGGGGAGGACCCGCTGGAAGCGGCCCGGCGCGAGCTGGTGGAGGAAACCGGCTACACGGCAGGCTCGATCCGTCATGTCGCTTCCTTCTATACGTCGCCGGGCTTTGCCGACGAACTGCTTCATCTGTATGTGGCCGAGGACCTGGCAGCCGGGGATGCGAAGCCGGACGAGGATGAGTTTCTGGAGGCGTGGGGCATTACGCTGGATGAAGCGAAAGCGTTGATCCGCGAGCAGCGGATCAGCGATGCGAAGACGATACTGGCGGTCTACGCCTGGAGCTTGTACCAGTTGACCGGCTCGTTCGACTAACATGAGCCTGCACGCTTATTACGCCGACCTGCATATTCATATCGGGCGCACCGAGGCGGGAGAATCGGTCAAAATCAGCGCGGCCAATAATTTGACCTTTTATCAAATCGCCAGGGAAGCCTCCGAGCGCAAGGGCATGGATATGGTCGGCATTATTGACTGCCATTCGCCGGGCGTGCAGCGCGACATGCTGCATTTTCTCGACACGGGCGAGATGGAGGAGCTGGCGGGCGGCGGCATCCGCTACGGCCAGACGACGGTGCTGCTCGGATGCGAGCTGGAGGTGCGTGATCCGGGGCTGCGCCCTGCGCACCTGCTGGCGTATTTTCCCGCGCTCAGCGATATGCTGGCGTTCACGGATTGGCTGCGGCTGCATATGAAAAACGTGCAACTCAGCTCGCAGCGGCTGTACGTGCCCGCCCGGGAGCTGCAGCAGGAGGTCATCGGACGGGGAGGTCTGCTCATTCCTGCGCATATTTTCACCCCGCATAAAAGCGTCTACGGCAGCTGCTGCGACCGGATGTCCGAGCTGCTTGATCCTGCCGGAATTGCTGCTGTGGAGCTTGGCCTAAGCGCCGACTCGGAGATGGCGGGGCTGATTCCGGAGCTTGACAGCTACACGTTTCTGACGAACTCGGACGCTCATTCGCTGCCCAAGATCGGCCGTGAATACAACAAGCTGCAGCTGGCGGAGCCGAACTTCGCCGAGTTCCGCCGGGCGCTGGCCGGGGAAGAGGGCCGGCAGGTGCTGGCCAATTACGGGCTGAATCCCCGATTGGGCAAATACCATCGCACGTATTGCGCGACCTGCGAGTCCATCGCCAGCGAGCAGGACGCTTCCGTTGTCGAGCGCTGTCTGTATTGCGGCGGCAGTAAGCTTGTGCGCGGCGTGATGGATCGAATCCGGTCGATTGCAGGCCGCGAGCATCCGGTCGTGCCGGCGAGCCGGCCGCCGTATGTGTACCAGGTGCCGCTTGAGTTTATCCCCGGACTCGGGCCCAAGCTGCTGGACAAGCTGCTGCAGCGCTTCGGCACCGAGATGAATTTGCTGCATCGCGCCAGCTTTGCCGAGCTGGCTGAGGCGGCGGGCGAGCCGATTGCCCGCTATGTGCTGGAAGCCCGCCAAGGCACGCTGGAGCTGCAAACTGGCGGCGGGGGGAAGTACGGCAAGGTCGGCCGCCGCGGCTGACGGACGGGACGCGCATAGGCCAGGCAGCTTGCTTGCCTGGAGGCTTGGCATCCGGCTGCGCGCCAATCTGTCGCTTGGATGAGTGCGCAGCCGGATGCCAAGCAGCACGGGCTAAGCAGCAGCAAACAGCACGGGCTAAGCAGGAAAGGTCAAGTTGCAAACAGCAAGCCATACAGCAAGCAGAACTTCCGCTCCTCGTTTCCCATGCACGCCAATTTACCTCCCGGTCTAAATGCTTGCTTGTCCGCATAGGTTGTACTAACCGGACAAGGGAGGCTTGACCGCATGGGGCATAACCGATCGCTGGAGCAGTACTGGAAGGAGCATGTGTCGCTGTATATTTTTATCGGCGTGATCTTTGTGACGGGCGTGGTGTTCGGGGCTGTGATGGTCGGCGCGTTGTCGCTGGAGCAGAAGCAGGAGCTTACCCGGTACTTGAGCAACTTTTTCTCCATCGTGGATCAGGGGCAGCTGAGCGGCGATACGTCGGCTTCCTTTCGCGAGACGCTGGCTCTTCATATGAAATGGGTGCTGCTGATTTGGCTGCTGGGCATGTCGGTGATCGGCCTGCCGCTCATTCTGATTCTCGATTTTCTCAAGGGCGTGCTGATCGGATTTTCGGTGGGCTATATGGCCGGGACGTTGTCCTGGAAAGGGTTACTGTTTGCGCTTGTGTCCATCGTGCCGCAAAATTTGGTCGTAATTCCCGTCGTGATCGTCTGTAGTGTAACGGCGGTGGCGTTTACGCTGCATCTGGTGAAAAACCGGCTGTTCAGTAAAAAAGGCGAGCTGTTCGAGCCGCTGATGCGTTTCTCCGGGGTGACGCTTGCTTCCGGCGTATTGCTTGTCGGCGTATCGCTGTTTGAGGCGCATATCTCCCCGGCGATGATGAAGTGGGTAACGCCGATGCTGGTCGCGCTGGGGGCCGCGTAAAAGGTTTGACTTTCTTCCATTTTCTCTCCTATAATGGTAGCATGACGTTACTTTCGCGAATCCGCGCCGTAAAGAGGCAGCCTAAGCGGATTGATGGCAGCCGTATAGGGGGAGGAGCATGGAATCTCGCATTGAGAAAATCAAACAACAACTGCAATCGCAGGGCTATAAGCTTACACCCCAACGTGAAGCAACCGTTCGGGTGTTGTTGGAGAATGAAGAAGACCATCTGAGTGCCGAGGATGTCTTCATGCTGGTGAAGGACAAAGCGCCTGAGATCGGTCTGGCTACGGTGTACCGAACGCTGGAGCTGCTCAGTGAGCTGCATGTTGTAGAGAAAATGAATTTCGGAGACGGCGTTGCCCGTTACGATCTTCGCAATGACAACAGCCATCATCACCATCATCATCTGATCTGCGTTCAGTGCGGCGCTGTGGATGAGATTATGGATGACTGGCTTGGCGAGCTGGAGGAACGGCTGGAACGGGAATACGGCTTCCATGTGCTCGATCACCGTCTCGACTTCCAGGGCATCTGCCACCGCTGCCGCGAGAAAAACAAAACGTAAATGAGGAAACCTTCGGCTTTGCCCAGCGGCGAGTAGGAGGTTTTTTGCATTGCCTTTCATGAATTCGGGCGATTCGGCAAAACCTAAATGCAAGCATAGGATGTAAGCGGGAGGCGAATGACAGATGATCATCGGAATTCCGAAGGAAATTAAAAATAACGAAAACCGGATTGCCTTGACCCCGGGCGGCACAGCGATGCTCACCGCAGCCGGTCACGAGGTGCTGGTCGAAGCCGGGGCCGGAGCAGGCAGCGGCTTTCTCGATGAAGACTACGCCAAGGAAGGCGCGCAGCTGGCAGCGGATGCAGCGGACGTATGGGCCAGGGCGGAGCTGATTATGAAGGTGAAGGAGCCGCTCGCCGCCGAATACGGGTATTTTCGCGAAGGGCTGACGTTATTCACCTATCTGCATCTCGCCGCCGAGCCGCTGCTGGCCGAGGCGCTCGTCCGCAGCCGCATGACCTCGATTGCTTACGAGACGATTCAGCTTCCCGGCGGCGGACTGCCGCTGCTCACGCCGATGAGCGAGGTAGCCGGACGAATGTCCGTACAGGTCGGGGCCCAGTTTCTGGAGCAGTTTTATGGGGGGCGCGGTATTTTGCTCGGCGGTGTGCCGGGGGTTCCCCCCGCGGACGTCATTATTCTCGGCGGCGGCATTGTCGGCACGAACGCGGCCAAAATCGCGCTGGGTATGGGCGCCAATGTTGTCGTCATCGAGCGGAACGCCGAGCGGCTTCGTTACCTTGACGATGTATTCCACGGACGGCTGCGCACGCTGATGTCGAATCCGTATAATATTGCCAATGCGGTGCAGAAGGCCGATCTGCTGATCGGCGCTGTGCTGATCCCCGGCGCGAAGGCGCCCAAGCTGGTGACGGAGGAAATGGTCAAGTCGATGAAGCCTGGCGCGGTCATTGTCGATGTGGCGGTTGATCAGGGCGGCTCGATTGAAACGGTCGACCGGGTCACGACGCATAGCGAGCCGACCTATGAGAAGCATGGCGTCATCCATTATGCGGTCGCCAACATGCCGGGGGCCGTGCCGCGCACCTCGACGCTGGCGCTGACCAACGTGACGATCTCGTATGCGCTGGAGCTGGCGGGCAAGGGCGTGACGCGGGCGCTGTATGGCAATGGGCCGCTCAAGCTGGGCGTCAATACGTACCAGGGACAGGTGACCCATGCCGCTGTAGCCGAGGCGCTGGGTCTGCCTTATATGGGACTCGACTCGCTGCTGCCGATCAGCTGATCAACCGGACAGACAACCTGCCGTCATAGTTGGCCGGGACAGGTCATAAGCTACTTAATAGAAGCGGAGTGGCGGCGAAGTCACGGGCTGCCGCTTCGCTGTTCAGGGATGGATGGCTGCAAGGGGCTGCCGCAAAACGGATTGCCCGCCGCACTGCAGGTCCGTACCGGAAGGAGCTGGCTTGTGATGATTATTCATATCCGTACCGGAAGATGGCTGGCGCGTCTCCGGTTTGCCCTGCTGTTTATGGTGTGTACATTTGCCTTGTACCATCTGCTGATCGTACTGGCTTCGCTGGTGGAGCCGGTCGAGCGGTACAAGGAGCCGAATGGCCGGGCCGTGAAAGTATTTCAGCATGAATCGGCCGTCGTAGCCAATCCGCATGGAATGGGGGACCGGCTGCGGCTATTTTACTGGATCGGCGAGTGAGGCTGGCAAGCCCGATTTTTTGAGATTATTCCCGAATTTCAGTGTTCGCTGGCAGGAATCGCCGGTTGCGTGTGGAATTAAGACAAGGACCGCTTTTGTCAGCACACAAAGGGGATTCCGTTCAATGAGAGAGGACTTGCAAGCTTTTGTTACATTTTTGTCGGAGGAGCGCGGGCTGGCGGCCAACACGCTTGATTCGTACGAGCGCGACCTGCTGCAGTATCTGGACTATCTGGAGAGGTCAGGCATCGGGTCCTGGGGCGAAACAGGCAAAACAAGCATTGCCGGTTACTTGCTGATCCTCAAGCAGAAGGGCCGGGCCACGGCGACCTTGACTCGCACCGTTATTTCGATTCGCGGCTTCTACCAATTTATGGTTCGCATGCGGCGGATCGAGCAAGATCCGTCGATACATATGGAGATTCCCAAGCTGGAGAAACGGGTGCCGCAGGTGCTGACCGTACAGGAGGTCGGCAGGCTGCTGGAAGCGCCGGAGATCGCGTCCCCTCACGGGTTTCGCGACAAGGTTATGCTGGAGCTGCTGTACGCCACAGGTATTCGCGTATCGGAGCTGATCTCGCTGGATGCGGACAGCGTAAATCCCGAGATGGGCTTTATACGCTGCTCCAGCAAAGGCAAGGAGCGAATTGTGCCGCTCGGTCAGATCGCATCCGGCTTCGTCCAGACGTATCTGGAGTCGGTCCGGCCGCGCCTGTTGAAGCAGGACAAGGAGGAGTCCGCGTTGTTCGTCAGCCATATCGGCAGCCGAATGACGCGTCAGGGCTTCTGGAAAATTATGAAGCGCTACGCCCGCGAGTCGGGCATTGAGCAGGAAATTACGCCGCATACGATGCGGCATTCGTTCGCCGCGCATCTGATCGAGAACGGCGCTGATTTGCGCTCGGTGCAGGAAATGCTCGGCCATGCGGACATTTCGTCCACTCAGATTTATATGCAGCTGAACCGCAGCAAGATGAAAGACGTGTATGACCAGGCGCACCCGCGCGCCCGGATGAAATCTTGATCCGTCAATGCCCGTTCCCGGTGTCCGAGGAACGGGTTTCTTGTCGGTTAGGGCGGAGCCAGGTTTTCATTTTTGTTAGCGATTTCCTGAATTTGTCTGTTGCGCGCTTTGCAAAAGCGCGGTGGTTTTGCGATAATAGCCGTAGGCTTGACAAGAAGCTAGGAGGTTCTGCTTGTGACATTCCAACGAATTTGTGTAATCGTGCTGGATAGCGTCGGCATCGGCGAGCTTCCGGACGCGCCGCGCTTCGGCGATACGGGCGCTCACACGCTGGGCCATATTGCCGAGCGGGTTCCCGCGCTCAAGCTGCCCCATCTGCAGCAGCTTGGACTTGGCAATATTGCGCCGCTGCAAGGCATCGGGCCTGCGGGCAAGCCGCAGGGCAGCTTCGGGAAAATGGCCGAAGTCTCGGTAGGCAAAGATACGATGACAGGTCATTGGGAAATTATGGGTCTTAAAGTCGAAATTCCATTTAACGTCTTTCCGGACGGGTTTCCCCCGGAGCTGATCGAGCGCTTCGAGCAGGAGACGGGCCGCAAGGTGATCGGCAACAAGCCGGCCTCCGGCACCGAGATTTTGGATGAGCTGGGCGAGGAACAGATGCGCACCGGAGCCTGGATTGTATATACGTCGGCGGACAGCGTGTTTCAGCTTGCCGCGCACGAGGAAATCATCCCGCTGGACGAGCTGTACCGGGCCTGCGAGATTGCCCGGCGGCTGACGCTGGAGGACCCGTATGCGGTAGGGCGGGTTATCGCCCGTCCGTACATAGGACAACCGGGAGCGTTCAAGCGGACGCCGAACCGGCATGATTATGCGGTGAAGCCGCCGGAGGCTACGGTCATGAACCGGCTCAAGGAGGCGGGGCTGGATTGTATCGCTATCGGTAAAATCGGCGATATTTATTCCGGCGAAGGCGTAACCGTCAGCACGCCGACAAAAAGCAACCTGGACGGGATCGAGCGGACCGTGGCGGCGTTGAAGCAGCCGTTTCACGGACTGCTGTTTACCAACCTCGTCGATTTCGACTCCTTGTACGGCCATCGCCGCGATCCGGAGGGCTACGCAGGGGCGCTGAATGAATTTGACGCGTGGCTGCCCCGGCTGATGGAGCAGATCGGCGAAGATGATCTGCTTATTTTGACCGCGGATCACGGCAATGATCCGATTCATGCGGGCACTGACCATACGCGGGAATATGTGCCGCTGCTGGCTTACAGTCCGTCGCTGCGCGAGCCGGGCGCGCTCGGCATCCGCAATACGTTCGCCGATATTGGCGCGACGATTGCGGACAATTTTGGCGTGCCGTCCACGGGGAATGGAACAAGCTTCCTGGCCGAGCTGCATGCGGACACAGACAAAATACAAGCCTAACGTAGGCGTTAAAGTTGGAAGGGAGACGAGACAAAATGGAGCAAGGTACATTATTGCAGGACATTAAGCAGGCAGCGGAATTTATCCGCGGAAAATACCCGGTGAAGCCGGAAATTGCACTTATACTTGGCTCAGGGCTCGGCATTTTGGCTGAGCTGGTCGAAAATGCGGTTACAATTCCTTATGAAGAGATTCCGAACTTCCCGGTGTCCACGGTGGAAGGACATGCCGGCGAATTGCTGCTTGGCACCGTCGGCGGCCGCCACGTGCTGTTGATGAAGGGCCGTTTTCATATGTATGAAGGCTATGGGGTCGACGTTGTTTCGTTCCCGGTTCGGGTGATGAAGGAGTTGGGCGTCGAGAAGCTGCTTGTCACCAATGCAGCAGGCGGCGTTAACACCGGCTATGAGCCGGGCGATCTGATGGTGATCCGCGATCATATCAACTTCACCTTCCGCAACCCGTTGATCGGACCGAACTTTGGCGAGCTGGGCGTCCGCTTCCCGGATATGTCGGAGGCGTACAGCCGCCGCCTTCGTGAAGTCGCGCACCGTGTTGCGGCGGAGCAGGGCTTGAAGCTGCAAGAGGGCGTTTATCTGGGGCTGCTCGGACCTTCCTACGAAACACCGGCGGAAATTCGGATGATTCGTGCGCTTGGCGGTGATGCAGTCGGCATGTCCACCGTTTCCGAGGTGCTGGTGGCGCGTCACGCAGGCATCGAAGTGCTGGGCTTCTCCTGCATCAGCAATATGGCGGCAGGGATTCTCGATCAGCCGTTGTCGCACGAAGAAGTCATTGAAACAACGGATCGCGTGAAGCAAACCTTCTTGAAGCTGATTGTAGGCATTATTCCGGCTATGTGATTTCCGCTCGGCGATATCGACAATTCGACTACGAAGGGAACGATAAACATGAGCATGGAGCATAATTACGTTCAGCATATCCAGGAGGCGGCGCAGTGGATCAGCGACCAGATCGGTCGGCGTCCGCTGCAGCTCGGTCTCGTATTGGGTTCGGGACTCGGCGATCTGGCGTACCAGGTAGAGCATCCGGTGACGATCCCCTACGACCGGGTGCCGCATTTTCCGGTGTCCACCGTGGAGGGACATGCCGGGCAATTTGTCATCGGCGAGCTGGAAGGCAAGTCGGTCATTGTGATGCAGGGCCGGTTTCATTATTATGAAGGCTATTCGATGAAAAAAGTCGTGTTCCCGATCTATGTCATGAAGCAGCTCGGCGTGCAGTCGCTGATCATTACCAACGCCGCCGGCGGTATGAATCCGGACTTTGCGGCCGGCGACCTGATGCTGATCGAGGATCATCTCAATATGACCGGCGACAACCCGCTGATCGGTCTGCACCATCCGGAGCTGGGCGTCCGTTTCCCGGATATGTCGCAGGCGTACACACGCAGCTACCGCGAGCTGGCGAAGTCGATTGCGCTGCAAATGGGCGAGGAGCGCGGCGAGCCGGTGCGCGTGCAGGCGGGCGTCTATGCGGGCATTACAGGCCCGAACTACTTGCCTCCGGCCGAGCTGACCATGCTCGCCAAGCTGGGCGGCGACGCGATCGGCATGTCTACCGTCGGGGAAGTCATTGCCGCAAGCCATGCCGGGCTGAAGGTGCTTGGCATGTCCTGCATCACCGATATGGCGATTGGCGAGGAGCTGGAGCCGTTGACGCATGAGCAGGTGGTAGCGGTGGCGAACCGCACGAAGCCTGTGTTTATCGAGCTGGTTAAGCGATTTGTGGCGCAGGTTGAGGTACAGGGATAAAGCAGCGGCAGCATAAATTGGATATAGACACGACGACTACTTTCGTTCGATTGAAAAATCGGGAGGAAGTAGTCTTTTTTTGTTGAAATTTCCGGTCTGAGAGCCATGTGAGTTTCATGCTGATTTCATAGTTGAACGCTATAATGAGCTCATCTCATCAACAAGTACGCTTGTGAGAAAGGAAAATAGGTATGAAACCACTTATGAAATCCAAGCTTATGAAATGGGGGCTCGGCGCAGGCTGCACCTTAACCGTCGGACTGGCTTTGAATAACCTACAGTCGAATGATGTCTTTGCCCTTGCACATAGCAAAGCGCTGGCCAAGGATGCCGGACAAAGCCAAGCGGCAGCTACACCGACACAGGACCCGGTACAGCAGGAATACCAGCAGTTCCGCCAAAGAACGTCAGAGACTCGCGGGGAGCAGCGAAGCCGGGCGGGAGGGCGCGGACAAGGCCGGATCAGCGGCGGACAAGAGGGAGGCGCCGGCACCCGAAATGAGGGCAGCCTGGCTCCGTCGGCGCCACAAGCGACCGCGCCGCAGGCAAGCTCGCCGTCCAAGCCAAGCACGCGGACCAGACAGTCATGATGAGCATGGCGCGCGAATCCTATCTCATCGAACGCTTCCAGGCGATGAATACCGAGGTCGAAGCGATTCTGGAGGCAGCGGACGGCGGCGCAGCGGAGGCGGCAGACTGGTTTTCCTTCGCGGAGCAGACCTTCAGCCGATTCCGCGAGGACAGCGAGCTTTCCCGGCTTAACGGGTCCGCCGGCCAACCCTTCTTTGTTTCCAGGACGATGCTGGAGGTACTGCTGCTGGTTGACCACTATCGTACCGAGACAGAAGGCGTGTTTGAGCCCTTCATCCTGCCTGCGCTGGAGCGGGCAGGATACAACGTCAGCTTTGAACGGCTGAACACGGCGCAGACTGCGAATGAAGTTCGGATGAAGCAACCGGCGCAGGCGCAGGTACAGGTACAGGCGTTTTCACGCTGGACGCTCGATCCCTCTATGGGCGTCGTGCGCCTTCCGGCAGAAGCGCGTCTGGATCTTGGCGGCATCGTCAAAGGCTGGGCGGTAGATCGGCTGGCCGGTTGGTTGAAGGGCAGCGGCATATCCGCTGGCTTGATCAATGCCGGGGGCGATCTGTCGTGCTGGGGCGGCACGCCGGACAGCCCATGGACCGTGGAGGTGGATGATCCGCGCCAGGCCGGGGGCTTGCTGGCAGAGCTCCGGCTATCGTCGGGTGCCGCGGCTACTTCAAGCGTGCTGGGTCGCCGGTGGCGCACAGCCGCCGGGGCAGGTCACCATCTCATTGACCCTCGTACCCGACAGCCAGCCGAGAGTGATACGCTGCAATGTACGGTCGCCGGTCCTTCGGCGGTCGCCAGCGAAATTTATGCCAAGACGCTCTGCATTCTGGGAACGAAGCAAGGGCTTGACTGGTGGAGACGACGAGCTTCCGATGCCTATCAGGCGCTGCTCGTCACACATGACGGACAGACGCATTTCTTCGGCTCGGATCAGCCGCAGATCAGGCAATGGGCCGGTCTCCGTCCGGATCGGATCGTACAATAATGGATGGCGACAAGAGGAGGCTTTATAAATGACGACATTACTGTTAAACCTGCCGACGTGGTGGATGATCCGGATCGGCGGCTTTGTTTCCTACACCTGCTTATTCGTTGGCGTAGCTCTCGGTTTACTTTACAGTATGCCTTTGTTCAAAGGGGCCCAGAAGGCGCGTATATACCGCTGGCATGCATGGATGACAAACGGAGGGCTTCTGGTCGGACTTCTGCACGGCCTTTTACTGATGATCGACACCTACATGCCGTTCGACTGGAAGCAGCTGCTGGTGCCGTTTGCCGCGCAGAAGGAGCCGTTCTGGACCGGCCTCGGAACGCTGGCTCTCTACGGATTGGCGCTCATTCTTATTACGACTGATTTCAAGCCGTATATGCCGGCGCGTTTATGGCGTTATATCCATCTGCTGGCTTATCCGGTGTTTGTGGCGGCAATGCTTCATGGTATAGGATCAGGCTCGGACAGCCATTATTCAGGGATTCAAGCCTTTTATGCGATTAGTTGTGCTATTATAGTGGTATTGACTGTAATTCGGATTTATATGGCGGTGAGGCAGACGGGAGGACAAGCAAGGCATGCACATTCTGCTGGTCGAGGACGACGAAAAACTGGGGATGCTGGTGCATTACAAGCTGGATCGGCTGTTCCACAGCGTGGACTGGGTACAGGACGGGGAAACGGCTGAGGCCTACATGCGCCGCGGCGGTTACGACTTATATATTCTGGACTGGATGGTTCCCGGCAAAAGCGGCCTCGATCTGTGCCTGGAGCTGCGGGAGCGCGGAGACCTGACACCGGTGCTCATGCTGACGGCCAGGGATGCGGTGCCCGACCGGGTGGCGGGCTTGCGGGCAGGGGCTGACGATTACTTGATCAAGCCCTTCGCCTTTGAAGAGCTGGATGCGCGCATTCATGCGCTCAGCAGACGCCCGCCGGAATGGACCGGCGATGAATTAAGGCTAAGCGATACGCTGCTGCTGAACCGTACCACGCATGAAGTGGCGCGCAGCGGAGGACCGGTCACGCTGACGCGACGCGAGTTTCAGCTGCTGGCGTTTCTGCTGCAGCACAGCGGTCAGGTCATCTCCCGTGAGCAGCTGATGGACAAGGTATGGGGGCTTGATGCAGAAGTCACCCCCAATGCCGTGGACGCCACCGTCAGGCTGCTGCGAAAAAAAATCGACGATCCTTACCCGAACAAAATTATTCACAGTGTACGCGGACTCGGATACCGGCTTTCGTTGGAGGAATAAGCGATGTTTGAAAAAACGCGGCGCAGCTTGACGGTGTTTTTCAGCCTGATGCTTGCGCTCATTTTGCTGCTGCTGACCGGGCTGTTCTATATTGTGCTGTCCCAGACGCTGCAGCGCAATGAGAACGTCGTGCTCGACGGATTATATATGAAGTCGCTGGATGCGGCCCAGCGCCGCAAGAAGGATGCGTTCGAACACAGGCCCGGCTTTGAATCGTCACTGGACTCGGATGGAGCCAGGCGAGGCGCAGAGATGCGCTTCGACCTGGACTTCGTGCAGCCGAATCAGCTGCTGTTTCTGGTCCGTAAAAATGGGGAGCCGGTTTTCGGGTCCACGTCTGACGAGCAGACGAGGTCGTTCTGGAACGATTGGCTGAAGCGTACGACGAGTCAGGTGACGGATGCGGGGTCCAAGCGCTTCGTCGTAACCAAGGACGAAAAGTCGTACGCACTGAAAACTTTTCCGTGGGCCGACAATGGGGATACGCTGCTGGCTATCGTGGATATTACATCCGATGAGAAGCTAATCAGCCAGATGAGGCTGACGCTGCTGCTGCTGTCGGTTGGCTTGCTGCTGGTTGCCAGCGGTATCGGGTATTTTTTGGCGGGTCGGGCCATGATTCCGATTGCGCGGGCATTTCAGCGGCAGCAGGACTTTACGGCGGATGCCTCGCATGAGCTGCGCACCCCGTTAAGCGTGCTGCAGTCGTCGATGGAGATTATTTCCGAGGAGCGGGAGGCGCTGCCGCCCTTTCATCAGAAGGTGCTGAGCAACATGGGCGAGGAGGTGCACCGCATGATCCGGCTGACCGAATCGCTCCTTACGCTGGCCCGAAGCGATTCGAATGCGGCGGAGCTCGACCGCGAGCCGGCCGATGTGGTGGCGCTGGCCTCCAAAGCGCTGGAGAACATGCGTCCTTTAGCCGAGC
Source organism: Paenibacillus sp. sg306046 (assembly GCF_059821225.1). NCBI lineage: Bacteria > Bacillati > Bacillota > Bacilli > Caryophanales > Paenibacillaceae > Paenibacillus > Paenibacillus sp. sg306046. The sequence continues at coordinate 108,413 of NZ_JCAMRT010000006.1, forward strand.
GGATGCAGATAGAGCTGCAATTTCAGGCCGCCGAGCATTCGGTAAGCAACGATATTTCGCTGGATCGCGATCGCATGCGGCAGCTGCTGGTGATTTTACTGGACAATGCCATCAAGTACACGCCGGAGGGCGGACGCATAAGGCTTGAAGTCGCCGTAACGGAGAAGGGCGCGGAGCTTGCGGTGGACGATAGCGGAATAGGGATTGCCGCAGACCAGCTGCCGCATATTTTCGAGCGCTTCTATCGAAGCGATAAGGCGCGTTCCCGTCAAGAGGGAGGGAACGGATTGGGACTGTCCATTGCCATGTGGATCGCCCAGGCGCACAAGGGCTCTCTCAGGGCTGAAAGCGAGCTGGGCCGAGGGAGCCGGTTTATCGTGTTTATTCCCCGACATTTCTAAGTACAGTGAAAGAACAGCCATTCCGCAGACCGTGTTCCCACAGCAGCATGCCGGGGCGCGGTCTGTTTGCTATGCCCTCCGCGCTCATTCCGCACTCAAGCCTCGCTCGCTGCGCCTTCGTTGCGCTCGCTTTCCCTTCAGCCCTGGTCCCGGCGCACCAGTCGCGCCATCGTCGGCTTAGCGCCGAAAAACCGCGCCAGATCAACGTTTTCCCCGTATTGTGCGATAAATGAATCGGCTGCGAAATTTGAATCATCGCGCTTGAGGTGCGAAATTTGAATCACAATGGCCGGGATCGGGGCTTTTCAAGCGGGAAAAGACATCCCTATAATAAGGGCATGAAAGCGGTTGCGAATCACTGACGAATCGCATGACTACATCCGGGGGGGGATTATTATTCAAACAACCAATGCGCAGCAGGCGGTTCGGCTGTCTGGAACCAAAAGCCATTCATTCCTGCGAAAAGTGAAAAAAAGCCGGTATCTGTACTTCATTTTTTTCCTGCCGTTTTGCTACTATCTTTTGTTTCATTACTGGCCGATGTACGGAATCATCATTGCGTTCAAGGATTACAACATCGTCAAAGGGGTGACAGGCAGTCCCTGGACGGGCTTGACGCATTTCAACAAATTTATTGTCGATCCGTATTTCTGGAAGCTTGTCCGCAATACGCTGCTTATTAATGGGTACGAACTTTTGTTTGCATTTCCGGCGCCGATTATTTTGGCCCTGCTGCTTAATGAATTAAGAAGCCCGCGGCTGAAAAAAATTACGCAAAGCGTCAGCTACTTGCCGCATTTTATTTCGACCGTCGTCGTCTGCGGGATGCTTGTCAACTTCCTGACTACTGACGGACTCGTGAATCAGATTGTGGTCTGGTTCGGAGGCGAACCGGTTCAATTTCTGATGCAGCCGGAATGGTTCCGGACGATTTTTATCTCCTCCGGCATCTGGCAAAGCATCGGCTGGGGCTCGATCATTTATTTGGCGGCGCTGACCTCGGTTGATGAGGAGCAATACGATGCGGCGAAAATTGACGGCGCCAACCGCTGGAAGCAGCTGCTGCACGTCACGCTGCCGGGCATTGCCCCGACGATTTCGATCATGCTGATCCTGAATATCGGGCGGCTGATGAACATCGGCTATGAAAAGGTTATTTTGCTGTACAACGGTTCAACCTATGAAACAGCAGACGTAATCTCCACTTACGTATACCGGAGGGGGCTGCTCGGTAGTGACTTCAGCTATGCGACAGCCGTCGAGCTGTTTCAAGCGGTCGTCGGTCTGATCCTGCTCGTATCGGCCAACCGTCTTTCTAAAAAAATCAGTCAAACCGGACTATGGTGACGAACAGGAGGCTGCGATGAGGAAGCATACTTCACTTGGCTCAAGGATTTTTGACAATTTCAACATGATCCTGCTGCTGCTGCTCATTTTCGCGACGGTGTATCCGATCTATTATATTTTCATTGTGTCGATCAGCGACGGCAGTCTGGTGACCCGCGGGCTGATCAGCTGGATTCCGCGAGAGATGACGTTTGAGGCGTACAAGATCGTGCTGGGCAACCCGGATATTTGGCAGGCTTATGGCAACACGCTGCTGTATACGGCAGTCGGCACGACGATTAACGTCGTCATGACGGCGTTATGCGCGTTTCCGCTGTCACGCAAGGACTTTTATGGACGGGGCGTTTTCATCTTCATGGTAGCGCTTACGATGTTTATCAGCGGCGGGTTGATTCCGCTTTACCTGGTTGTGCAAAATCTCGGCCTCATCGACACGATGTGGGCGCTGCTGCTGCCGACGGCGATCAGCACGTTTAACATGATTATTATGAAGACGTATTTCGAGGGCATCCCGATTGCGCTGCAGGAGTCGGCGTATTTGGACGGGGCGAATGAGCTGCAGGTGCTGTTTAAAATCATTTTGCCGCTGTCGCTGCCGGTCATGGCGACGATGGTGCTGTTTTACGCGGTGCATCACTGGAACAGCTTCTTCCCGGCCTTGATTTATTTGAATGACAGCGATAAATATCCGGTGCAGGTGCTGCTGCGCAACATCGTGATCGCCGGGGAGTTCGCGGACCAGACCGCCGATATCGGCAGTGCGGCTTCGAACTTCAAGGTGGTCGCGACCAATTATAAATTTGCGGTCATTATTATTACGGTGCTGCCGATTCTGATCGTGTACCCGTTCCTGCAAAAGTATTTCGTCAAAGGCGCCATGATCGGTGCGCTGAAGGGGTAACGGCAAACGGACGATTCAGCGCGCCGAACAGGCCGCAGCGTTGACGCCATGAAAGGGGGGATGCCTTCCCCGCAAGACGGCAAGATTGGATCGTATACGATAAAAGGGAGGATCTACATGAACAAAACGTGGGTAAAAGGGATGTCGTTATCGTTGTGCACGGTGATGGTTGCATCAGGCTTGGCGGCTTGCTCCGGCGGCGCGCCGGAGCCGGCTCCGTCCGGCGCTGCCGGAGAAAAGTCGGCCGAAGCGGGCTCCAAGCTCTCCGCGAAGGAGCGCGAGGTGAAGGTGATGTTCCCCGAGCATCCGAACCAGCCGGTCAAAAATATGGCGCCGGTGCAGCAGGAAATATTCAACCAGACGAACATTAAGCTGAAGTTTGAAAATGTGCCGAACTCCAACTATGCCGATAAGAAAAAAACATTGCTCGCGACCAATAATTTACCGGATATTATTCAAATTGATATGTCGGATGTGAACAACTTCGGCTCGACCGGCGTCTTCCTGTCGCTGCTTCCTTATATGGAGAAGGGGCTGATGCCCAACTTCAAAAAATTCTGGGAGCAATACCCGGACCTCGCCAAGCTGACGGCGGACGGCCAGCTGTACGGCTTCCCGGCGATCGGGCGCAACGAGCTGAAAAACGGCTTTGGCCCGATTATGCGGACCGACCTGCTGCAAAAGCATAACTTGCCGACGCCAAAAACGTTTGACGAGCTGCTGGCGGTGCTGACGGAGCTGAAAAAGCTGTACCCGGATTCGATTCCGTTTTCCGTACGCAAGGGCAGCGGCCCGATCCACCAGCTGTTTAAAACGTTGGCGTATCCGCTCGGCTCAGGTGTCGGCGCCGGTAACGGCATTTATTACGATAAGGATGTAAACGGCGGCCAATATGTCTTCGGACCGGCTTCGCCGCAGTTTAAGGAAGTGCTGACCTTCCTGAACAAAGCGTTCGCCAGCGGCGTGCTGGACAAAGATTACGCGGTGGCCACCCAGCAGCAATGGACTGAGAAGCTGACGAGCGGCAAATCATTGTTCTTCTATGACAATAGCGGCTTTGCCCTTGACTACACGAAGCTGCTGCAGAAGGCGGTACCGGAAGGCAAGTTCGAGCTGCTGCCGATTCCGGCCAACAAATCCGGCAAGGCGCGGGCGGAATTTTATGCGACGACGATCACATCGGACCGTATCTTCGCGATCAGCTCCAAGGCGAAGGACCCGGAAACGCTGGTCAAGCTGATTGACTGGATGTACACGGAAAAGGCGTCCAACCTGATGAATTACGGGGTTGAAGGCGTCAACCATACGTTGGATGAGAAGGGCCAGCCGAAGCTGAAGCCGGATTATGTGGCGCAATTTAAGGAAGGCAAGCCGACGCCGTTTTATGCGATGTATTCCGATCTGGGCTCCGGCAAGCTCAGCTTCACCCCTTGGTTCGCCAACATGGACCCGCAGGTGCAGGTGGAGAAGCTGACGAACAACTGGACGCCGCTGCATGACGCTTTCTGGAAGACGATTGCCGATGACAAAGCGTACCACGATCCTTATCTCGATCCGCCGCTGACGAAAGAGGAAGCTGTGCGCGTGAAGGAAATTTTGGCGCCGCTGACGACGATGCTGGAGCAGGAGTACGATAAATTTATTATGGGCGTGAAAAAGATTGACGAATACGACGCCGTGATGCAAAAAGCGCGTGACAACGGCGGCGCCGAGCTGGAAAAAATTTATAACGGCGCGATGGCGCGGATCGCTAAAAAATAAGCGATGCAAAAACGCCTGCAGTTGCCGATACGCAAGGGGATGTCCTTTGTAGCGAACATTCACGAAACGGGGGAACGAGCCGATGCAGCTTCCGGTTCCAGCTGAGAAACAGACGCGCGTCATCCTCAGTACGGATGCGAAGGCGGAGGCTGATGATCAGTATGCGATTGTTCATGCGCTGCTGACGCCGACCTTCGATGTGCGCGGCCTTATAGCGGCCCACTTCGGCGACCGGAAGTCTTCGCGCAGTATGGAGGAAAGCCGGGAGGAAATTGAGCTGCTGCTGCAGCTGACAGACTTGCAGGGCGCGATTCGCGCGGAAAACGGGGCGGCCCACGCGCTGCCCGACGAAGCGACGCCTGTTGACTCGCCTGGCGCGCGGCTGCTGATTGAGGAAGCGCTGAGGCATGATCCGCGTCCGTTATTTGCAGCCTTCTGCGGCCCGCTGACCGATCTGGCGTCGGCGCTGCTGCTGGAGCCGTCCATCGCGGACAGTCCGCTGCGTGCGATCTGGATCGGCGGTTATACGTGGCCGTCAGGCGGCCCGGAGTATAACCTCGCGAATGACATTCATGCGGCAAACGTCGTCCTGCGATCCGGCATCGAGCTGTGGCAGGTGCCTTACAACACGTACCGGCAAATGCCGGTCAGCCACGCGGAGCTGCTGGAGAAGGTGGCTCCGCATGGCGAGCTGGGGCGGTATTTGGCCCAGCAGCTGTTCGATTACAATGCAGCGAAGCATCCGGCGATTGAATACCGCTCGCTTGGCGACTCTCCGGCCATTGGGCTGATGATGTACCCGGAATGCGGCCGGTATGAGTGGCGGGCCGCGCCTGTGATCGGCCCCGGCATGCACTACACGCACACCGGCAGCCGCCGGACCGTGAAGGTCTACGAGACGATTGACGCGCGGTTTATATTGGAGGATTTGTTTGCAAAGCTGGCGCGGTTTGCGCGTCGTCAGAAGCACTGATTTTAGTTTTAAGTCCCTTTTTTCAAATCAAATCTAACTACAGAGCCGGTCCGGCCGCAGGCAGGCGCGCAATTCGGGCGTGTTGGCCCGCCGGATCGGCTTTGACCGGGAGAGCGAGCACATTGAAGCTAACGGAAAAGTCGAGACAATTTTTATTTGAGGACGAACGTCCTTTTCACAACTGTCATGCATCCACCGTGATCGCGCTGCCGGGCGGCGACTTGCTGGTTGCCTACTTCGCTGGCTCCAAGGAAGGCAACCCGGACGTCGGTATCTGGTGCTCGAAGCGAACAAACGGCGTGTGGTCCGCGCCGTATTGCGTCGCTGACGAGGAAGGACTCGTCCACTGGAATCCGGTGCTGTTCCGCAAGCCTAATGGACAAATCGTGCTGCATTATAAGGTCGGCACGCCGATCCCCGTCTGGTATACGCGTGTGACGGTATCGAACGATGACGGGGCGACGTGGAGCGAGCCTGAGGAGCTGGTGCCGGGCGACCGCGGGGGACGCGGACCGGTCAAAAACAAGCTGATCGAGCTGCAGGACGGCACGTGGCTTGCGCCCGCCTCGATTGAAGGGGACGTGTGGGACTGCTTCGTCGATATTTCCGAGGATCAGGGGGCAACCTGGACCCCGAGCGCGCTGGTGCCGGTCAATCACGGACAGTCCGATGCGGATCAAGCGATGCAGCTGGTGCGCGGCAAAGGGCTGATCCAGCCGACGGTCTGGGAGTCGGAGCCTGGGAACGTGCATATGCTGATGCGCAGCACAGGCGGCTTTATTTACCGCAGCGATTCGACGGATTCGGGCCGGACATGGTCGCCGGCGTACCGGACGTATTTGCCGAATAATAACAGCGGCATTGATTTGGCGCGAATGGATGACGGCACGCTGGTGCTGGCTTACAACCCGGTTGGCATGTACCGGGGACCGCGCATGCCGCTGCTGCTCAGCATTTCGCGGGACAACGGCGATTTCTGGGAGGAACTCGTGGTGCTGGAGGCGGAATACCGCTCGTATACGATTCCGATTGAGCCGGGCGAATATTCGTATCCGGCGGTAATCGCCGACGGGAAGCGGATTTACGTGACCTATACGTGGAAGCGGGAGCGCATCGTGTGCTGGAGTCTGGAAGTGGAATGAACCGTGACGCGCCCTGCAAGCAGGAGGTGAAGGGGCAGACGATCGGCTCGGCATCAGAAAGAAGGAGGTTGTCCGGTGAGCGGATTATCCCGGTTGAGAAAGCAGTTTGAGCAGCCGCCGACAGCTTTCCGGTCCGTGCCCTTCTGGGCATGGAACGACGAGCTGCACGCGGAGGAATTGGTCCGCCAGATCGAGGAAATGCAGGAGCAAGGCATGGGCGGTTTTTTCATGCATTCGCGCGACGGTCTGGAAACGCCTTATTTGGGCAAAGACTGGATGGAGGCGGTGAAAACGTCGGTCGCGAAGGCGGAGGAGCTTGGTCTGCACGCCTGGCTGTACGATGAGGACCGCTGGCCCTCCGGCTCGGCCGGAGGAACCGTGCCTGCACAGGGCGATGAGTTTCGCTCCAAGGGGCTGACCATTGAGGTCGTGCCTGGCGGGAATGCGGCTGAGCTGGATGATCCGCGAATCGTGGCGGTGTTTCGGGCGGCGATTCACGGGATGGAGCTGCTGCGCTGCGAGCGGCTGTCAGGCGGGGAACAGGCAGCAGACGCAGCCTGGGACGCGGACGGCGAAGAGGTGCTGCTGCTGTTCCGCGTCGAGGTGTCTGCGCCGAGCGAATGGTTTAACGGCGAGGCGCCGCCGGACAGCATGAACCCGGCGACGGTGCGCGCCTTTATCGACGCGACCTATGAGGTGTACAAGGCGGAGGTCGGCAACCAGTTCGGGCGTACGATCAAAGGCGTGTTTACCGATGAGCCGGGCGTGCATGACCGCAACAGCCAATATACGGCAGGACGCGGCTGGGTGCCGTGGACGTACGCGTTTCCGGCCTACTTCGCGGGCGCGCGCGGATATGATATTCTGGATATGCTGCCTTACTTGTACTTTAACGGGGAAAAGTCGCCGATGGCGCGTCATGATTATTGGCGGACGGTCGCCGAAAAGTTTTGCGAGGCGTTTACCAAGCAGCTCTCCGACTGGTGCGAGGACAACAAGCTGGCGTTCACCGGCCACTACCTGTGGGAAAGCGCGCTTGGCGTCGCGACGCGGGTGGGCGGAGCGGTGATGCCGCATTATCGGTACCAGCATGTGCCGGGCATAGATATGCTTTGCGAGCAGACGGACGAGCATATGACGGTGAAGCAATGTACCAGCGTCGCCCGCCAATACGGCCGCAAGTTTGTTCTGACCGAGACGTACGGCTGCACAGGGTGGGAGTTTACGTTTGAGGGACAGAAGTGGATCGGCGACTGGCAATATGTGCTGGGCGTCAATCTCAGGTCGCAGCATCTGGCCTTGTATTCCTTGAAAGGCTGCCGCAAGCGGGACTATCCGCCTGTGTTTCATTACCAGACACCGTGGTGGAAATATAACCGGGTCGTGGAGGATTACTATGCCCGGCTTGGGGCCGTGCTGGCGGAAGGCGACGTCATCCGTGACATCCTGGTGCTGCACCCGGCGTCCACCGCCTGGTCGATGCTCGGAACGAATCCGTACGGCAGCGTGCGGCGCGGGTTGGACCGCGACATACCGGGCATTGACCGGTACGGCGATGAGTTTAACGGGCTGCTGCGCGTGTTGCTCGGCGCGCATTATGATTTCGACCTCGGCGATGAGACGATTATGGCCGAGGCGGGACGTGTAGACGAACAGACAGGCAAGCTGTTCGTGCAGCTCGCGGGCTACCGGACGGTGATCATTCCGCCGATCCGCACGATGCTGCGCAGCACGCTGGAGCTGCTGCTGGCCTTTCTGGACAAGGGCGGAACGGCGGTGGCGATGACGCCCGGCGCGTCGATGCTTGAAGGCCGTCCCGATGCAGCGGAAACGGCCCGGCTGTATGAGCATCCCGGCGTCACGCTCGTGGACGGGGCAGGCGAGCTGGTCGCTGCGCTGGAGCTGCTGCAGCCGCGTGCGGTGAGCCTGCGCAGCCGCTATGCGGCGGAGGCTCCGGAGCTGCTGTACATGCTGCGGCGCACGGACGCCGGGCATGTGCTGTTTGTCGTCAACAACGACCGACAGCAGACGGTTGAAGCCTGGATCGACACGCTGGCGACAGGCCGGGTCGAGGAATGGGATGCGCTGACCGGCGGCGTCCGGGCTGTGCCGTCCGTCACGGAGGGCGGGCGAACCCGCTTCTGCGAGCGGTTCGGACCGACGGATTCTAAGCTGTACGTGATCATCGAGGAGCACGAGCAGGCGAGCGAGGGGACGGTTTCCGCTGCTCCGGCAGCAGGCGGTGCAGCGGCTGAGCAGCAGGAGGCGGCTTCTGCCGCGGCGACTGGAGCCGTCAAGCCCAGTGGAGCCATCGAGGCCGCTGGCGCTGCGAAAGTCGCCAGTTCGTTGGCCGGCCAGCCATGGCCGCCTTCATTGCTGCTGTCGCCGCCGTCGGCGTTAGCTGCTGACAGGCTGTATGCCGCATTCGGGCCGGAGTTTCGTTTTACCCGGACGATGCCGAATGTGCTGACGCTGGATACAGTCCGCTACCGGATGGCTGAGGAGCTGTGGTCAGAGCCGCAGCAAATGTGGGTAGCCCAGCGCCAGATCCGGGATCGGCTTGGCATGCGGCAAGTATTTTATAACGGGCTGGAGCAGCGCTACAAATGGACCGGCGAAGCGCATCCGAACGACGGAACGCCTGTTGCGCTCCGGCTTGGCTTCCATGTGACCGATATTCCGCAAGGCGTCGTACGGCTAGTCATTGAAGGGGCGCGGCAATTTCAGCTCCGCCTGAACGGCGAGCCGGCGGACAGCAGCCCGGACGGCTGGTTTATGGATCGCTCCTTTGACTGCGTGCCGTTGCCCGGCTTGCGGCAGGGCGACAATGAGCTGGAGCTGAGCTGCTCCTACCGGCAGGCAATGGAGCTGGAGGACTGCTACCTGATCGGTGAATTCGGCGTCAGCGCGCAGCGAAGCATCGTCACCGAGCCGCAGACGCTGCGGGTTGGCGATTGGACGCTGCAGGGCTATTTTCACTATAGCGGCAGCATCGTGTACCACGCCGATTACCACCACTCGCCGGAGGAGGGGGAGCGCGCGCTGCTGCTGCTCGGCGACTATAAGGCGGTGACGGTGGAGGTACGCGTAAATGGCCGGACAGCCGGACATGTGCCGTGGAAGTCGGCGGACGGCATCGACCTGACTTCGTATTTGCAAGCAGGTGTCAACAAGCTTGACGTCGAAGTGATGGGCAGTCCGCGCAATATGTTTGGTCCGTTTCATGAGGCGTGCGGCTGGACGGAGACGACGGATTGGAGCTCCTTCCGCACGGAGGGCGCTGCTTTTACGCCGGGCTACACGGTTCAGCCATATGGGCTGATGGGCCAGCTGAAGGTGATCCGATCGAAGCATCAAGAAACCTAACATCACAGATAAAGGGGCGGGGAGAGGAATGAAGCTTTCAGGGAAAATGTGGCTTGGCCAGCTCAGAGGCAAACAAAATCGACTGTTCCTGACGATTTGCGGCTATTTCCTCTCCTTGCTAATTCCGATCGTTATTATCGGCGTCTCCCAATACTTGTATTCCGTCAAGCTGATGAAGCATGAATTTAACCAGCGCATCTCGACCAATCTGAATTCGTCGGTGCAAACGGTCGATTCGTACATCAAGACGGCCCAGGAGACGGGCGTGAATGTGCTGTACGATGAAACCGTGCAGCGGCTGCTGATGCCCAAGGAGCTGCAAAGTCTGGAGGTCCGGGCCGAACTGTGGCGGCTGCCGCGCATCGTGCAGCGCAACGAAAATATTATCAGCAAATTTGCGGACGCTACCTTTCTGTACATCGACAACCAGGATGTGTATGTCGGCGGAGGCGTCAATTATTTTGATTCATTTTTTAACCACTTGTACAAGTATGAGAAGTATGATGCGTCGTATTGGAAGCGCAAGCAAAGCTCGGATCAAAGCCTGGAGCTGCTGCCCGCCACGCAGGTGACGCAGGAAAAGGGCGAAGTGAAGCGAGTTGTGCCGATCGTCATCGTGAACCGGATCAATAACTACAACGCGGTCATGGTCGTCAACATCGCCACGCAGACGATTGAGCGGACGCTGCAGGGCGGCGCGGTGTTTGGCTCGACCGGATTTCTCGTGATGGACGCGAACCGCGAGGTGCTGTACGACGGAGGCGGCTTTCTGCAAACGGCGGATGTGACTGCCGGTCTGGAGACGGCGTTTGCGGACGGGGACGGCTTCCGGGAGCTCAAGCTGGACGGCAAGCGGTATACGGTCGCACATGTCAAGTCGGAGCTGTACGGCTGGGACTATTACTCCTTCACTCCGCTGGCCGAGTTTAATCATTACACGGGCGGCATTTTGCAAATGACGCTGCTGCTCTGTATCGTGCTGCTGGTGATGGGCGTTCTGTTTTCCTTTGTGTTCAGCCTCCGCATTTATAATCCGATTCGCAATATTCGGGATATCGTCGCCCAGCGAACGGTGTCGGCCATCGGAGAGCCGGGGAGCGGACGCGCGGCCAATGAATTTGAGCTGATTCAGCAGGGCATTCGCCGCATCGCCGAAAGCGAGCAGCAATATAAGGTGAAGTATGACAAGCAGACAAGTGAATATGTCGAATATTCGCTGCTGTTTTTGCTCAAGGGCCATACGATCAACCAAGAGGAAATTTTGCGCGAAACGCTGCATACGGACTTTGGTTTTACGCGGAGCGGTTTTATTTGCTGTACGGTGCTGTTTGACTTCAAGGAAGCCTTCTATCAGGATATTCAGGATACCGAACGTATTCTTATTAAAAATGGCATCAAAAAAATCGTCTGGAATGCCCTCGGCAGCCAAGCGCCCAGCTATGTGCTGGAGCATAGGCAGCATCTGTTTGTATGCCTCATTGACGCGGACGGCCCGCAGGATACGGAGCGGCTGCACCCGGCCTTTCAGCGGATGTTAAACGTGTTCGAATACGATATTCGCTTGTATTACGATATAACCATCGGAATCGGCGCGTATTACCGGAGCGTCAATGAAATCGGCGCTTCCTATAATGAAGCGATGACAGCCGTCAGCAAGCGCAACAAGGATCAGCGATTCCAGATCGTGGATTCCCGCCAGCTGGCGATTGAAAACAGCTACCGGTATTCGCTCCATGACGAGCAGCGGCTGCTGAACGCGCTGAAGCTGGGCGATGTGCAGTCTGCCAGTGAAGCGGTTCACAGTATTGTGGCGGCCAATGTGCAGCATGGCGTCGCTTATGAGCCGATGCGGCAGCTGTTTAAGGATATGCATTTGGCGGGGATGCGATTTCTGGCCGAAAAGGGGCAAAGCGCCGCGCAGCTGCAGCCGGGGCATGAGCTGCCTTTTCATGACAAGTCGTCCGGCGGAGGCGCGTTTCTGGGCGTCAAGGAGCTGGAGGAAGCGCTGCTCCGGTTTTTCGCCGATATTATTGACACGACGCGGTCGCTGCGGGAGCAAAAGTCGGGCAGTCTCGTTTCCTTGATCGAGAAATACATCCAGGAGCATTATAAAGAGGATCTCGGTCTGGAGCAAATTGCGGACGGCATCGGCGTGTCGGTGAAATACGTATCCCGGGTATTTAAGGAAAAAACCGGTGAATATTTAACCGATTATATCAACGAGGTGCGGATCAGCAAGGCGAAGGAGCTGCTGGTGCAGACCGATTGGAAGGTGAATGAGATCGCGGTGCAAATCGGCATTCCGAGCCGGACGACCTTCCTGCGCGTATTCAAGAAGGTCGAGGGCATAGCTCCGAATGAATACCGGACGTTGCACAGGCAGGAGTGAGCGGTACCACAGCAGAACGAACCGTTCGGACGGCAAGCCCCTTGCCGCGCCAAACGGTTCGTTCTGCTGCTTCGCATTCGAGACGGCTTGTCTCGTTTGCTTACTTGCCGGACTTGTTTTTGTTCGCGCCTTTATCCGTAGTACGGGTTGTCGTATTTTGTTGACCGTGGCCTTGCTGCTTGTCAGCCATGAAGGACACCTCCTCGGCAGTTTGATGTCGCGCCCGGTGGGCAGCCAGTCCTAGTATGCGTTGCCCGGGCAAGATTATTCCTGCGGCCTGTTGTGAAAAATAACCGTATCGGCGGCGATCCAGTCATGCTATACTTTAGGTATATCGAACTATTCCGAGTATAGACATAGGCCGGAGGAATGGGTCCTCCCGGGAAAGGTGTGGTCAGCCGTGACGATGCTTCGAGTTGCCAATTGCCCTTCGTGCGGTAAAGTATTTCAGAAAAATTTGCGAAATTTATGTCAGGATTGCCAGCAATTACGGGACGGCGGCTACGACAGGTGTGCCAGCTATTTGAAGAAGGCGCCGAAGGCAACGACGGCCGAGCTGAGCGAGGCGACCGGTGTTGCGCTCCGTGACATTTACACGTTTATCAAGGAAAATAAATTACCTGTAACGTTTTATACCGGATTGACTTACCCGTGCAACAGCTGCGGCGGTCCGATTCGCCGGCATCAGCTTTGCGTCAGCTGCAGCACCCGAATTTCAGCCGATATTCGCGACCTGCGGGACAAGGAGGAGAAGGCGCAGGCGAATCGCGGCATAGGCTTTCTCCATACGCGCAAGTCATGATCGGCCGGCATAGGCATGAAGGCGTAGAGCATGAAGGCATAGAGCATGAAGGCATAGAGCATGAAGGCATAGAGCATGAGCCTGCTTCGCAAAGCCGCTTTCGGACGCGCTTGTTCAGGCGTGATTGTCGCGAACAGGCTTTGTTTTGTCGTGAAGCGGAAATTATGCTACACTGGTTGAGGTTGTGACAGGTTAATTTACGATTTTGTCACAAATCTTTCACCAAAATGCCTTGAATAGGCATGGGTAAATGGGATGGTTTTATGTACAATAAATCTATGTGTCTAACGGTAATCAGGTAAGGGGGGAATATGTATGCAAAAGTGGATTATGTTTTCATTGTTCATCGTCGCCTGTCTCCTCGGTACGGGAGTGTTGTTCCAGAACATTTCGGCCCGCCAGGCGGAGATGGCGAAGGAAGCAACGGCTGGTCCTACGTTGAAGTTCGTCGCGTCGAACTACAAGTTTGATCAAGCGGAGTATAAAGTAAAAGCCGGCGAGAAAATGACGGTTTCCTTGCAAAACAAGGAAGGTTTGCACGCGATGGAAATCGCAGGCACGTCTGTGAAGCTGGACAACAACACGAAATCCGTCGAGTTCACGTTTGACAAGCCGGGCGTGTACGAAGTACACTGCACGCTGCCTTGCGGCCCTGGACATGCCGAGATGAAAACAAAGCTTATCGTCGAATAATCGACACCTGCCTTACCAACAGATCGGGAAGGGGGCCTGCGCCTAGCGCCGGGCTTCCTTTTCTTTTTGTCCGGGCAAGCCGTATAATGTAGAGGTAGCGGACATTTGAACGATAGAGAGGTTGATTCCCATGCGGACAGTTGATCTTATACATAAGAAAAGAAATGGCGGCGAGTTGACGGGTGAAGAAATTCGTTGGCTCATCGACGGATACGTGCAGGGCTCCATCCCCGATTACCAGATTTCGGCGTGGGCGATGGCCGTTTACTTTCAGGGCATGACCCCGCGTGAAACGGCGGATTTGACGCTCGCGATGGCGGATTCCGGCGATCAGGTCGATCTGAGCGGCATTCCCGGCGTGAAGGTGGACAAGCACAGCACGGGCGGCGTCGGCGACACAACGACGTTGATCGTAGCGCCATTGGTCGCAGCGGCCGGGGTGCCGGTGGCCAAGATGTCCGGACGCGGACTGGGGCATACGGGCGGCACGGTGGACAAGCTGGAAGCGATTCCGGGTTTTCAGGTCGAGCGCTCCTCGGAGCAGTTTTTGCAGCAGGTGCGGGATATCGGGATCGCGGTTGTCGGCCAGTCCGGCAATTTGACGCCCGCCGACAAGAAGCTGTACGGGCTGCGCGACGTGACAGCGACGGTTGATTCGATACCGCTGATCGCCAGCTCCATCATGAGCAAGAAAATCGCCTCCGGCGCGGACCGGATTGTGCTTGACGTGAAAACCGGAAAGGGCGCGTTCATGAAAACGTTGGAGGCATCAGTGGCGCTGGCCGAGGCGATGGTCGCGATTGGTACGGAGGTAGGACGCGAGACGGTTGCAGTCATCACGAACATGGACGAGCCGCTGGGGCCGTCGATCGGCAACGCGCTGGAGGTCAAGGAAGCGATTGATACCTTGCGCGGCGAAGGTCCGGCGGAGCTGACCGAGCTTTGTCTGGAGCTGGCCGCGCATATGGTTGCGCTCGGCGGAGCAGCCGCCTCGTATGAGCAGGCGCTGGAGCTGGTCACGGAGCTGCTGCGCAATGGCGCGGCGCTGGCGAAGTTCAAGCAGTTTGCAGCCGCCCAGGAGGGCGACGGGCTGGTGGCGGATGAGCCGGAGCGGATGCCCCAGGCCGCTTACCGGGTCGCGGTGCCAGCGCCGCAGGACGGCTACGTGGCGGCGATTGATGCCGAATCGCTCGGGGTCACCGCGATGCTGCTGGGTGCGGGCCGGGCGACCAAGGAGGACCGGATTGACCTGGCCGTCGGGCTGAAGCTGGCGAAGCGCGTCGGTGATTCGGTTCAAGTCGGCGAGCCGCTCGCCGAGCTGTATTTGAACCGGAACGAGGCCGAAGAAGTCAGCCGGATGACGGAACGGGCAATTGCCGCCTTTACGTTTTCCGCGACGCCAGTGGAGCCGCTCAAGCTGATGTACGCGGTCGTCACGAAGGATGGCGTACGTTATACGTAAGCTGATCACCGATCGCCCGCGACAGAGCGCGTCTCTGTCCGGGCGATTTTTTGCGTTTCAATTGAACTAGGTCGTTGCGAGAGTAGAAGTCCCGGTTTTTTACCTCCAAACCGCATATTTCCTGTAAAAAACGTCAACAATGATTACCAGCACACTTAATCAGGTTGATCGTTCAGGAGGGGTCGAACAGGTGAAGACCAGAGCAGGGTTTAAATTAGGGGTCAGCGCACTGCTGCTGCTGACGCTGGCGATGCCGACGGCATGGGCCGAGGAAAAGCCGCCTGCGGACAAACCGGCCGCAGAGAAGCCGGCCGCAGAGAAGCCGGCCGCCGACCAGCCGCCGGATTTGGCGCCGGGCGCTGTATCCGCCGTTGTGATGGATGCCGATACCGGGACGCTGATCGTTGACAAAAACAAGGATGCCAAGCTGCCGCCGGCCAGCATTACGAAGGTTATGACGATGCTGCTGATCGTCGAAGCGATCGACCAGGGCAAGCTCAAGATGGATGAAAAGGTGCGAACGAGCGAATACGCGGCTTCGATGGGCGGCTCGCAAATTTTTCTGGAGCCTGGCGAGGAGATGACGGTGCAGGATATGCTCAAGGGCATCGCGATGGCCTCAGGTAATGACGCTTCCGTGGCCATGGCCGAGAAAATCGGCGGCTCTGAGCAAGCCTTCGTAGCCATGATGAACGAACGGGCCGGGCAGCTCGGCATGACCAATACGCATTTCGTCAACCCGAACGGGCTGCCTGCAGACAATCATTATTCCTCGGCGTACGATATCGCCCTGATGAGCCGGGAGCTGCTCAAGCATGAAGAAATTACCCAGTTCACCGGGCAATACCAGGATTATTTGCGCAAGGATACGCCTAAGCCGTTTTGGCTTGTCAATACGAACAAGCTGGTTCGTTTTTACGCCGGAGCGGACGGGCTGAAAACCGGCTACACGAGCGAGGCGAAGTTTTGCCTGACAGCGACGGCCAAGCGGGATAACCTGCGTGTAATCTCCGTCGTTATGGGCGAGCCGGATACGAAAACGCGGAATGCCGAAGTAACGAAGCTGTTCGATTATGCATTCTCGCAATATACAAACCTGCCGATCTACAAGTCGGGCGACGCGATTGGCGAAATGAAGGTCGGCAAAGGCGAGACGCCTGTTGTCCCGCTGACGGCCACGCATTCGTATTCGCTGCTGCTGAAGAAGGGCGACGCTGCCGAGGGCATCCGTCATGAGGTACAGCTTGATTCGAACCTGAAGGCGCCGATTGCCGCCGGGCAGCCCATCGGTAAAATTATCGTCTACCGGGGCGACCAGGTGATGAAGGAATTTACGCTGGAATCGCCGGTGGACGTGGCGAAGGCCGGCTGGTGGACGCTGACCAAGCGAACGGCGAAACGTTTGTTTTTCTTCAACTGACCGGACCGGCACACATCCAGAAATCCCCGCAGCAGGAAGGCTCCAGTCGGCTGCGGGGATTTTTGGCTTTTACGCCTGCGGCTGTGCGCAGCTGCAGTTCATGTCGCTTTCCACCGTCTTCTGGCGCATTTCTTCTAGTTTTGTCGGGGGGCAGGAAAAGCTTTCCTGCTTGTAGAAACAGTGATGCATGAACGGGAGGGAGTGAACCGCGTGAGCTTACAAATCGAGTTGGAGCATTACCGCAATGCGCTGATCGTCAGGCTTCAGGGAGAACTGGACCACCATACGGCGGACGCCGTAAAAGCCCGTATGGAGGAAGCAATTCTGCGAGGGCATAGCACCCATATTATTTTAAGCTTGAAGCAGCTCAGCTTCATGGACAGTTCCGGGCTCGGCGTGATTCTCGGCAGATACAAGCAGATTACGAGCCGCGGCGGCAAAATGGTCGTCTGTGACGTCAATCCTTCCGTGTACCGGCTGTTCGAAATGTCGGGCCTGTTCAAGATTTTATCTATTCAGGACAATGAAACCGAAGCGATTCAAAGTCTGGAGGTCGTATCATGAGTGAACGCAACCGAATGAAGCTGCAATTCGCCAGCCGCTCCGAGAACGAATCGTTTGCGCGTGTGACGGTGGCCGCCTTCGTCGCCCAGCTGGACCCGACGCTTGATGAGCTGACGGATATCAAGACGGTCGTGTCCGAAGCTGTAACCAATTCCATCATTCACGGCTATGACAATAACCCGGACGGAACGGTGACGATCTCCGCGTCGATTGAAGGGGATACCGTCTTTATTTCCGTAGAGGATCAGGGCGGCGGCATCGAGGATCTGGAGCTGGCCAAGCAGCCGCTGTATACGTCCAAGCCGGAGCTGGAGCGCTCGGGGATGGGCTTCACGATTATGGAAAATTTCATGGATGAGGTTGATGTTCACAGTGAGCCGGGGGCGGGCACGACGATCCGGATGAAGAAGCGAATTGAGTCCAAAAAAGCGTTATTTAATTAGGGGTTGAACCTATGGATGCGGACTTGAAGCAAACCTCGCACACCTATCTGGATGACACCGAAGTCAAGCGGCTGATTGCGCTGAGCCATTCCGGCGATGCGCTTGCCCGCGAGACGCTGGTCAATTGCAATATCCGGCTCGTATGGTCCGTGGTGCAGCGCTTCCTGAACCGCGGCTATGAAGCTGAGGATTTATTCCAGATCGGCTGCATCGGGCTGTTGAAATCGGTTGACAAATTCGATCTGTCCTACGATGTGAAGTTTTCGACGTACGCCGTGCCGATGATTATCGGGGAAATCCAGCGGTTTCTGCGCGACGACGGCACGCTGAAGGTAAGCCGCTCGCTCAAGGAGCTGGCGAACAAAATCCGTAAGACGAAGGATGAGCTGTCCAAGCGCAACGGGCGGCTGCCGACGATCAAGGAGGTAGCCGAGGAGCTGGGCATTACGCCGGAGGATGTCGTATTTGCCCAGGAAGCGAACAAGCCGTTGTCCTCCATTCACGAGACCGTCTTCGAAAATGACGGAGACCCGATTACGCTGATGGATCAAATTGCGGACGACGGGCAAGATAAATGGTTTGACAAGCTGGCGCTAAACGAAGCGATCGGATCGCTGAGCGAGCGCGAGCGGCTGATCGTCTACTTGCGTTATTTCCGCGACCAGACGCAATCGGAGGTAGCGAGCCGCCTGGGCATTTCCCAGGTTCAGGTGTCACGGCTGGAAAAGAAAATTTTGCAGTCCATTAAAAATCAAATCGCCCAGTAGCTGTCTTCAAGCGACATAGCGGGCATAAGCAGGGGCTGTCTTCACCGATCGTAGGATCGAAGAGGACAGCCCCTGCTTGCTATGAACCGGGCCGGGCCCGGGCCAACCTTTGCCGCCAGGGCGCGGGGTGATTTCGTCAGGTTACTTCGCCCGCGACTCATTATCCCGGAACAGCAGGCCGATGCAGTACAACCCCGCCAAGCCGACCAGCGTGTAGATGATCCGGCTAAGCCCGGAGGAGTACCGGTATACATCTCCCCCTAACAACGCTGTTACCAGATCCCACTGGAACAACCCGACGAGCAGCCAGTTAAGCGCCCCGATAATGACAAGGGTCAATGCGAATTTGGTCATATGTCGACACCTTCCTGTTGAAAAGTAGTTTGTTGCTGATCGCTGACGTCCTTATCGTGCCATCCGCGCACGTTCCCTATACATTGGAGGCGCGTCAAGTTTTTCCAACCGCGCCTGCGCATCCTAGAACGTATTTCCATTCATACTACCCTTATCTGGCAGAAGGGAGGCCGCATGATCATGGAGCCGCGATTTTCCTCACAACGTATTTATATCCGGCTGCGCCGTACGCTGAGCATCCATCCGCAGGAACCGGTGAGGCTGGGCAAGGTTGCTCAGCTGCTGTCCCCGCCGGACGTGGAGCAGGAGCTTGAGCGACTGGAGCTGTATCGGCCGAGCGAATACGACGGCAATCTGGTGCTGGTCGATATGATGCTGATTGTCCGCAAAGTGCAGGAAAGGTTTCCAGGCATGCAAATCGAGCTGTTCGGTGAGCCGCATACGCTGGTGGAGGTGCAGGGCAAGGCAAGACAGGCGAATCCGGTGCTGCTTGTGCTTGTGTGGCTCCTTCTGTTCATCGGCTCCGGGCTGGCCATTATGAATTTTCATGCCGATGTCAGCATGGCCGAAGTACACCGTCATCTGTACACGATGCTGACCGGCCGCGAGCTGGAACGACCGCTGCTGCTGCAAATTCCTTATTCACTCGGCATTGGCGCAGGGATGATAGTGTTTTTCAATCATTTGTTCCAGAAAAAATTCAATGAGGAGCCAAGCCCGCTTGAGGTCGAAATGTATATGTACCAGCAAAATGTCAATCAGTTCGTCATTACGGATGAGTATGCCAAGCTGTACCAGAAGTCAGAGTCCGGTCCGAAGCCGGAATCGGCGCCCGGCCCGGAGTCGAGGGAGAAATCAGAGTCTGGCCCGGAGTCGGCTGAGCCAACGGGGAGAGCCCCGTGAGCGAATGGATCTGGAGCATCGGCGTTGTGTTTATCGGCTTGGCCGGAGGGCTGGCTGTAGGCAGCGGGATGGTCGCTTTCCTGATCGTTCTGGACATCATCCCTCGTCTGGCGCAGCTTACTCGCTCCTATCGCTATATTCGGTTTTATGAGGGCGCGTTAGTGAGCGGAGCGCTGTTTTTCACGTTTGCCGACTTTCTGGCGTGGAGCTTCCGGTTCATGCCGATGTCGGCGGTCGTGTATGGACTGCTGGCAGGCTGCTTTGTCGGCATGCTGGCGGCCGCCTTGACGGAAGTGGTGAATGTGCTGCCGATTATTGCCAAACGGATCGGGATGGAAGCTTATATGATCTGGCTGCTGATGGCGATGATATTCGGCAAGGTTTTCGGCTCAATCGTCGATTGGCTTGGTTGGCTGAGCTAACTTTTTAGACAGGAGGGCATTGGGTATGCAAAAGGAATTTAAACGTGCGAAGCTGGTCAACGGCCGTGCGCACCGCAAGCTTGATTCGGGCCGTTCAAACGGGCAGACTGACGTCGGCGGCGAACCGGACGCGGATGGAACCCGTTCCGGCTCAGGGATGGAGGATCAGGGTCAGGCCGGGCGACTTGAGGCCAAGCTTGAGATTGACGCGCAGGGCAATATTATCGGCGAGGCGGATTGGCAGGATCGCGATAGCGGAATCAACGGGGACAGTCGGGACGATCTGTCTGAAGAGCATCAGCTCCGACAAGCCGGGAGGAAGCATGCCGGTCAAGCCCGGGCTTCCGACGCGCATGCTGCAAGCAGCCGGTCAGCGCCATCCGGTGAGCGGCTGGAGCCGCAGACAGGCCGGTCGGCAGCTTACCAGTCCGGAAGCGGCAATCAAGGAAAGCAGGCCTCTGAGGAAGACAAAAGGCGCAAAATGGAGCAGGAAACGAACCTGACGGAGGAAGAGCAGGAGCTGAAGCAGGACCCGTATATTTCCGCTTCCTTCGACCGGCTGAAGCGTCAGCTGGAGGAGCGTGTCGGGTTAAATAAAAGCTTCGACGTCGTGTTTCGCGAGATGGTATTCGGAGGTCAGCGGACCGGCATCTTTTATTACAACGGCTTTGCCAAGGATACGGTGTTAAATGATATTTTGGCGCGGCTGTCCTACGCCGATGAAGCGCATCGTGCGGCGTCCTATTCGACAGGAGCTTCCGCTTCCGGGTCCGTGCCGGGGCATCAGGAGGGCCGGGAGCGTGCGTCAGGCTTGAACGGCGCCCGCAGCAACCAGCGGGGAGCGTCAACATCCTTGACGTCTACTCCGGACGCCGCCGGGCATTACGACCCATCGGCGCCCATGGGCCAGCCACATCACCGACGAGCTGAAGCGGCGCATGGACAGCAGGACGGAGCGCTGCTTGAGCGCGGACAGCCTTCTGCACGGGCAACCGAGGGGCCGATTGTCGCCAGGCGCGCGCAGCCTGTGCAGGGGAGGCAGGGCTTCCGCGACAGCGAAGCGGGTGTGGGCGATAGCGTCGATCGTGCAGCGGCACGTTCTGCCGATTCCGCTGCCGCCGCCGGATATCGGGCAGGAGGCCGCACGAGCGGCGGCCAGACGGGCCGTCACCGGCCAACAGGGGCTGCATCCCATGCATCCCGTGCATCTCTTGACCGAGGGAGCGCCGCAAGCGGACAGTCGCATGTCGGCGTGGACCAGCGTTCCGGCAAGCTGCATGTCATTGAGCTGTTTGACCAGGCGCTGATTCCGCATATCCAGGTGAAAAGGACTGACCAGCTAAAGGAAGCGATTGATCAGGTCGCGATGGGCGGAACCGCCTTCTTTTTCGAAGGGGAAACCGAGGCTGTTCTCGTTGACGCCAAAAATTTCCCGGCGCGTACTACGGAGGAGCCGGATCTGGAGCGGGTCGTGCGCGGCTCGCGCGACGGGTTCGTGGAAACGCTGCTGACCAACGTTACGCTGGTCCGCCGGCGGCTGCGCGATCCAAGCCTGAAGCTGGAAATTACTCAGATCGGCAAGCGGACGCAGACCGATATTTGCATCGGCTACCTGCAGGATATTTGTGATATGGAGCTGGTCGAGTCCATTCGCGACAAAATCAAGCAGGTCGAAGTAGACGGCCTGCCGCTTGCGGAAAAGCAGCTCGAGGAGGCGATTGTCGGCAAAGGCTGGAATCCGTATCCGTCCGTCCGTTATTCGGAGCGACCGGATGTGGTGGCGGCGCATATGCTGGAAGGGCATGTCGCTGTTTTTGTAGATACATCGCCTTCGGTGATGATTTTGCCGACGACGTTTTTCCACCATGTGCAGCATGCCGAGGAATACCGTCAAACTCCGCTGATCGGCTCCTACCTGCGCTGGGTGCGGTTTCTGGGCATTGCTGCGTCGCTGTTTTTGCTGCCGCTCTGGTTTCTTATCGTCACCTCGCCGGAGCTGAAGCCGGCCGGGCTTGAATTTATCGGACCGGAGAAGGCGGGCAAAATTCCAATTATTCTGCAGTTTCTGACGGCCGAGCTGGGGATCGACCTGATGCGGATGGCCGCGATCCATACGCCGACGCCGCTCGCCACTGCGATGGGCTTGATTGCCGCGATTTTGATCGGCGACGTTGCGGTCAAAACAGGGCTGTTTGTGAACGAGGTCATCTTGTACCTGGCGCTGGCGTCCATCGGCACCTTTGCCACCCCGAGCTATGAGCTGAGTTTGGCCAATCGGCTGGCCCGGCTGGTGCTGCTGCTGGCCGCGGCCGTGTTCAAGGTGCCGGGGCTGGTCATTGCTTCGACGGCGCTAGTGATGATGCTGGCGCTGAAGCGCTCCTACAATACGCCCTATTTGTGGCCGTTTATTCCGTTTAACGCGAAGGCGATGCTTGAAATTGTCATTCGGCGGCCGTTCCTGACGATGAAAACAAGAATGAGCCTGACCAAAACGATCGACTCGTCCAGGCAGCCGTCAGAGCCTGCCTCTTGAGGGAGCGCTGGCCGCCAGCGCCGTTTTCCACAGCCTGACCCGCCGTTTCCGGCGGGCAGGCTTGTTTTGCTTGTTGTCTTGGGGCCGCCGATTATGATACTTTGGATAAAGGAACATGCAGGATGATTCAAGCCTTACAGGAGAAGAGGAGCTATACGCGATGTATTTACACGGCACCAGTACGATTAACAGCCAAGGGCATCTTGAAATCGGAGGATGCGACGCCGTCGAGCTGACGAAGCAGCACGGCACACCGCTTTATGTGATGGATGAAGCGTTGATCCGGCAGCGCTGCCGGGAATTTGTGGAAGCCTTCCGTCAATCCGGCCTGCCTTTTCAGGTCGCTTATGCGAGCAAGGCATTTTGCGTGATGGCGATGTGCCGCATCGTCGAGGAAGAAGGCATGTCGCTGGACGTTGTCTCGGACGGCGAATTATATACAGCGCTGCAGGCCGGCTTCCCGGCGGAGCGCATTCATTTTCACGGCAACAACAAGACGCCGCAGGAGCTGGACATGGCGCTGGACGCCAACATCGGCTGCTTCGTCGTCGATAACTTCGTCGAGCTGCATATGCTGAACGCAATTGCAGGCGAGAAGCGCAAAAAGGCAAAGGTGCTGCTGCGCATTACGCCGGGCGTTGACGCGCACACCCATGAGTATATTTCTACCGGTCAGACCGATTCCAAATTCGGCTTCGATCTGGAAAACGGCGCGGCCCGTCAGGCCGTGTCCGAATCGTCCGCGCTGCCGCATATCGAGCTGCTCGGCACGCATTCGCATATCGGCTCGCAAATTTTTGAGGTCGGCGGCTTCCAGCTTGCTGTCGAGAAGGTGATCCGCTTTGCCGTCGCGGTGCGCGATGAGCTGGGCGTGACCTTTACGGTGCTGAATCTCGGCGGCGGCTTCGGCATCCGGTATATGGACGGCGATACGCCGCTGCCGGTGGCCGAATACGTGCAGGCGATTACATCGACGGTGCGCGAGCAGTTCGGCGAGCACGGCTACCCGCTGCCGGAAATCTGGACGGAGCCGGGACGCAGCATCGTCGGCGATGCCGGTACGACCTTGTATACCGTCGGTACGTACAAGGATATCCCTGGCGTCCGCAAATACGTCGCGGTTGACGGCGGAATGACCGACAACCCGCGTCCGGCGCTGTACCAGGCGCAATACGAAGCAATGCTGGCGAACCGCGCGGCGTCGCCGAACGAGGAGCTTGTTTCCATTGCGGGCAAATGCTGCGAAAGCGGCGACATGCTGATTTGGGACGTCGAGCTGCCGCAGGTGCAAAGCGGCGACGTGCTGGCGGTATCCTGCACAGGCGCATACAACTACTCGATGGCCAGCAACTATAACCGGCTCCGCCGGCCGGCGGTTGTCTTTGTCAAGGACGGCGTTTCGGATGTTGTGGTGGAGCGGGAAACGTATGGCGATCTCGTGCAGAAGGATGTTGTGCCTGCGCGGATGAAGCCGGTGACGGAGGCGAGATAAGGTGGGCAGGCTGCCGCTGGCAGCATTTGCTTGTTACAGCCTGTTATGCTAAACTCCCTTTAGAAATCATATACAAAGGAGATTTGTTCCCATGGCAAAAAAAGGGTCTATTGAACTTGAAAAAGGCGGCGTTATCCAGCTTGATTTCTTCCCGGAGGAAGCGCCGAACACGGTAGCAAACTTCGAAAAGCTGACCAACGAAGGCTTCTATAACGGATTGACGTTCCACCGTGTCATCCCGGGTTTTGTCGCGCAAGGCGGCTGCCCGAACGGCACAGGCACTGGCGGCCCAGGCTACCAAATTGACTGTGAAACAAGCACGAACACAAGCAAGCATGAGCGCGGTACGCTGGCCATGGCGCATGCAGGCCGAAACACAGGCGGCAGCCAGTTTTACATTTGCTACGAGCCGCAGCCGCATTTGGATAAAAAACATACCGTGTTTGGCAAAGTGACCAGCGGCATGGAGCTGCTGGACAGCGTGAAGCAAGGGGACAAAATGAAAGAAGTTAAGGTTTGGGAAGAATAGTCCAAGCCTGACCGAACAGGAGAGGGCGCATAGCCCTCTTTTTGCTGCACGCAGCTGCGCCCTTTTTTCTAATTTTATTTTCGTACAGGCAGCGCGACAATTTTGAAGATTTACATGTTCAGGTAGACAAAAGCTTCAACTAGATGTATACTGACTTCTAAATTGCATAGCTTAACCTTTCGGGGCAGGGTGAAATTCCCTACCGGCGGTGTTGTGCGGCGGCTTCGGCTGCCGGCTCAGTCCGTGACCCGTGCGATCACTTGCTTTCAGCAAGCGATGGCCCGGTTGACTCGGTGCAAGTCCGAGACCGACAGTATAGTCTGGATGGGAGAAGGGGAGAGCGGGATCGGTTCACAGGACCGTCGCAAGGGGATCGCCGGGTAGGTCCGGCGGCAGCCTTGGCGCGGCTGTGCAAGCGTGAGGTACACAAACAAACGACCGCGTCACAGGAAAGCCCGGTTTATTCCAGAGCAGGCCTAATCGTCTGTTTTCGGCAGTTTGAAGCTTGACAAGGCAGGCTGCTGTTTATGAAGCGGGAGAGTTCCATGTGCAGCGTCGTGTTTCCCGATAACGGGCCGCGGCGTGGAAAGGGCAATTTGTTGTTCCAAGCGGTTTGCCGCCTGTAGAGTTCGATTTCGGAAGTCCGACTAAATGTACCTGTGTACACGGATTTATCTTCTCAAGCCCTTTTTGCTCCGGCGAAAAGCGGCTTTTTCGCGTTTGCTCGCGGTGCGATGCGAACACCAGGACTGCAGCAGCAGCTTGTATGCTGGTTATAGGATTAAACAGCATGGACTGCCGCAGTGTTACCGTACGAAGCGGTACAATTTTGCTCAAGCAGGCGAGTGGCATGCAATTGGCTATTGCTTTAGACCGCGTAATACGATCGGGAAAGGGTGGTTTCAAACTGGCTTCCATGATGCTGAACGATGAGTATTATATGCGCCTGGCCCTCCAGCTGGCTTCGGCTGCCGCCGGGCAAACCGGCATCAACCCGGTTGTCGGCTGCGTGCTGGTCAAGGACGGCCGGATCGTCGGGATGGGGGCGCATCTCAAGCGGGGCGAAGCACACGCTGAAATTCATGCGCTGAATATGGCCGGTACGGAAGCGGAAGGCGCGACCGCTTATGTGACGCTGGAGCCGTGCAGTCATCACGGCCGGACGCCGCCTTGCAGCGACAGGCTGATCCGCGACAAAGTCAAGCGGGTTGTTGTCGCTGCGACCGACCCGAACCCGGTTGTGGCTGGCCGCGGCCTGGCGCGGCTGGCTGCGCACGGCGTGGAGGTGCAGTCGGGCGTGCTGGCCGATGAAGCCGCCGCGCTGAATGAAGCGTTCAACAAGTACATTGTAACGCGGCTGCCGTTTGTGACCGTCAAAAGCGCCAGCACGCTGGACGGCAAAATCGCCGCCCGCGGCGGTGACAGCAAGTGGATCACGGGCGACGCGTCGCGCGCCCATGTCCACCTGCTGCGTCACCGTCACCAGGCGATTATGGTAGGCATCGGCACCGTGCTGGCCGATGACCCCGCCCTGACGACCCGGCTCCCGGCGCCGGGTCTGAACCCGCTGCGCGTCGTCGTCGACTCGACGCTGCGGTTGCCGCACGATGCGCAGCTCGTGCGGGACGGGGCGGCGCCCACGGTCGTATTGACGACCGAGGCTGCGCCGCCTGAACGACGCCGCGCGCTGGAGGCGCTGGGCGTCGAAGTGATCGACTGCGGCCGCGGGCCCGCAGTGGACCTCCGCGCCGCCATGGCGCGGCTTGGCGAGCGCGAGATCGGCTCGCTGCTCGTCGAAGGCGGCGGCAAGCTGAGCGGGGCGCTGCTGGCGGCCGGGCTTGTGGACAAGCTGACGCTGTTTCTTGCGCCCAAAATTATTGGCGGCGGCGCGCTTGCGCCGGGCAACTTCGATTTTCCCGGCAGCGAAGCGATGAGCCGGGCGATCCGGATCGAACGTATGACGGTGGAGCGGTTTGGAGACGATGTAGCGTTGACGGGCTATCCGCGGTATGTAAGCGAAAGCGAGGAATAAAGCATGTTTACGGGAATTATAGAAGAAATGGGGACGCTGCGGCGCATCGAGCGGCGAGGGCAGGCAATGGTGCTGACGATTGGCGCAAAGCGGGTGCTGGAGGATGTAAAGCTTGGCGACAGCATCGCGGTAAATGGCGTATGCTTGACGGTCGTGTCCTTTACCGAGTCGGCGTTTACGGTTGATGTGATGCCGGAGACGTTCCGCCGTTCGACGCTGGAGCGGCTGTCGGCTGGCTCGCCGGTTAATCTGGAGCGGGCAATGGCGGCGAACGGGCGGTTCGGCGGTCATATCGTGCAAGGCCATGTCGATTCCACCGGCCGGATTATCAGCCGCACGCCGGAAGAAAATGCCGTTGTATTCCGCATCCAGCCGACCGATCCCGGCTTGCTCAAGTACATTCTTCCGCACGGCTCGGTGACGATCGACGGCATCAGCTTGACCGTAGTTGAGGCGGGCGAAGCGCAATTTACCGTTTCGATCATTCCGCACACGCTTGCCGAGACGGTGCTGCAGCACAAGAAGGCTGGAGATGAAGTCAATCTGGAGGCCGATGTGCTGGGCAAATACATCGAACGGCTGCTGGGCTTCGGCGGCGGACCGGGCTATGGCGCAGGCGGCGGACGTCCGGGCGCAACGGGCAGACTGACGGCCGAGCTGCTGGCCGAGCACGGATTTCTCTGAGTTTTCCAACTAGAGCGAAGGAGGCGTGGAGCCTATGGCGGCACCTGTTCATTTTCATACCATTGAAGAAGCGATTCACGATCTGATGCTCGGCAAGGCGATTATCGCGGTTGATGATGAAGATCGGGAAAATGAAGGAGATTTCATCGCGCTGGCCGAGAAAACGACGCCCGATGTGATCAACTTCATGATCAAGGAGGGCCGGGGACTCGTCTGCGCCCCGATTACCGAGGAGCGGGCGCGGGAGCTGGAGCTGCCGCCGATGGTCGTGCGCAACACCGATTACCACGGCACGGCCTTCACGGTGTCGATCGACCATGTGGACACGACGACCGGCATTTCCGCTTCCGAGCGGTCGATGACGATCAAGTCGCTGATGGACCCGGAGACGAAGCCGCAGCATTTTCGCCGGCCGGGACATATTTTCCCGCTGATTGCGAAGGATGGCGGCGTGCTGCGGCGCAGCGGCCACACCGAAGCGGCGGTTGATCTCGCCAGACTGTGCGGGTCGTATCCGGCGGCCGTGATCTGCGAGGTTATTAAGGAAGACGGCGAGATGGCCCGCGTGCCTGACCTGATGGAAATCGCAGCCAGGTTTGATCTGAAAATCATTACGATTCAAGCGCTGATCAAGTATCGCAATGTCAAGGACAAGCTCGTCCGCCGGGAAGTGGAGGTACGGATGCCGACCGATTTCGGGGTGTTCAACGCCATTGCCTACACAAACGACGTGGACAACAAGGAGCATGTCGCGCTGGTCAAAGGCGAGCTTGATCCGTCCAAGCCGGTGCTGGTCCGGGTTCACTCGGAATGCTTGACCGGCGATGTGTTTCATTCGCACCGCTGCGATTGCGGCCCGCAGCTTGCTGCGGCGCTCAAGCAAATTGACGAAGCGGGCTCCGGCGTTCTGCTGTATATGCGGCAGGAGGGGCGCGGCATCGGGCTGATCAACAAGCTGAAGGCGTACAAGCTGCAGGAGCAGGGCCTGGACACGGTGGATGCGAACCTCAAGCTGGGCTTCGGCGCCGATTTGCGCGACTATGGGATCGGGGCGCAAATTTTGAAGGACCTCGGCATCAGCCAAATTCGGCTGCTGACCAACAATCCGCGCAAAATTCGCGGGCTGGAAGGCTACGGTCTGGAAATCGTCGAGCGGATTCCGATTCAAATGGAAGAGAACGAAGACAACACGCATTATTTGCACACGAAGCAGCAGAAGCTGGGCCATTTGCTCGACTTTACAATTTGACAAAAAAATATTGAATTCGGAAGGAAGTTATGAGATCATGGCAAAAGTATACGAAGGTCATTTAGTTTCGAAAGGCTTAACTTACGGGATTGTAGCGGGACGCTTCAATGAATTTATTACAGGCAAGCTGGTTAGCGGCGCCTTGGACGCGCTCAAGCGTCATGGCGTAGAGGAAAATGAAATCGAGCTGGCCTGGGTGCCGGGAGCGTTTGAAATTCCGTTGATTGCCCAGAAAATGGCGGAAAGTGGCCGGTATGATGCGGTCATTACGCTTGGCGCGGTCATTCGTGGATCAACGCCGCATTTTGACTATGTGTGCAATGAGGCGGCCAAGGGCGTTTCTTCCATTGCACTCAAGACGGGCGTTCCGACGATTTTCGGGGTGCTGACGACGGATTCGATTGAGCAGGCGGTGGAGCGCGCTGGCACGAAAGCCGGCAACAAAGGCTGGGAGGCTGCGGTTACCGCAATCGAAATGGCGAATCTGACCCGTCAGTTCGAGCAAGAAGGCTAACGATCAGACGATCGACGAACGAAGGATTCACTTTCCGGTCATCTGATCGGGCCGTGCACAGGGGGGACAGACACAGATGAAGGTTACGGTTAAGCTTGAAACGTTTGAAGGCCCCCTTGATTTGCTGCTTCATCTGATCGACCGTGCGGAAGTGGATATTTATGATATTCCGATCAAGGAAATCACAGATCAGTACTTGGAGTACCTGGACGCGATGCAGGAGCTGGAGCTTGAGGTCACAAGCGAGTTCATCGTCATGGCCGCCACACTGCTGTCGATTAAAAGCAAGATGCTGCTGCCCAAGCCGCCGCCGCCGGAGCTGGACTACGACGACTATATGGATGGCGAGGACTACGATCCGCGTGCGGAGCTGGTTGCGAAGCTTGTGGAATACCGCAAGTACAAGGCGATTGCCGATCATCTGCGCGACAAGGAAGTGGAGCGGGGGCTTATTTTTACCCGCGAGCCGGAGGATTTGACGCCCTACGTGCCGGTCGTGCAGGAAAATCCGGTCAAGGGTCTCAGCGTCGCCGACCTCGTTCAAGCATTCCGCAAAGCGATGCGGCGGCTGGAAAGCCGACGGGCGGTCGCCAGCATCCGCAAGGATGAGATCAGCGTCCGCGACCGGATGCTGCAGGTGGTGGATACGCTGACGCGCAGCGGCGGCAAGCTGCTGTTCTCCAGGCTGATCGATCAGGACCGCAGCCGCGATGCGATTGTCGTGACGTTTCTGGCGATGCTGGAGCTGATGAAGGTGAAGCGGATTGTGTGCATGCAGCATCATTTGTTCGACGAAATTGTGATTCAGGCGCGGGAGGATGGACAGGCAGATGAAGATCGAGCTTGGGCAGATGAAATCGGTTATTGAGGGGCTGCTGTTTGTGGCCGGAGATGAAGGGCTGGATGCCCGGCAGCTCGCCGAGGTGCTGGAGCAGGAGCCTGCGTTCATCAGCGGCCTTGTGGTAGAGCTGCAGGGCGAGATGAAGCGGGCGGGCCGCGGGCTGCAAATTGTGGAGCTCGCCGGTACGTTTCAGTTGACTACGGTTCCCGAGCATGCCCCTTATTTTGAACGGCTTGCCCATGCGCCCTCCCGTTCGTCGCTGTCGCAGGCGGCGCTGGAGACACTCGCCATCGTTGCTTACCGCCAGCCGATCACACGTGTCGATATCGAGGAAATTCGCGGGGTGAAGGCCGACCGGGCGCTGCAAACGCTGGTAGCCAAAGACCTGATCCAGGAGGTGGACCGTGCCGACGCGCCGGGACGCCCGATTTTATACGGCACCACCAAGCCGTTTCTGGACTATTTCGGCTTGGCCAGCCTGACGGATCTGCCGGAGACGGCGCTGTTTGAAAATGACGATAATCTGGAAGAAGAAGCGCGGCTGCTGTTCGAGAAGCTGGATGCGAAGCAGCTGACCTTTGACGAAGTCGAGGTTGAGGTTACGCCTGACGGGGACTATTGAGCTGCCGGGCCGGCCTTCCGCCGACGGACAGGCCAGAACTTGCAATGAGCGCCACAAGCTCAAGTGCATGATTTGACAAAGCAGGGCCATACTAACTCCTGAGGAAACGAAGCGGCAAGCTTCCGGTCATCGGGAGTTTTTTTGGTTGTCCGGGGAAGCTGCCGAACGGGGGGAGATCAAGCATGATCTGGATGTGGCTGGCTGCTGCATTTATCTTCGCGGCGGTTCTCCTGTTATCGCGCCCCGTCAGGCTGCGGCTGGCGTTTACGCATCAGGAGAGCAATGATGAAATTACGGTTGAGGTGAAGGCACTGCTGGGCTTGCTTCATTTGCGCTACGAAGTGCCGGTTGTTCGCTACAAGGATTTGGAGACAGGGGTAGAGGTGCATACGGAGCAGGTCAACGCCTATCAAGGGAAGCTGCTGGAGGACCACGGGGAGGATATCAACGCGGACAAGATCAAGGATATCCTTGACGACTATCGGCAGCTGCTGCAGCATTGCTTCAAATTTCATGAATGGATGCGCCGCATGCTGCGCAGCGTCCACTGCACCGAGCTGAACTGGAAAACGTCAGTCGGGATCGGCGACGCGCCCGGTACGGCGATGCTGGTCGGCTCGCTGTGGGCCGTCAAATCGGCGCTGCTCGGATACGTGTGCCGACTGATTCGTCTGGATGCGCAGCCGCAGCTGATGGTGATGCCGGCCTTCAACCGGATGACCTTTTTGACGGAGGGAACCGCGTTATTTTATATCCGGATCGGCCCGCTGCTCAGCGGAGGGATTCGGCTGCTGCTGCGAATTCGCAAGTCTGAGGGAGGGCTGGAGGCTTGGCACCGGATTTTGACGCGCCGGATGCCTCAGCCGGTGCATGGCGGCAGGTCATGACGCGCTTCGCCGTTCTATCCGTCGGTCCCCGCTTGAACGGCGTCGGAATAGGCCTCATCCGGCGGCGGGGAAGAAACGTTGAGTTTAACCAAGCGAAGCGGTCCGCCGCATACATACTCCAACTGCACAGTGCGCACACTACAAACGCGTGGGCAAGTCCTTATCTATAGCGCACAGAGGAGGAAATGGTGTGACAGAACATCCGATTCAAGGTTTAATGAAAACCGCGATGGAAAATATCAAGCAGATGGCCGATGTCAACACGATCGTCGGCGATCCGGTGGAAACGCCGGACGGCAGCGTGATCATGCCGATCAGCAAAGTGGGGTTTGGCTTCGCGGCGGGGGGCAGCGAGTTTGTTGCCGATGATCCGCAGGGCGGGCAAGCCAGTCAAGCGGGCAACGACGCCCAAAACGCGTCTGTCGCCTTGCCCTTCGGGGGCGGTAGCGGCGGCGGGGTGTCCATTACGCCGATTGCTTTTCTGGTCGTCGGCAAACACGGCGTCAAAATCGTGCCCCTGGATAACCAGACGCATCTTCTGGAGCGGCTGATTGATTCCGCGCCACAGGTCGTGGACCGGATTCAGTCGATGCTCAAAAGCAACAGCAAAGCAGGCACAGGCAATGAGATGACCGGCGCAACCCAGGTTACCAACATTGAAAATCAAAACTTTATCGTCTAAGCGATTGCCGCCGCCAAGAGCCGCCTGAACAGGCGGCTTTTTATGTTGGCGAAAAGCCTGCTTTGTCATGGCTCCCCCCTTTTTTGTCATAGCTGATCTGCTATTTTGTCATGTTAAATCGTATTTTGTCAGGTTACATTTTCCGACAATTATACCTATATGCCTATTGTGATGTTATCTTTCGCACAGAATGGAAAGGTCTTCTTGCTCTTTGAATAACGTTGGACTATAGTGTTTGTAGAGCTTTTCAACTAGGGGTATAGGTATAAGGACATAGGGAGAGGATTGTTGTGCGGTTGCTTCCAACAAGCAATTGCCAGGCGGGCATGCGCCTCGGCAAATGTATCTTTAGTGAAGAAGGACTCGTGCTGCTGAATGCCGGTGCGGAGCTGAATGAGCCGCTGCTGCGCAGGCTGCAGCAATTTGGTGTCGATTACTTGTATATCGCCGATCCGGCAACCGATGATGTGCAAGTAAGCGATGTTATTTCCGACGAGACGAGAACGAGGGCGATTCAGGAGGTTCGAACCCAGTTTCGTTCCTTTATGGAGAAAAACAGCACGTCCAAGGTGTCCAAGGGACCTGTGCTGGGGCGTGCCTTCGGTAATGTGATGAAGATGATCATTGATGACCTGAGCGACAACAAGCCGGGTACGCTTATTATGCTTATGAACATGAACGTGATGAACAATTACTTGTATCAGCATTCACTGAACGTTTGTATTTATGTGACGATGCTCGGGATGTTAAACGGCTACAGCCGCGACGAGCTGACAACGATCGGCATGGGCGCGCTGCTGCATGACATCGGCTTGACGAAGGTGCCGGTCTCCCTGCTGAACAAGACGGGACAGCTGACGCCTCAGGAATATGAAGAGATCAAGAAGCATCCGGAGCTTGGCTTTCGCATCCTGAAGGACGAACCGAACATGCCGTTGCTGTCCGCGCACTGTGCGTTCCAGCATCACGAACGGGAGGATGGAAGCGGATACCCGCGCGGGATCGGCAGCAAGGATATGCATGATTATGCGAAATGGATCGCGGTTGCCGACAGCTACGATGCGATGACGACCCATCGGGCGCACCGGCATGCGATGCTGCCGCATCAGGCGATGGAGGTGCTGTTCGCCGGGGTTGGAACGTTGTACGAGCAGAAGAAGGTTGCGTTGTTTCGCGATAATGTCGCCATTTACCCGATCGGCGTGACCGTCCTGCTGAGCAGCGGCGAGCAGGGAGTCGTCGTGGCGATCAATCCGGCCGTGCCGCAGCGCCCGACTGTCCGCATATTGGAGGACGCCTACGGTCAGCGGCTGACGCAGCCTTACGAGATTGATCTGGCTGTGAAGCTCACGCTGTTTATTGATAAGGTGCAAATTTAAGTCAAACGTTGAAACAAGCGTTCAAGATGATTGGCTCGGGAAACCTGTTTGGAGCGGCGCCTGGCGGCATGCTGCATCTGAGCGGGCTTTTTCGCTGTGCGCGTATTCGTTCATAACCGTTGTCCTTCCGGCATATAGTAAAACCATGAATCTGAACTTGTCCGCTCGGTCAAGTTGTCAGTCTTAGCCCGTAGGAGGAACGTAATGAGAAAACGAATAGGGTTGCTGCTGGCCGTTACACTGGCTGCTGCCTCGTCAGGCATTGCGCCGTCCGTGCCGTCTGCACTGGCCGCGCCGCCTGCGATCAGCACAAGCGCCGAGGGGGCGGCGCTGATTGATGTCGCCTCAGGCCGGCTGCTGGTTAGTGTCAAGGGAGACAAGCCGATGCGGATCGCCAGCTTGACCAAAATTATGACCGCCATCGTCGCGATTGAACACGGCAAGCTGTCGGACTTGGCCAAGGTGGGCAAAAACGCTTTCGGCAAGGAGGGCTCCTCCATTTATTTGAAGCTGAATGAGGAAATGAACCTCAAGGACTTGTTGTACGGGATGATGCTGCGCTCCGGCAATGACGCCGCCACGACGATTGCCGAGCATGTCGGCGGCAGCGTGGACGGCTTCGCGTATTTAATGAATGAGAAGGCGCGGATGATCGGCATGACAAATTCGAGCTTCAAAAACCCGTCCGGACTGGACGAGGAAGGGCATTATTCGACAGCCAACGATATGGCCAAGCTGACGGCGTACGCGCTGCGTAATCCCGTGTTTCAGGAAATTGTCAAGACGAAGGTCAAGAAGGTGCCGAACCCGCATGAATCCTGGGACTATACGTGGCTGAACAAAAACAAGATGCTGTCCTTCTATGAGGGAGCGGACGGCGTGAAAACCGGCTATACGAAGCTGGCCAAGCGCTGCCTCGTCTCTTCCGCGACACGGGGCGGACAGCAGGTTGCGGTTGTGACGCTTAACGATCCGAACGATTGGGTCGATCATACCCGGCTGCTCGATTACGGCTTCCAGCATTACCCGCTGCAGACGTTGATTCAGCCAGGGGAGGCCGTGGCGGACACCGGCTTCGTCGCCGGAGCGGGGCTTCGTTACCCGGCAACGAAGGAGGAGGCAGGGCGGTTCACGCGCGAAACGTCGCTGAAGGATCAAGCCTCGACCGACTTCCGACTCGGGCTTGCAGGGCAAGTAGACTTCAAGCTGAACGGCAAGCTGATCGGCTCGGTGCCGCTTGTGCCGGCGGATAGCCCGCGGCTGTCCGCGACCCAAGGCAAATCGTACGCTTACGCTGCCGGCCGCGCAGGCTGGACCGAGTGGACGCTGTCCGACAAGTGGCTGTATGTGCTGCGGGCATTGACCCGGGTGATGCTGACGGGACAGTCGGGCTGACCGGGCTGCCGTACAAAGAGGTTAACGCATCGAACAAACCTAACGAAGCAAACCGAGGCTAACCGAGAGAAGGGAGAACCCGCATGGTGAACTGGATCTGGTTGTTTTTCATCGTGGCTGGCTTCATCGTAGCCGCTTTCCAGGGCAGAATCGACCTTGTAACCGAGGCTGTATTCGATGGGGCGAAAAGCGGCGTCACCGTCTGCTTCGGCCTGATCAGCATTATGGTGTTTTGGCTCGGCATGATGCGGATCGCCGAAGATGCGGGCCTGCTGAACAAGCTGGCCCGGCTGCTGAGCCCGCTAGTGCGGTTTTTGTTTCCGGGTGTGCCGAAAAATCACCCGGCGCTTGGCTACATCATGTCCAACATGAGCGCCAACATTTTCGGCCTCGGCAATGCGGCTACTCCGATGGGCATTAAGGCGATGCAGGAGCTGCAGAAGCTGAATCCGCAGAAGGATGCCGCAAGTCCGGCCATGGCGACGCTGCTTGCGTTAAATACAGCGAGCATTACGCTCATCCCGACGACGCTGATCGCGATCCGGATGAGCTATAACTCGGCCAATCCGGCCGAAATTGTCGGCACGACGCTGATCGCTACGTTTATTTCCACGCTGGCGGCGATACTGGTGGACCGCTGGTACCGCAAGCGATATACGCTGATCGGTTCCGGGAAGGGGTGAACGGCCGATGTTTGACTTTATTAATCTGATCTCCGCCTGGGCGATTCCGGTTATTATCGTATTTATTCCGTTATATGCCGCCTATCGGAAAGTTCCCGTCTACGAATCATTCGTGGACGGGGCCAAGGACGGCTTCGATACCGCGATCCGCATTATCCCGCATCTGGTCGGGATGATGGTGGCGATCAGCGTGTTCCGGGCGTCCGGCGCGATGGATGTATTCATCGGCTGGATGAAGCCGATCTGCGAGCAGCTCGGCGTGCCGAGCGAAATTATTCCGCTGGCCTTCCTGCGCCCCATTACGGGAGCAGGCTCGCTGGCCTTTACCACCGATCTGATCTCGCAGTTCGGGCCGGATTCGATGGTCGGGCGGATTGCTTCGACGATTCAGGGCAGCACCGATACGACATTATATGTCGTGACTGTTTATTTCGGAGCGATCGGCATTCGCAAGGCCGGTTACGCGCTGAAGGTCGGTCTCATTTCCGATGCGGTCGGCTTTATCGCTTCGATTGTCATCTGTTATTTGGCCTTTGCCGGCTAGGATCATTGCGCAAGCGACCGGACCGCACAACAGCCGGACAAGCCGCCGTCCCTCCTGCGCCTCCTGCAAGCACCCCGCTCCGCGGCCATACATAAACTGAGGCAACGAACCTGTGAAGAGGTGAGCGGCCTTGGGCTACAACGGCATATGTTTGCATCATTCGGTCTGCCCGTCCATTAATGGAAAAGGGTATGATCTGTTTATTACGTCTGGAGGCCTCATTATTCCATCCTCCGCGCCTACCGACCCGTTTTATGTGCATATTTGTCTTGAGGGCGACTACGCTCATCCCCGCGCCGCATTCACTGCACAGGAGGAGGAGCAGTGGTTTGTGCTGCGCAAATTGATCCTGCGGCTGGCTCAGGCGTACGGATTTTCGCCCGATGCGGTTCATGCGCACTCCGATTCATGCCCGGGCGCGGGTTTTCCTTGGTCTTCGCTTGTGATTTCGCCCAAGGATAGGTATCATTAGCATGAGGTGAAGAGAGAAGATGGAACGTTTACAAAAAGTGCTGGCCGAGGCCGGCATTGCATCACGAAGAAAATGCGAGGAATTGATCACCGCGGGCCGCGTACAGGTTAACGATGAGGTCGTCACTACCTTGGGGGTCAAGGTTGATGCGAGCACGGATGCGATCCGCGTGGACGGCAAGCCGATCCGCAAGCAAGCCAAGGTGTACGTCATGTTTCATAAACCGAAGGGTGTCATTACAAGCGCGGAGGACCCGGAGGGAAGAAAAACGGTCACTGATTTTTTCCGCCATATGAAGGAACGCATTTATCCGATCGGTCGGCTTGATTACGATACGGAGGGCTTGCTGCTGATGACCAACGACGGCGAGTTTGCCCACCTGCTGACTCACCCCAAGCATCACGTGCCGCGTACGTATCTGGCGACCGTGAAGGGGGTGCCGCACGGCGATTTGCTGGACAAGCTCAGAGCGGGCATTCAGCTCGAAGACGGCATGACGTCCCCGGCTGAGGTGGAGTACCAAAACGTATTTCCGGAAAAAAATGAAGCCGTGATCAAAATTACGATCTACGAGGGCCGCAACCGCCAGGTGCGCCGGATGTTCGAGGCGATCCAGCATCCCGTTGCCAAGCTCAAGCGGGTGCAATTCGGGCCGCTGCTGCTGTCCGGGCTGCCGCGCGGCAAGTTCCGCCTGATGTCTGCGCAGGAAGTTAAAGAGCTGCGCGATGCAGCGCTTAGCCTTAGCGTCAGCCAGTCACATAATATTCAAAAAGCTGAATCCGACTTGTGACATTTTTCGCTATAATAAAGTGAGCAACCACGATGATGAGGAATCGCGCCGACTCGCAGCGTTCGTCGGTCCAGGCCGAAGACGTTTTGCGGTCGGCTTTTCTTGCAGCGTGGACTAACTTTGGGTTTGAGGGTGTGAGATGATGGGAAAACATAGAAAATGGGTGCAAATTGTCATTTTTACGGTCGTGCTTCTGATGGGCGGCTGGACCTTAATGAACAACTTGTTTTTTACGGACAAGAAGCCGACGACAGGCGGTTCCGCCCCTGATTTCAAGCTGGCGAGCCTCGACGGGCAAACCCGGCAGCTGTCCGACATGAAGGGCAAGGTCGTCGTCGTCAATTTCTGGGGAACGTTTTGCGAGCCCTGTCGCAACGAGATGCCTGCGCTGGAGCGTCAAAAGGCGAAATGGGCCGGTAAAAACGTTGAAATTCTCGGCCTGAACCTTGATGAGCCGCGGGTGTCGGTTGACAATTTTATCCGGCAGTACAATGTAACCTTCCCGATTTTATTTGACAAAAATGAAGAAACCCGCAAACGGTACGGTGTCTCGCAATATCCGACGACGTTTTTCGTCAAGCCTGACGGCAAAATCGGTGAAATCCGCATTGGGGAAATGGATGAGGCTTACATCGAGAGAACGATCACGGCATTATTGCCACAATAACGGAGGGCCCCATGATTCACAATACGAAATGCGAATGCGGGCATCAAAATCCTGTCGGAACGCTGCTGTGCGAAGCCTGCGGCAAGCCGCTGGAGGATGACGGGGGAGCCGAGCCGCTTGAGATGCGCTACGACGGAATGGCCCGCCGCTCTCAGAAGACGAACCCGCGGCTGATCGACCGTGTCTGGAATTTCTTCTCCTCGGTCAAGGTGGCTATTTATCTGATCATCATTACGCTGATCGGCTCGGCGCTCGGAACGATTTATCCGCAGGAGAACACCTTCCTCAACTTCGATCCGTCCGTGTACTATGAGGAAACGTACGGCTTCAGCGGCTACATTTATTATATGCTTGGCTTGTCCCATACATTCGAGTCCTGGTGGTTTATTACGCTGCTGTTTATGATCGGCACGTCGCTGGTCGTCTGCAGCCTGGACCGGGTGCTGCCGCTGTACAAGGCGCTCAGCAAGCAGCAGATTCGCAAGCATCTGCGCTTTATTACCCGCCAGAAGGTTGCTTATATCGGTCCGGTGCCGGGCGGCTCAGGCGAAGCTGTCGCTCACGACTGGACCGGGCAGGCGGCAAAAGCGCTGTCGAAGTCCGGCTACCGCGTAAATATGGACGGAGGAGCGCTGCTGGCGGAGAAATACCGGTTCAGCCGCTGGGGCCCGTATATTAATCATATCGGTCTCATTATTTTCCTCGGCGCGGTATTGATGCGGAGCATTCCCGGCTGGCATATGGATCAGCATCTCGCATTTCCGGAGGGCAAGCTGGTCAAAATTCCTGAAACCTCTTACTATTTGAAAAATGAGAAGTTTACGCTGGAGTTTTACACGCCGGAGGAAATGACCGAGGACTTCCGCTCCAAGGGCATTGATGTGCCCAAGGTGTTCGAAACCCAGGCGGCGCTGTACATGTGCAAGGCGGATTGCGACGATCCCGCGAAGGAGCCGGTGCTGGAGGAGGTTCACAAGCAAAACATCATCGTCAACAAGCCCTTGTCCTATAACGGGCTGCTCGCGTATCAGTTCGACTTCAAGCCGCAGCCGACCTTGATTGCGGTCAAGCCGACGCTGCGCAACAAGCAGACGGGCGAAACGTACGGCCAGTTCGACCTGTCGATGGACAACCCGAAGGAGCTGTATATCTTAGGTCCGTACCAGCTCAAGCTGAACGCGTATTTCCCGGACTTTGCCGTAGACTCGAACGGGTTGCCGATGACGAAGACGAAGGAACCGCTGATGCCGGCCTTTGTGTTCACGATTACGGGACCGGACCTTGCGCCGCAGGGCGAGCCTTATATGTACTTCCCCCGGCAGGTGGACAAGGTGAATTTCCGTCAGGATGAAGTGAACGGCGCGCTTGGACAGAAGCTGGAAATTTCGGTCGGCTCGATGGAAAATGTCCAGTTCTCCGAATATATCAGCTACCTGAACATTCGGGTGGATCGGGCGATGCCGTTTATTTGGATCGGAGCGGCTATCTCCATGATCGGCCTTATTATGGGCTTCTACTGGCATCACCGCCGCATCTGGCTGCGGATCGACGACGGCGAGCTGGCACTTGGCGCGCACACGAATAAAAATTGGTACGGGCTTCGCAAGGAAATTGCCCAGATTCTCGGCAAAACAGGAATCGAGGTTGACCCGAAAACGCTTGAAAGAAGGGTGGAAGAGACGTGAGCAGCACGTTACTGCTGGTTGCATTTATTATTTACGCACTGGCCCTGATGGGCTTTGTGATCGGCATTACAGGCAAGAAGTCTGTGCAGGTGACCGATCCCGAGAGCTACGGCCGCAAGTGGGGCCGGATCGGCATCGGGCTGACGATTGCGGGCTTTTTGTCCCATGCGGGCTTCTTCTTCACACGCTGGGCGGAGGCCGGCCATATTCCGACCAGTAATATGTACGAGTTTATGACGATGCTTGGCATGATGATTGTACTGGCGTTTATCATCGTTTACTTCCTGTACAAAACCTCGGTGCTTGGCGTGTTTTCC
The DNA here is from genome assembly GCF_059821225.1 of Paenibacillus sp. sg306046. Classification (NCBI taxonomy): domain Bacteria; kingdom Bacillati; phylum Bacillota; class Bacilli; order Caryophanales; family Paenibacillaceae; genus Paenibacillus; species Paenibacillus sp. sg306046. Next base: position 148,520 of record NZ_JCAMRT010000006.1, read on the forward strand.
TTGCCGGTGGCGATCATAATGATTGCTTATGCCTCCGTGTTTCCGCGCGAGGTGCAGCCGCTGATCCCGGCGCTGCAAAGCTACTGGCTGAAAATTCACGTGACAACGGCCGCGCTAGGCGAAGCGTTTTTCGCTGTCGGCTTTGCCGCGGGGCTGATGTACCTGGTGCAAAACGTGAACTTCGAGGAGCGCAGCAAGGCTGCGCGGCGCGAGCAGCGCGGGGTAGAGTTTACGCTGTTTACGCTGGCGGTCGTTGTTGCGTTTGTTGCCTCGATTTTTACGTTCAACGGCATGGGCTACAAAGCTGTGTTTACGAGCAACGCGGTCATCAAGGACTTGAACAATGTGGAGCAGCTGGTGCCGCAGGAGACGACCTATGTGCTGCCTCCGATTTTCGGGCCGCATGAGGGGCAGACGATGCAGATGACGCCGTTTTTCGGCATGACCGAGCCGCTGATGGAAGCTCCGTCCTGGATGAAGGGCGCCAACGCCGGGCGCAAGCTGAATACGGTCGTCTGGTCGGTGCTCGGCGGGATTGTGCTGTACGCGCTGCTGCGGCTGGCCGCACGCAAGCCGCTGGGCGCAGCGCTGCACCCGCTGCTGAAGGGGGTTGATCGGGACGATATCGACGAAATCGGCTACCGGTCGGTTGCGATCGGGTATCCGATCTTCACCCTGGGCGCGCTTATCTTTGCGATGATCTGGGCGCATGAGGCGTGGGGCCGCTTCTGGGGCTGGGACCCGAAGGAAGTATGGGCGCTGATCGTCTGGCTGTTTTATGCGGCCTACCTGCATCTGCGGTTGTCCCGCGGCTGGCAGGGCAAGCGTTCGGCCTGGCTGTCTGTCATCGGGTTCCTGGTCGTCATGTTTACCTTAATCGGAGTTAACCTCGTCATCGCGGGCTTGCATTCGTACTCCGGTACATAAGCTGTGCGCAGTGCGCAGGGCAGGGAAGAGACCGTCATTCTGAGTGTGAAAGAGGGTTTATGGCCAATGACAGATGTGAAAATGAACATATTGGTTGTTGATGATGAGGAACGGATTCGCCGCTTGCTGCGGATGTACCTGGAGAAGGAAAATTACCGCATCGACGAGGCGGAGGACGGGGAATCGGCGCTGCGCAAGGCGCTGGACATCGACTACGATCTGATTTTGCTTGATGTGATGCTGCCGGGCATTGACGGCAATGAAGTATGCGCCAGGCTGCGCCAGGTCAAGTCGACGCCGGTTATTATGCTGACCGCCAAAGGCGAGGAAACGAACCGTGTGCAGGGCTTCGAATCAGGCGCGGACGACTACGTTGTGAAACCGTTCAGCCCGCGTGAAGTGATTTACCGGGTCAAAGCGATTTTGCGCCGTTCGTCGGTTACTGCGTATTTGTCCAAGGAAGTGAATTCGAGCAACAATATTGTGTTCCCGAATCTGGTTATTGAGCATGACGCCCACCGTGTAAGCGCAGGCGGTCAGGAGGTCGCGCTGACGCCGAAGGAATACGAGCTGCTGCATTATTTGGCCGTTTCGCCGGACAAGGTGTTTTCGCGTGAGGAGCTGCTGAAGGACGTCTGGAACTATGAATTTTTCGGCGACCTGCGAACGGTCGATACGCACGTCAAGCGGCTGCGTGAGAAGCTGAACAAAGTATCGCCGGATGCGGCGGCCATGATTACAACGGTTTGGGGCGTCGGCTACAAGCTTGAGGTGCCCAAGTAACGTGTTTATTTTCAAAAGCATTGTCGGCAAGCTGTGGATCACCATCATCGGCCTGGTGGTGGTCGTGCTGCTGACTGTCGGCGCCTTTTTGTTCAAATATATCGAAACGTCCTTCCCCAAATCGAAGGATCAGGTTGAGACGCTCAACCGGCTTGCCGTGAAGGTCGCCAGCGAGCTTTCTCTGCATAAGGAAGAGCGCCGCTATTTGCAGGTCGTCAATGAGCTGCTGAACGCTCAGGGCGCCAGCGTGCTGGTCGTCACCCGGACGTACGAGCAGGAAAGCACGCCGATCAGCGAATCGGATGACCGCCGGATTCAGTTCGACGACTTCTTTACGAAAAATGAGCTGGCCAAAGTGTTCGCGGGCGAGGCGGTCGACAACCGCAACCTGGCGATTGCCGTGCGCTCGCCGCTCGGCCGCACCTATACGGCGGTAGCTGTTCCATACATGGAGCAGGATCAGGCGACCGTCGCCGGAGCGCTCATCATGTACCAGCTGACCCAGTCGTCCGAGGTGACGCAGGATTATGTGAAGACGTTGTTTGTCGTCGTTGGCGTAGCGGGCTTTCTGATGACGACATTTTTCGCTTTCTTCCTGCTGACGCGGATCACGCAGCCGCTGCTTAATCTCAAGAAGGCCGCCGATTTGATCTCGGAGGGGGAATACGGCAGTCGCGTGCCGATCCAATCATCCGATGAGATCGGCGAGCTGGGCAAGACGTTTAACCGAATGGGCGTCCAGCTGCAGGATACGATTCAGGCGCTCAGTCATGAGAAGGAGCATCTGGCCAGCGTGCTGCGCAGTATGGCCGACGCTGTCGTGACGTTTGACACGGAAGGCCGGGTCATTTTGGACAACCCCGAAGGGGAACGCATTATCCGCGAATGGAACGAGCTGGAGTGGCCGGGCGAAGATCAGGAGCCTGCAGCATCCGGCGCGGCCCGCTGGGACTGGCGACGGATTCCGGAGCCGCTGCGGCCGTTGTTCGACGAGGTGATCGCCCACCCGCAGGAGATGACGACGAAGCTGCATGTCAAAAGCGAGGTTTGGTCGGTCGTCATGGCTCCGTTGTACGTGCAGGAGTCCGTTCGCGGGGTCGTTGCGGTGCTGCGCAATGTGACGGAGGAGTTCCGGCTGGAAAAGCTGCGCAAAGACTTCGTCGCCAACGTCTCGCATGAGCTGCGCACGCCGCTGTCCATGCTGCAGGGCTACAGCGAGGCGCTGCTCGACGATATCGCCGCAACGCCGGAAGCGCGCAAGGAGCTCGCGCAGGTCATCTATGACGAGTCGCTGCGCATGGGCCGACTTGTGCGTGACCTGCTTGATCTGGCGCGGATGGAAAACGGCCATATGCAGCTCAACCTGCGGGAGCTGGACGCGCATACGTTTATCCGGCGCATGCATCGCAAATTTGCCGCGCTGTCCAAGGAGAAGGGCATCGAGCTGACCTATGCCTTGCCGGATGAGCCGCTGCTGCTGGAGCAGGCCGATGAGGACCGGCTTGAGCAGGTGCTGACGAACTTGCTGGACAATGCGCTCCGGCATACGCCTGCCGAAGCGCGCATCCGGGTCAGCGCCGAGGCGACGCGCTTGCGCGGAGAGGCCGCTGTACTCATCGAGGTGTCGGACGAGGGATACGGGATCGGGTCCGAGGATTTGCCTTATGTGTTCGAACGGTTTTACAAGGCCGACAAGGCCCGTACGCGAGGCGTATCCGGCGGTACAGGTCTTGGACTGTCCATCGTGAAAAACATCGTAGAAGCCCACCAGGGCATCGTACAGGCGAAAAGCCAGCCAGGTCAAGGAACGACATTTTCCATCGTTTTACCGTGTCAACCTGCGAAATCCTAACAAAAACCCCCTTCGGCCCTAGGCCGGAGGGGGTTTGCTGCTGTTAACAGGTGTAGAAAAAAGGTTGCAAATGTTGTTGTCCGTGGAACAAGTACGCAGCCTGGCACGATGATGCTCCGGGCTGCAGTTCCGGGGTGTCAGCTCTTACAGCGTCAGCTCGCGCACATGGGTCAGCTCCGGCAGGGCGGAAAGCTGCTCCAGCACCGATTGCGGCGCGTGTTTATCAATTGTCAGCACCATGATGGCGTTGCCGCCGATGACCTTGCGGCCTACTTGCATGGTGGCGATGTTGACGTCATTGTTGCCCAGCAGCGTACCGACTTTACCGATGATGCCCGGCTTGTCGTTGTGCGAGATCAGCAGCAGCGTGCCGGCAGGAGCGAAGTCAACCGGATACTGGTCGATTTGCACGATCCGTTCGCCGTAGCCGGACAGCAGAGTGCCTGCCAGCGTGCGCTGTTCGTTTTTCGTCTTCAGCGTAACCGACACGAGGTTGGTGAACGTTTTCGACGCCGACGATTTTTGCACGACAATGTTCAGGTCGCGGGATTTCGCCAGGTGCATCGCGTTCACGACGTTGACGCCCTCCAGCTGATGCTGCAGCACGCCCTTCACGATGTAACGTGTCAGCGGCGATGTATCGACATCGGTCAAATCGCCGGAGTAGCTGACGACAATTTCGCTGACGGCGCTGTCGATCGTTTGGCCGAGGAAGTTGCCGAGCGTTTCGCCGAGATTGAAGTATGGCTGCAGCGCGTTTAACACGTTGGCAGGCACCGGCGGCATGTTGACCGCGTTTTTGAACGGCTCGTCGCGGAGAATATGCAGCACTTCTTCCGAAACGTCAATCGCTACATTTTCCTGAGCTTCAATCGTCGATGCGCCCAGATGCGGGGTTACGATAATTTTCGGATTGTTCAGGAACGGATGATCAGCTGCCGGCGGCTCGGCTTCAAATACGTCAAAGGCTGCTCCGGCAACGATGCCGGACTCAATCGCTTCGACAAGCGCCAGCTCGTCGATAATGCCGCCGCGGGCACAGTTTACGATCCGTGCGCCTTTTTTCATCAGCTCAAATTGCGGACGGCTGATCATATGGCGCGTTTCGTTCGTCAGCGGCGTATGCACCGTAATAAAATCGGCCTTGCTGCAAATTTCGTTGACCGTGCCAAGCTTGACGCCCATTTGATCGGCTCTTTCTTCGGTCAGGAACGGGTCGTAGCCGAGCACCTCCATGCCAAATACTTTTGCGCGCTTGGCGACTTCGCTGCCGATCCGGCCCATGCCGAGAATACCGAGCACTTTATTGCGGAGCTCGACGCCAACAAACGTTTTGCGGTCCCATTCGCCGCCAACCGTTTTCTTGTACGCTTGCGGAATCATCCGGGCAGTTGACATCATCATGGCAAACGTAAGCTCGCAGGTAGCGATGGTGTTGCCGTCCGGAGCGTTAATGACGACAATACCGCGTTTGGTGGCAGCTTCCAGGTTGATGTTGTCAACGCCGACGCCCGCGCGGCCTACCACTTTCAGGCGGCTGCTTGCGTTCATGATGCGCTCGGTAACTTTTGTCGCGCTGCGCACGAGAATTGCGTCGTAGTCAGGGATGATTGCAACCAGCTCGTCTTCGGACAGGCCGTTTTTCTTGTCCACCTCGACATCAGCGGCATCATACAACAACTGAATCCCCATATCGCTGATTCCATCCATAACCAACACTCTAAACATTGCCAATTCCCTCCGTTGTGCATGTAGTAAAAAGCAAAAAACTCCTCATCCCGATACGTCTAGCGTATACAAGGGACGAGGAGCTGATTCTCGTGGTACCACCCTAATTCGCTGCATGCTCGCGCACACGGCCTTAGCGGGTCTGTTCAACACAGACCGAGAAAGGTAACGGCTTCTAGCCGGCTGCAACTACTGAAAGTTCGATGCAGCAACTCGGGAGTGCTCCGCATGGCGTTTACGTCCGGTTTGCACCATCCACCGGCTCTCTGTACGTTCCGCAGCATACTTGGTTCCGTCATCGTTTGTCATCATATATCGCTAAATTTTTCACTAGCTTATCACGTAAATTTTGGGCTTGTCAAGGAAAAATCGAAAGTCAGGCAAATAGATGGGAGCAGTGGGCTATTCTCGTCTGCTTCAACCGTCGACCGGGCGGAAATGGGAGACGCAACGGCCAGTATTCACAGAACGCTCTGTACGGTTTGCCAAGCCGGGGATGAGGCGGGTACAATAAACGTAAGCAGGCAGAAGCATGCAGCAGGATGAGGAGGAAGCCACATGTCATATGACCGGATCGGACCGGATGCGTATGCCAGAATGCGGGAGCGGGGCGAGCTGGAAGGCACGCTGACGATCGACGTTCGGCAGCAGGAGGAATGGGATTATTACCATTGGGACGGCATGGAGCTGATGCCGATGATGACGATTCCGGAGAAGCTGGCCGAGCTGCCTAAGGATCAGCCGATTTATGTGGTGTGCGCGCATGGCGTGCGCAGCGAGAACGTATGCCGTTATTTAAGCGAGCACGGCTTCGACAATACGGTGAATGTCGAGGGCGGCATGGCTGCGCTTGCTGCAGTTCAGGGCGTCCGTTACGACTGATTTGGAGCTAGCGAGGCATTGCCTGAAGCGACAAAAGCCGCCATTCCCCGGAGGGAACGGCGGCTTTTCCTTCCTGCTTGGCAGGCCGGCGCTTGCTGCGCATGTCAGTTGGTGAAGAAAGGCAGCTGCGGCAGCGTTTCGTTCGCATACAGCTTGCTGCGAGTACGCAGGAAGTCGCCTGCGCGCACAGCGTCGGTGGCGATCAGCATGTCGGCGATGGCGTTGATGTCGTTCAGGTTCATTTTTTTAATCTGGCCGTTCGCAATCATATCGTCGATCCGGCTGCTCAGATCCTGCGGCGTGAACGCTTCGTATTTTTTGCTGGTCATCAGCCAGTTGGCTATATAAGCGTTTTTCATGTTCAGCGAAAGCGCGCTCCAATCCTTCACGGCGAGCGGCGCGGCAGGATCAATCGGCTTGAAGCCGGCAATCGACGTTTCGGCCCATTTGATAATGGCGTCATAGTATTCGTCCTCCGCTTTCAGCGCAAAGTTGCGGGCTTCCGACAAATAAGGATCGGCCTGCAGCTGATTGATCAGCTCGGTGACCGGCATCGCGTTGGCCTTGGACGCAAATCCCGGCAGCGCATCGCTGAACAGCTTCAGACTTTTCATATAGTCCTGCTGCGCCGCCTGAAGCAGCGGGGAAGAAGCGGGCGCTGACTTCTGGCTCAGCTCGTCATAACTGGCCTGGGCTTGCTTGGCCAGCTCCTTGAGCATAAGCGAGGCGTCGGTCGTATGATTGGCCTGCAGCCGATCCAGCTTGTCGAACCAGGCCTGATGAAATTCCCTGTAAGGCTGATAAATGGTATGATAGAACGAAACCAGATATTGCTGATGGTACGCTGTAAAGCCGTCCTGCTCTTCCTTTTGCTTGACAAGCTGGGTTTCATAGAAGGCGGAAGCGTTTTTCTTGCCCAGCTGCATGCCGTAGAAAAAAGCACCCACGGCTACAACAAGCATAAAGATGAATGTCATGGCAAACAAATAGTCTGTCCGGTTTAAACGTTTCTCCATAGGCCCAAGCACCTCAACTCTATTTCTATGCAGCTAGTATAGGCGAATTTGTCGAAAAAGGGAATCTTCATGAAAAAAATTAACTTTAAATCGGTAAAGCTCCGCCCGGTCAGTGCGGATGAATTGACGGATCGGTTGCTGATCATCAATTTGTACGTCACGCAAGCGGTTATTTTAGTGATTGCCGCCATTATTTTATGGTTTCAAAAGCCGGACCTCCTGTCTATATTCGCGATCTCGCCGGGCTGGCGCATCGTAGGCTGGGGAGGCGTGTATGCGGCTGTCGTGCTTGCCGTCGATCTGCTCGTATCCCGGTGGGTGCCGCCTGAAGTGACCGATGACGGCGGCATTAACGAGAAGCTGTTCGGCAACCGTCCGCTCTGGCATATTGCCGTGATGTCGTTTGCCGTAGCCGTCTGCGAAGAGCTGCTGTTCCGCGGCGCGATCCAGGCGTCATGGGGGCCGTATTGGACAAGCATCCTATTTGCGGCCATCCATTTCCGCTATTTGCAGCATTGGCTGATGACCGGGCTTGTGTTCAGCATCAGCTATGGCCTCGGCTGGATTTATATCCAGACCGGCTCACTCTGGACGCCCATCCTCGCTCATTTTCTCATCGACTTTGTGATGGGGTGCATCTTACGATACAGGAGAGAGACCTAGATGAAAGCCAAACGCACGCGTTCTGAGCCGATAGCGCCGCCGACGCCGGACCCGGCCGAGGCGGACTCTTCCGAGCAATCCGAGCACTACCTGCCTCCGCGCGGCTCCGTCCATCCGCCCGAAAAGGAGAAGTGGCTACGTATCTTTTATCGGTCGCTGCTCTGGATTTTTATACTGCTTGTTATCGGGTCGCTTTTGTGGGGGTGGAGACGGCTGTCTCAGTAACCTCGATCGTCTCGGGGTCAACGAAGCCGTAGCCCTTCTCCTCCAGTCGGGTCAGCAGCTGGTCGAGCGCTTCAACGGTCCAAGGCAGCTCATGCATTAAAATGTTGCTGCCCGGATGCAGCTGCTCCAGCACATTGGAGACGACCTGGTCCGCGCTGTGGTTTTTGACCGACATCTCCCAGTCCTTGGAGCCGTTGGACCAGGTCATATACAGCAGTTGCTCCTCCTTCGCCTTGGCTCGCACGAGGTCGCTGCCGGAGCCGTGGGGCGGCCGGAAAAACGATGGCGCTTTGCCGATGATATCTTTGACCGCCTTCTGAACGTCGGCGAGCTGCTGGTCGACCTTTTCCTTGCTTTCTTTTTTGAGATCAATATGATCCCATGAGTGGTTGCCGATGGTTTGACCGCGCTCGTCAAGCAGCTTGACAATGTCGGGCTTCTGCTTGATCCGGTAGCCGTTCAGGAAAAAGATCGCCTTCGCCTTGTGCTTGTCCAGCGTATCCAGCAGCGCCTTGTTCATGTCGAGCTCCTTAGGGCCGTCATCGAACGTAAGCAGGACGACCTTCCTGGAATGCTTTTCCGGGTCAATCGGTACGATATCATACGTTTTCGGATTCATGCGGTACGTTTTGGCTGCAGCGGCCGGCTCCGCGGGACCGGGTTCAGCCGTTGCGGACACAGGAGGCGTCGCAGACGGCGCTGCTGGCGTACCGGGTGCCGGATCGCCGCTCGGCCTGGGAACGCTCTCTGGAGCGGCCGGCGCCTGTACTTCCGCTTGCGGCATCTGCCCGGTAGCGTCAGGGGTGGAGGGAACGGCCTGACAGGCTGTTACGGCCGCAGTCATCAGCAGCGCGGCCGGTATGATCATCCATCGTTTCATGTACATGGCGGTTGTAGGCTCCTTGTAAGCAATGTTAGTGCAGGGACAAGCCGTCCCTTCCTGATTTTATCATGTATGATGGCCGGGCACCTAACGGAAAATAGGTACGTACACCAGCATGATGGAGGGATAGCCATGAAAGTGAGTACGTTTCTGTTAGGCGGTATTGTCGGGGCGGCCGCGGCGGTCTATGTGACGAAGCGGGTCAAGCCGCTGCTGTTTTCGGCGATGACCAGCAGCGATTCGGCCGCCGACTTGCTGAAGAAGCGCGACAACTGGGCCAAGCCGGGTAAGGACACGGACAGCCGCTCCTTTTCAGCAGGCGTCTGGGACGGCCAGAGCGCATCGGCATCGAAGAAGCAGTCCGCAGCGAGCGCCAAAAGCGATTCCGGCAGCGGCGAGCCTAACGGGCTTGGCAAGGTCGAGGAAATCGTTCGTCAGGACCCCAAGCTCAAGGAAGCGGTCGACGAGATTATGGCCGGAGCTTCGCTCAAAGAGCAGGACGTCCAGACACATTAAGCGGAGAGCGGATGGCAGAAGGCGCAGGGCGCTTCCTTGAGAAGCGGCCCGGCGTCTTTTTGCTGCGTGTGTGGAACAGAGAGGATTTTTTGGTTATAAGCCTTTTTTCGGCCAGAAAATGTTCTTTTCCGGCCGGAATGTGATATAATAGTCGTAACCTGGCATACAAGCTGTGGAAGAGCCCTGTTCAGGGCAAGTTTTGATGGAGCACACCATTATAACCCCAACTTCATAAGCTGTTATTCAGTCGGCAAGGGAGGAATCCAGTATGAAAATGGAGCGTTTAAGTCAGGACAAGATACGGATATTCCTCACATTCGATGACTTAACAGAGCGCGGTATTCAGAAGGATGACATGTGGAGAGAAATCCCCAAGGTTCATGAGCTGTTCAGCGAAATGATGGATCAAGCTTACATGGAGCTTGGATTTGATGCCAGCGGTCCGCTAGCAGTCGAGGTTCTTGCCATGCCGGCCCAAGGAATGATGGTCATTGTGACACGCGGCAAGATGAACTTCAATTCCGGCGACGATACGATGGAAGACGAACTTGAGGAAGAAGTGTACGAGCTGGAGCTGACCTTGGAGGAGACCGATCAGGTCACCTATGCGTTCAACGACTTCGAGGATTTGCTTCGTCTGGCGAAGGTGATGGCCCCGGCGCTGACCGACGGAGGCACGTTGTACGCTTACAAAAACAAGTGGATTTTGCTGCTTGACGCCGAGTCCATGGACGAGAAAAAATTGCAGGCCGTCGTAGCTGTGTTATCCGAATACGGGGAGTCCGCCTCGGTTACGCCTGCGGTGCTTGACGAATACGGCAAAACTGTCATTGCCGAGAACGCACTCGGAACGCTTTGCGCCAAATTTCAGTAAGCTTAGCGGGTAAAGCCGTTTCCATGCATACGAATATAGGGTAAAGCATTCACAAAAACGAACCGTTTTTGAGGAATGCTTTTTTTGCGGGGAGGAGCATGAAGGTGACGGGCATAAATAAAAGCGCGGCTAAACCGTCGTTTGACCTGGAAGAGCTGGTCGCGCATTACCAGAAGCAGCTGAGCGGTGAAGCGTTGTATTATTTGCAGCGCCGGGGCATCGAGCCGGAGACGGCTGAGCAGTACCGGATCGGCTATGAGCCTGGCAAGATCGGATTTTACGTGCAGTCGGGCAAGCTCGGCGGCTACTTTCAAAACCGAGTCATTATTCCGCTGACGGACAAGGAAGGCAGGCCGGCCGATCTGATCGGCCGTGCCGTCGACAATCGTGATCCCAAGTACAAGACCCTTGTTGGCGTCGAGGACTTTATGTTCAACGAGTCGGTGCTGGAGCAAACGGAGGACGTGGTGCTGTGCAGCGGCGTGTTTGACGTGCTGAGCTTGGCCCAATCCCGCCTGCCGGCTGTTTGTCCGCCCGTCTGGATGACGTTTAAGGAATCGTATGCGGTGAAGCTGAAGGACAAGCGGGTGTTTGTTTGCCTCGGGAATGATGAGTTGGGCCGCCGTGAAAGCTCGCGAGTCCAGGCGATGCTCCAGGAGATCGCCAAGGCTGTTTTTATCGTCAATCTCCCGGAGTCAATCAAGGACGTGAACGATTTTTTTGTGCGGGTGCAGAACCCGCTGGATACGTTTATTCAGCTCCTTAATGAAACAATGGAGGAGTCGCTGCTGCTCCCGATTTCTCCGGATGTCAAGCACATCACCGCTTATACGGAAGAATATATGAAGCGTTACCGCGGCCAGATTACCGGACTGCCGACCGGTCTCGCTCCGCTCGATGACGCGTTGTTCGGCGGCTTGCGGACCGGGCTGTATTTTCTGACCGGCAGCGCTTCCTCCGGCAAAACGATGCTGATGAAGCAAATGGCCGACGAGCTTGCCGCGGGGCAGGTTCCGGTCGTGTACGTTTCCTGGGATATGACGGCGTTTGAGCTGTGGGCGCGCAGCATCGCCCGGCTGATCGGCACAGAGCCGCAGCTTGTGCTTAGCGGCAAGGCGTCGCCGGATGAGGTCAGCCGCGCCAACAAGCAATATGCACACATCAGCAAATGGCTGTGGACAATCGAATGCTCGCTGGCGATGACGATGGACCGTGTCTTTGCGACGATCGAGCGAATTGCTGGCATCGCGGGCCGGGCGCCTGTCGTTTTCATCGACCATCTCAACCGCATCCCGACCGCCGGCATGCAGCGCCAGCCTCAGTCGGTCGCTGAGCACCAGACGATGCTGGCTTACGTGCTGAAGCAGTGGTCGCAGGAAAATGACGCTGCAGTCGTCACCGCGATTCCGATTGATTTGGCGGCAGAGCGGCTGCCCGAGGGAGCGGAAGCGGCTGCCGATGTGGTGCTGTCGCTGGCACAGCTCGAAGAAGCGGGCAAGGACGCCGCCGACCTGACGCCATGCCTGCTGCAGCTGACGAAGCACCGCAACGGGTCGCTGGCGCAGGTGCCGCTCCGTTTTTTGCAGCGGCTTGCCCGTTTTGAGGCTGAAGCGGAGGCCGAGCCGGCCCGTGAAGCCGCAGCTGCGGAGGAGCCGGCGTCCGAAGGAGCTTAGGCGGAGCGCCTTCTTCGGAGCGCGGCTTCCCTAGCCAGCGCCAAGAAAAACATGCTGTGGCTCGGCTGAGCTGTTATAATTGAGTTTATTTACTACGTCTGGATCGGAGGGGGAGCACCTGAGCCTACTTTCGCTGTTAATTGCTGCTGTTGCGCCGGGTGTCGCCCTGTTGTCCTATTTTTATTTAAAGGACCGGTATGCCCCCGAACCGATTTCACTTGTGCTGCGCCTGTTTTTTTTCGGCGTGCTCATTGTGTTTCCCGTGATGGTGCTGCAGCGTGCGTTTGTGCAAGCATTTGGCGATCATCCGCTGGTGTTTTCGTTTATTTCTTCTTCGTTCCCCGAAGAATTCATGAAATGGTTTATCGTGCTGTTCATCATCTACAAGCATACGAATTTTGATGAGCCCTACGACGGCATCGTGTATTCGGTTGCGGTATCGCTCGGCTTTGCCACGCTGGAAAATGTACTGTATGCGCTGCTGAATTCGATGGACTTTTCGACGCTGCTGTTTCGGGCATTTTTGCCCGTATCGGGCCATGCGATGTTTGGCGTGATGATGGGCTACCATTTCGGCCGGGCCAAGTTTGATCCGGAGCATGCGCGCAGACATCTGACGATGGCATTTGTATTGCCGTTTTTCTGGCACGGCGTGTTCGATTATACGCTTTTTGCGACCAAAGGGTACTGGGCCTGGTTTATGGTCCCGCTGATGGTCTTTCTGTGGACGCGCAGCCTGTGGAAGGTGAAGCGGGCGAATGCGAAATCGCCGCTGCGGATGGTTACGCGCGAGGAACGGGTTAAAATTTAGCAGGCTTGTCCATACTGGAGCTAACTGAAACTGTTAGAAACCGGGGGATTTTTTATGGACGCTGTACAAGTGCGGGTCAAGGTGAGAATCCGCTGCAACTGCTGCGGAGAAAAGTTTATTTTGAAAGGACGCATGGACAAGGGGCGTATTGATACAGGCTTCAAGCAATGCGTGTGCGACAACGACCACGACTTTGAGATCGAAACCAACCATGCATGATCCAGCGGCAGCAGCCGGCCTTCGGGCCGGTTTTTTTGTGAAACAGAAAAAAGCAGAACGCCTGTTGTTGCGGCGCTGCGCGGCGGCAGGTGCATAAAGCGGATGTCTTCCTGAGCAAACTAACTCCAATCATGGCTGAAGAAGGGAGTTAGCTAGTTATGTACAAACGGCTGAGCATCGTTATGTTTCCGATTTTGCTGATCGCGCTGATCGGAACGGGATTTTGGGGGTACATGGAGCATCAGGAGAAAAACTCGGTGCTGATCAAGGCGGAAAACCAGTACCAGCGGGCGTTTCATGATTTGTCCTTCCATGTGGATAAGCTGCATACGGAGCTAGGCAATACGCTGGCGGTAAATACGACCTCCCAGGATGCGTACAAAAAAGGGCTCATTAACGTGTGGCGGATTACAAGCCAGGCGCAAAATGAAATTAGCCAGCTGCCCTTGACGCTGCTGCCCTTTAACAAAACCGAGGAGTTTCTTGCAAACATTTCGAATTTCGCTTACCGGGCGGCTGTCCGCGATTTGAGCAAGCAGCCGCTGTCTGATGGAGAGATGAAGACGCTGACGGCGCTGTATGATCATTCGACGCAAATTACGAAGGATCTTCGCGAGGTGCAATCGACGGTCATCCAGCAAAATTTGCGGTGGATGGACGTTGAGCTGGCGCTGGCGACGGAAAAGCAGCCGCAGGACAATGCGATTATCGACGGGTTTACGACGGTGGACAAGAAGGTCGGAGAGTACCCGGAAATCAACTGGAGCCCGACGGTCGTCAGCATGTATCAGACACGGGATCTGAGCATGCTGACGGGGGCGGAGGTGACGGCCGACGACATCAAAGCGAAGGCGGCGAAATTTCTCGGCTTGGCCGATCCGAATGCGGTGCAGGTCGTCGAAAACGGCGCCGGAACGGAGCAGCAGTCTTTCAGCGCGTACGTAGCCAAAGAAGGCTCACAAGACGGCGCGCATCTCGATTATTCGAAAAAAGGCGGTCAGCTGCTATGGTTTACAGCGGTCCGGGACGTTCCGTCCAAGCAGCTGGACCTGCGCCAGGCGAGGGATGCGGCAGCCCAGTTTCTGGATGAGCGCGGTTATCCGAACATGACGGCGGTCAGCTATGACGAATACGGCAATGCGGCCAATATAACGTTTGCTGCGCGCACGAGCAACGATGTTATTAATTATTTGGAAAAAGTGGCGGTTAAGATAGCGTTGGATAATGGCGAGGTGATCGGTCTGGAAGCCGCCGATTATGTACACGACAAGAAGGAGCGTCAGCTTGCCGCCCCCAAGCTTACCTTGGAGGAAGCCCGCAAGACGCTCAGCGACAGCTTTCAGGTGGACAGCGTTCATCAGGCATTGATCCGCAACGACGTCAAGCAGGAAGTGCTGTGCTACCAGTTCATCGGCCGCGTCAACGGCGGGTTGTATCGGATCTATGTAAATGCTGAAAACGGAGTGGAGGAAAAAATTGATCAGATCGGAACGGAAGAGGCGCAGGTGACGCAAACCTGACTTGCTCCGCACCGTCCGGTTCACAATAGCAGCAGAAAACCCGGAGCCGGGCGGCTTCGGGTTTTTCGTCCCTTCTACTCCTGCACGATGCCCCGCAGCCGCTGTAAATTAAGCTTTCCATATGGCAGGGGCGTGATATAATAGGAAGGCGCATGTCCCTTGCGATGTGTCGCTAACGATGTAGTCAGGGGGTCGCACAGCTTGCTTCCGAAGGTCAATTCTATCTTGCATATTCAGGTGAACTCCATTGACGAGGAGGAAGCCAGGCAGGAATACAAATCGCGCATTGCTGATATCAACGACAGATGCATCAGCATGGAAGTGCCGCTTCACGAGACGTCCGGACGCCTCAAGCGGCTGTATCCTGGCGATGAGCTGTCGATTTATTTTATAACGGACGGCGGCGTCAAAAATTATTTCAGCTCCTCCGTGCTCGGCTTTAATGACGATGTGATTCGTCTGGTCGAGATCAGGACGCCTGAGCTTGCGTCGATTACGAAGGTGCAGCGCCGCAATTTTTTGCGCGTGCCGGCGGAGCTGGATATTGCCGTAAGGTTAGGCGACAACTACCAGTTCGTGGCGATGACCGACGACGTGGGCGGCGGCGGCATTTCTTTAGTTTGCGAAGGGCATGTCCCGGTCCGCAGCGGACTGCAGGTCGGCTGCTGGCTGCTGGTACCGTTCAAAAGCGGCATGATTGAGCATGTGCCGTTTAAAAGCGAAATTGTACGCGTCAAGCCGCTGGAAACGGGGCGTCAGCAGGTGATGCTGCGGTTTCTTGAGATTTCCGAAAGCGATCGGCAGAAGGTGATCCGCTACTGCTTCGAGCGGCAGTTTGACTTCCGGAAAAAATAATCCGGGAATTGTTTCCTGATCAGGCGGGTATACTACGCACAACCTTGATGGCTGGAGACGATCGTATGGGTCCAAAGAACCAATCGGCAGCAGAGCAGCGGTACGAGGAGCTGTTTCTCAGCTTCTCGAAGCGCGTGGAGAAGACGCTGCTGGCGCTGCTTGCCTTATTTCTGTGCGCGCTGCTTGTCTCGCAGGCGCTGCTGCTTGTTCCGGGGCTTCGCCGGCAGCTAGTGAAGGTGGAAAGGCTGGAGGGCGACCCCTACAAAGGCGGCTCGGCCTGGCGGCAGACGGCGAAAGATCATGATTTAGGCACACAGCCTTTTGCATTTTTCGAGAAACCTATGGTATAATTTTCTTCGTTCAAGGCCTAGGCCTGTTTTTTGGAGATTGCTTGTCTTTTTTAATGGGGTAAGGAGGCCGCAGCTTTGGAGAGGTTTAACATCGCAATCGACGGTCCGGCTGGCGCTGGCAAAAGTACAATCGCCCGTTTGGTGGCGGGGGAGCTCGGTTTCGTGTATGTCGATACCGGGGCCATGTACCGGGCAGTGACCTGGCGGATTTTAGAGGAAGGCCTTCGACCGGATCAGATGGAGAAGATGATCTCTCTAACCCAGCAGACGGACATCCGTCTGGCGCCGGGTGAACATGGACAAGCCGTGTACGTGGATGGCCGTGATGTAACAGGCGTGATTCGGTCGGCGGAGGTTACGGGTAATGTATCTCGCGTGTCCGCGATTGCGGGAATTCGCAGCGTACTGACCCGCAAGCAGAAGGAGATGGCCGTAAGCAAAGGGATAGTGATGGATGGCCGGGATATCGGCAGCCATGTGTTGCCCGATGCGGAGGTCAAGGTATTTCTCACCGCCAGCGTCCAGATTCGGGCGCAACGCCGCCTGAAGGAAATTCGCGATTCCCAGCCGTCCGTTACGCTTGAGCAGCTGATGGCGGAGATCGCCGAGCGCGACCGGATGGATGAGCAGCGGGAAACATCGCCGCTGGTCAAAGCGCCGGACGCTGTGTTGCTGGATACGAGCGAGCTGACGATTGAAGATGTCGTCGGGCGTATTTTGGAGCTTGCCGGCAGTCGCGTCGGTGGAGGGAAATAACGTATGATGTATCGCTTTTTCCGTGGTTTGTTCCGGCTGATGCTTGCCGTTTTCTTCCGGGCGCGTTCCGAAGGACTGGAGCATGTTCCCCAGGAGGGAGGCGTCGTGCTTTGCTCCAATCATACGAGCAATTGGGACCCTTTGATGCTGGGTTGCCCGCTTGAGCGCAAGGTGCACTACATGGCGAAAGCCGAGCTGTTCGAGCTGCCTCTGCTGAAGCAGGTGCTCCCGCGGATCGGTGCGTTTCCTGTCAAGCGCGGCGGGGTGAGCAAGGAGTCGATCCGACTCTCCCAGCAGCTGCTGAAAGGCGGGGGCATCATCGGTGTTTTTCCGGAGGGCACGCGCAGCAATGCAGGCGGCATGGGCAAGAAAGGCGCGGCCAGTCTCGCCATCAAATCGGGGGCTGCTGTGATTCCGGCGGCGATTATCGGCAATTATTCGTTATTCCGTCCCATGCGAATCGTCTATGGCCCGGCCGTCGATCTGAGCGAGTTCGCGGACGCAGGCTCCGAAGGGCTGGAGCAGGCGACCGATAAGATTATGAGCACCATCCGGCAGATGCACCAGCTGCACGCATCGAAGCGTTAACTTGGTGGCATACTGTAGCAAAAGAGGAAACAAGTTTTTTATAAAATAAACCATTACCTGTCGTTTAGGTCGTTAAGGAGGAAATTAATCATGTCTGATGAAATCAAAGTAGACCAAGAGCTTCAAGAGGAACAAACTGCCGAGGTATCCCAAGAGGAGTCCATGGCCAATGTCAACATCCTGAAAAAGGGTGATATCGTAACCGGCAAAGTCATCAAAATCGAAGCAGACCAAGCGGTCGTCGATGTTGGCTACAAATATGACGGCGTGGTGCCTTTGCGTGAGCTGTCTTCCGTTTCGCTGGACAATGCGGGCGAAGGCGTTGAAATCGGCCAGGACATCGAATTGAAAGTTCTGACGATCAATGACCACAAAGAAACGCTTGTCTTGTCCAAACGCGCAATCCAAGGCGAAAAGGCATGGGAAAAGCTGGCTGCTGACCTGGAAAACAAAACGATCCTGGAAGCGAAAGTTGCTGAAGTGGTCAAAGGCGGACTGGTTGTAGACGTGGGCCTTCGCGGCTTCGTGCCGGCGTCGATGGTTGAGCGCAACTTCGTTGAAGATTTCAGCGATTACAAAGGCCGCACGCTTCGTCTGCGCGTGAAAGAAATGGATAAAGAGAAAAACAAAGTCATCCTGTCCCAGAAGGATGTTCTGGACGAGGAGTTCGAAGCGAAGAAGGTTGAAGTTCTGGGCCAATTGTCCGTAGGCCAGGAGCTGACGGGTACGGTTCAACGTCTGACCCAATTCGGCGCATTCGTCGATATCGGTGGCGTAGACGGCCTTGTTCATATTTCCGAGATGGCTTGGCATCATGTTGAAACACCTTCCGAGGTTGTTAAGGAAGGCGATCAAGTGAAGGTGCAGGTATTGAAGGTTGATCCGGCTAACGAGCGGATTTCGCTCAGCATCAAGGCTACGCAGCCAGGACCTTGGCAGCAAGTGGCTAACAGCATCAACATTGGCGATATCGTAACGGGTACCGTAAAACGCCTCGTTCAATTCGGCGCCTTCATCGAAGTCGCTCCTGGCGTTGAAGGTCTCGTACACATCTCCCAAATCTCCCACCGTCATATCGGCACGCCGCATGAAGTGCTGAAGGAAGGTCAAGAGGTTCAAGTGAAGGTGCTGGATGTGAATCCTGGCGAAAAACGCGTTTCCTTGAGCATCAAGGAAACGGAAGAAGCTCCTGCCCGCGAGCCTAAGCCAGAGCGTGGCGAGCGCGCGCCTAGACGTGAAAGAGAATCCGTATCGCATGAAGAAATGCAAGGCCTGAACTTGACGCTCGGCGAGCGTTTCGGTGACAAGCTGAGCAAATTTAAATAAGCTTTCGTCGCGAAGAGAGGGAACCAGGGTGCGTATTCCACGGAAAATGGAGCATGTGCATCATGCTCTCCAGCTTGGTCAAAGCGGCCTTCACGGCTTCTCGGACATTAAGCTGATTCCAAACTGCTTGCCCGGAACCTCGACGGAGCACATCGTATGGCATACCCAGATCGGCGAACTCTCCTTGAGTTCGCCGATTGTTATTAATGCGATGACCGGCGGGGCGACGGAAACAGAGGAAATTAACCGCGAGCTGGCGATTGCCGCGCGGGAAACGGGACTTGCGATGGCCGTAGGCTCGCAAATGTCGGCTATTAAAAATCCGGAGGTGGCGGCGAGCTACCGGGTTGTTCGCGATGTGAACCCGCGAGGCGTCGTCTTCGGAAATCTGGGCAGCGAAGCGACGCTCGATCAGGCGGAACGTGCTGTTGAAATGATCAGGGCGGATGCGCTGCAGATTCATTTAAATGTGATGCAGGAGCTGATCATGCCTGAGGGAGATCGCGACTTCACGGGGATGCTGGAGCGGATCATTCGCATTGTGGAAGCGGTCGGCGTGCCGGTAATCGTCAAGGAGGTCGGCTTCGGCATGGCCCGCGAAAGCGCGGAGGCGCTGCTGAAGGCAGGCGTGCGTATCGTCGATGTCGGCGGCTCAGGCGGCACGAACTTTGCGGCCATTGAAAATGCCCGCAGAGCGGAGCCGCTCGGCTGGCTCAACGACTGGGGCGCCAATACATGCATTTCGCTGCTGGAAGGGCTGGAAGCCGTGCGCCGCTTTGACGCAGCGGATGGCAGTAAGCCGGCCGTCATCGCAACCGGCGGCATCGGCAGCGCGCTGGAGGCCGTCAAGTCGCTGGTGCTCGGCGCATCGGCTGTCGGGATGGCAGGCGCGATGCTGCGTGTGCAGCGTACGGCTGGCACGGAGGCGCTGATTGCATTTATTGGCTCGCTGCATCACGATTTGCGGCTGCTGATGACAGCGCTTGGCGCGCCGGATCTGGACACGCTGCGGCAGGTGCCGGTAGTCGTCAGCGGCGAAACCGCGCATTGGTGCGCGGCGCGCGGCATAAATACAAAGCTGCTGGCTCAGCGAGATGGATACGCCTACACGTAAATAAAACTTGATACAGACAGCCATACTAAGGAAAAAGAGAGGAATGCGCTTTTTCTAAGGTGAACGCACATGATGAATGCAGGTTACGTATCGCTGGTGCTTGGAACCAGCGCTCTGATTCTAGGCGTGAGCGGCTGGAACGATGTTTTGATAAGAGGTATTACTCGGATGAGTTTACTTCTTTTTTTTATGCTCTGGCTGGCGCTGCTGCCGCTTAATTTGCGTTGGCACGGCATTCAGCTGCACGGGACAGCTGTTGTGCTGGCTGCGGTTGCGGCTTACGCGCTGGTGCGTGCGTCAGGCGGCTGGCTCCGGTTTCATCTGTTATCCGTCACGCTGCTGCTGGGAGCGCTGCACATGCTGATGAATGAAATGCTGCATCTGCTGCCCCGGCTGATCGTCGGCAATGTCGGGTTGACGCAAGCGCTGCTGCTCGGTTTGCTTGCTTCTGTGCTGCTGCGTACTCCCGTGCTGCAGCTCGGGGCGCTCGCCGGCGGTTTGCTGCTGGGCGACGGGCTGCTGCTCTATGCGCATGGCGGCATCGGAGAAGCGGTGCTCGGCAACGCCGCGCTCGGCGACCTGTGGTGGCTGAGCGTGTTTATCGCACGCGGCGGCTCGCTGACGCTGGAGCTGCTGCTTGGAGCGACGCGCAGGGTGCTGCGCGCGCTCGGGGATACTTTGCGGATGCGGTAGTCCGGTCACACCGGAGGCCCCGTCCAGAACCAGAACTTGGCGACGAACGGAGGAATGCAGATGTGGGGATGGATGATCGAGCAGCGATTCACCGTCGGCATCGGGCTGGGCGTGCTGTTTGGCATGGCGGCCCGCGTGCTGATGCTGCGGACCGACTATCGGCAATACCCGACTTACCCGCATGGTAAAATTATTCATTTGTCGCTTGGCGTCATTGCAGCCGGACTTGGCGCAGTAGCGGTTCCGTCGCTGCTGGAGAAAAATTATACAGCGATCACATTTCTGGCGATGGCGGCCCAGCAGTTCCGCGACGTGCGCAACATGGAACGGAATACGCTGAGCAAAATTGACAGTCTGGAGCTTGTGCCGCGCGGGGCGACTTATATTGAAGGCATTGCGATGGTGTTTGAAGGACGCAACTATCTTGTTATTTTTACCGCATTTACGACCGCTTTTTTCGGTACGGTGTTTGCCTGGTACTGGGGGGTGGCGGCTGGGGTGGCAGCGATGGCTGTAACCAACTATTTTAAGACGGGAAAAAGCTTGGCGCATATTGCCGAGGTAACGGTCGGCGAGGTTCGGCTGGACGGGCCGGATTTATTCGTGGATACGATCTATATTATGAACGTCGGATTGGAAGATACGCAGCAGGCGATCCGAGAGCATGCGATTGGGCTTGTATTTACGCCAAACAATAAAAATGCGCGGGTAACCTTAGCCAATCCGGGTCAGCGTCAGGCGATTTTGCACGACCTGTCCACGATCATGGGGGTGTACCGCGACGAGGGGGAGCCTTCGCTGCTGCCGCTTGCCAAGCTGGATATGAAAAACGGCCGGCTGGCCGTGCTGCTGCTGCCGCAGGAGCATAACCCCGAGAAGGCACGCCGGGTCGGGCTGGCGTCGCCGATTCTCGAAAGCGCGGTCCGCATGCCGTCGGAAGCGGACGATCAGCAACTGAGCGGAAAGGCAGGGGGATAGTCGATGGCGGTCATTCGCGCGATTGTTACGATCCATAGGGAGCAGGTAGCGGGGGGAGCGCCGATTTTTATCGTCGCGAGTGAACAGGAAAGACAGCAAACGGCATTCCGGCTGGAGAAAATTTTGGATGCGGCTGCCCATGACCTGCAAAACGGGACGATGATTCTGGTGCAGCATGGCGGCCAGACGGAGAGCTGAGCGGAAGATTGAACAGAGGATTGAATGGAGAATTGAACAGAGGGTTGGATATACGATGCGAATGTTCGGCGCAAGCGAACCAGCCGGTTTACTTGCGCTGTTTCGTTTGCTATAATATATTGTTGATATTTAACTTAAAATGGTTGGATTTATGCGTTTTTGCGAAGGGAATGAAGTTCATGGCAAGGCCAACTGTGGCAATCGTCGGCCGACCGAACGTAGGGAAATCGACGATCTTTAATCGGATTATCGGCGATAAGCTGGCAATCGTAGAGGATAAACCGGGCGTAACCCGGGACCGTTTGTACGGACGTGGAGAATGGCTGGACCGCGAATTCAGCATCATTGATACCGGAGGCATCGAGATCGAAGGCGAAGACCAGATCATGCGCTCTGTACGCATGCAGGCTGAGCTGGCGATCGAGGAAGCCGACGTGATCATTTTTATGGTGGATGCGAAGTCAGGCATTACGCCTGCGGACAGCGAGGTGGCAGAGATGCTGTTCCGCGCGCAGAAGCCGGTTATTATCGCGGCCAACAAGGTCGATAATTTGGGGCGGATGGACGATATTTACGAGTTCTACAGCCTCGGCTTCGGCGAGGTTGTCGGGATCTCAGGCTCGCATGGCACCGGAATTGGCGATCTGCTGGAAGCCGTGACGAATCACTTCCCGGATACGGTCGAGGAGGAGTACGGCGAGGATGTCATCAAAGTCGCGCTGATCGGCCGCCCGAATGTCGGCAAATCGTCGCTTGTGAATGCGCTGCTTGGGGAAGAGCGCGTTATCGTCAGCGATGTGGCCGGTACGACCCGCGACGCGATCGACACCCCGTTTGAGAAGGACGGCCAGAAATACGTCATTATTGACACCGCAGGTATGCGCAAGCGGGGGAAAGTGTACGAAAATACGGAGAAGTACAGTGTGATGCGGGCGATGAAGGCGATTGAGCGGGCGGATGTCGTGCTTGTCGTATTCAACGGGGAAGAAGGCATCATCGAGCAGGATAAGCACATTGCCGGATACGCGCATGACGCCGGCAAAGCGTCGATTTTCGTCGTGAACAAATGGGATGTTGTCGAGAAGGATGACAAGACGATGCACCAGTTCACACAGAAAATCCGCGACCACTTCCTGTTTATGACGTATGCGCCGGTTACTTATTTGTCTGCGAAGACGAAGGTCAAGCTGCATAAGCTGCTGCCGATGGTCAACCATGTGGCCGAGCAGCATGCGCTTCGCGTGCCGACGCATGTGCTGAATGAAATCGTATCGGATGCGGTAGCGCTTAATCCGCCGCCGACCGATAAGGGCAGACGGATGCGGATTAATTATGTTACCCAGGTGGCGGTCAAGCCTCCGACGATGGTTTTGTTCGTCAACGATCCGGAGCTGATGCACTTTTCTTACGAACGGTATCTGGACAATAAAATCCGGGCGGCTTTCGCTTTCGAAGGCACGCCGTTGCGTATATTCACCCGACGTAAGTCTGAAGACGATTGACAGGAGTGGCGCTTGTGTGGGCTTGGAGTTCACTGCTTATTGGATATTTACTCGGCTCGATCAGCTTCAGCTTTCTTGCGGGAAAGCTGCTGAAGGGGATCGACATCCGCCAGCACGGGAGCGGCAATGCCGGAGCTACGAATACGCTGCGCGTGCTGGGCAAGGGGCCGGGCATTACGGTGCTGCTGCTGGATATGCTCAAGGGTGTGGCCGCCGTTTGGCTCGGTCATCTGCTTAGCGGAGGCCAGCCGCTGTTTCTTGTGCTTGCGGGCATTTGCGTCATTGTCGGCCATAACTGGCCGGTATTTTTCGGCTTCCGCGGAGGCAAAGGGATTGCTACGACGATCGGCGTGATGGTGTCGCTGGCGTTTTTGCCTGCGCTGCTGGCTGGTGTTGTCGCCATTCTCTCGATTGTGTGGACACGCTACGTCTCGCTTGGCTCCTTGCTGTTTACGGCGCTGCTGCCGCTGCTGATCTGGCTGATGGGCCGTCCGATGGAAATTTTCTGGCTGAGCGTGCTGTTGTTTGTGTTCGCCTGGTTCCGTCACCGCAGCAATATCGTCAAGCTGATCAAGGGTCAGGAAAACAAGCTCGGCGCCAAACGTCAGGCTTAGGCCTGCATGGTGTACGAATGTAAACCCGAATGACTGAAAAGGGGATGCCGCCAATGACACATGCTTCGAAAACAGCCGTGCTTGTTGCCGGAAGCTGGGGAACGGCCATCGCCTCCGTCTTGGCTGAGAACGGCCATGAGGTTGCGCTCTGGTCACGCAATGCCGAGCAAGTGCGGGAAATAAATGAACAGCATCGCAATTCGCGGTTTTTGAGCGATGCGGTGTTGTCCGAGTCGATTCGCGCCACGACCGATATGGAAGCGGCGGTCGCAGGCGCGGATGCGGTCTTCGTTGTTGCTCCGTCCTCCGCGATGCGGATGATTGCCGCCCAGCTTCGTCCATATTTGCAGGAGCACACGCTGCTTGTCCATGCGACCAAAGGCTTCGAGGCCGGGACGCTGAAGCGGATGAGCGAGGTGCTCGCGGACGAGCTGCCGCAGGTTGATCCGAACCGGATCGTCGTGCTGTCCGGCCCAAGTCACGCCGAGGAAGTGATCCGTCAATGTCCGACGACGGTTGTGGTTGCCTCCCTGGATAAGGAAGCCGCTGAGAAGGCGCAGGACCTGCTGATTAATAACAGCTTCCGCGTGTATACCAATCCCGATGTCATCGGGGTGGAGGTCAGCGGCGCGCTGAAAAACATTATTGCGCTCGGCGCCGGTTTGACGGACGGACTTGGCTTCGGCGATAATGCCAAGGCCGCGCTGCTGACGCGCGGGCTGGCCGAAATCGCCCGTCTCGGCACGGCGATGGGCGCCAAGCCGCTTACATTTGCCGGACTGGCGGGCGTTGGCGATCTCGTCGTTACGTGCACGAGCCAACATAGCCGCAACTGGCGCGCCGGCTCGATGCTGGCCCAAGGCTTCAAGCTCGAAGAGGTGCTGGAGCGAATGGGGATGGTTGTGGAAGGCGTGAAGACGACGCAGGCCGCGTATAAGCTTGCGGAGCAGTACGGGATCGCTATGCCGATTACCGCCGAGCTGCACCATGTATTGTTCGACGGCAAGACGCCGCGTGAGGCGGTTGAGGATCTGATGGGCCGCGGACGGACCCACGAGATTGAGGAAATCGCAGATTCGTCGCAATCCGGCTGGTTCCGCTAGGGCGTGTCTGAAAACGCTGAAGCCAGCAGATTTTGCCGAATTTTCGTTCCAAGCGAGGAAGTTTTTCGCAGGCGTGCGGGGGCACGTCAAGGGAAAGTGACGCGGCAGGGGGCGAAAAGGCGGTAAAAGATGCACTTCAGCGATTTTTGAGACACGCCCTAGGGCAAGCGCCTATACGGCTGGACGACATCGTACATATACTACCTCAGACATTCGCTTAGCGGGGCAGTTGGCTAAGTCGCATATCGAGTCTGAGGAGGTACTGCTGTGTCCAACAAAAATATGTCAAAAGACGTGCTAAACGTCGTTAAAAAGAAGACCGGAAAAAACGTGTCCGAGAAGGACATCTATAAGCTGGCCAGCGGCGTGAAGCCTGCAACGATGCAAAGTGACGCCCAGCTCAGGCAATTAATCAAGCAAGTGTCGAATCTCGTTAGTGTTCCGGTGTCCGAACAGACGATGAACGAGCTGATCGCCGCGATTAAGGGCAGCAAGATGAGCACGACGAATATGGAGCAATTGATGAAGATGATTATGAAAAAGTAACCGTGTGGTGGCACGAGCGTCCGGATACGGCGCTGGTGCCTTTTTTCTTGTGAGGTTCTTTTCGAAAAGATTTCGATTCGGAACATGCCCTATGTTATGATAAGCAGAAGAGCTGCCGGGCGCAGGTAAAGTGGAGGTTAGACGAAACATGACACCATTGGACAAGATGTGGGCATCATTTGTGGCGATTGGCTTGATGATTGTGGCGTCACTGCTGATTACGTACGCGAGGACGCGGACAAAGGGCGTTACCCGGGTGCTGCTGTCGCTGCTGGCTTTTATTTTATTTATTCCGATTTTAATCTATATGATGGCTTCGATGTTATAGGGAAGGGAGGCCGCGATTCATGATTACGTTAAAAGGGCGCAGCGTCCGCAAAACGGTAGAGCCTGAGCTGGGCTTGACCCTGCTGGACCTCGCGATGAAGCATAAGATTGACTGGAGCTTTTCATGTACGCGGGGGACATGCTCCCGCTGCCGATGTATCGTGACGGAGGGAGCTGAACATTTAAGCGCCCCGACGGATGCGGAGCTGGACAACCTGGAGCCGGAGGAGCTTGAGCAGGGCATGCGGCTTGGCTGCCAGGCGGAGCTTCGGGCTGCGGGACCGGTTACGGCCTCACTCAAGCCGTTTTTTTAGTAAACGCTAGGCCGGATGCGGGACGCTGGCTGCGATCGGAACAGGATGAGGATGAGATGGCGAGTACAAATAAAAAAATCAGGATGCCGGAGCAGACCGAAGCCGCGTTAGCTGTGCTTGAGCAAACGCTTCGGCCGCTCGGGGCTGTTTGGGCTGTTGGCGGAAGCACCGGCTTGCTGCTGCAGGGGGGACTGCTCGCTGCCGAGCCGCGCGATTTGGATGTGTATGCGGACAAGGAGGACGCCCGGCGTTTGCATGGCGCGTTGTCCGCTTATTCCGTAGATGAACAGGAGCTGAATGAGACGCCCCCGTATCGATCGCTGCTCAGTCATTATCAGATTGGCGGCTGTTCGGTTGAGCTGGTCGGAGCGTTTGAGGTTCGGGCCCGGGACAGTGCGTACGAGGTGGATGTCGGCAGCCTGCTGAGCGCTGCTCCGGTCAGCTTCATGCTGGGCAATGGCCGCCAGACGCGGCTGATGCCGCTTGTCCATGAGCTGATCTTTAACGTGCTGCGCGATCGTGCGGACCGTTACGAAGCGATTGCGGCTGTGTGCCGCCAGACAGACCGGCAAGCTCATGTGCTGCTGCTGGAGCAGCTGACCGAACGCAACCGGCTGGCGCCGCCTGTACGGGCGCTGCTGGCTGAGCTGCTGGCGCTGTAGAGAGGAGGCGAACGATGGCAGCTGACATTACATTTTGGCCTGACCGCAAATCGGTGCAGGCCAGACCGGGCGGGACGCTGCTGGAGGCGGCCCGACGGGCGAAGGTGCCGATCCGTACCCGCTGCGACGGCAAAGCGGCCTGTCTGATGTGCAAGGTGCAGGTTGCGCCCGAGGCGCAAGCAGGGCTGTACCCGATGAATACGAATGAACGGCTCAAGCTGGGCACACTGGCCGACGAGGGCTTTCGTCTGGCTTGTCAGGCTAAAACAAACGGCAAGGCGGCTGTTGACGCTACCGTACCGGAGGACCCGCTTAAAAGCGCCATCCGCCGGCAGCTTGAACGTCAGCAGCAGGAGAGGGAGGAGTGGCCATGACGCGTTGGAGCGGGCTCGGTGTATTGCTGATCCTGATGGCTCTACTGGGCGGCTGTATGTACCCGGACGAGCTGCGCAAGGAAAATCAGCTGGCCAGCGGAGAATATGTGATGGTGGTCCAGCATGCGGTCGATCAATTCAAGGAAAAAACGGGCGTGCTGCCGATCAAAAACAGTGAAGAGGCGACCCCGTTATACGAGAAATATCCAATAGATTTCAAAAAGCTGAAAGGGCTCTACCTCAGCTCCGTGCCCGGCAATGCATTTGAAAGCGGCGGGACGGCAATTTATGTGCTGGTAGATGTCGAGACGAAGCCGACGGTCAAAATGCTTGATCTGACTTCATTCCAGCAAGCGATGGATTTGCAGCAGGCGGTGCGGGAGTATCAAACCAAGCAAGGCGCTCTGCCGTTCGGCGAGCCTGTCGTTCAAGGCTTCCATACGATCGACTTCGCCAAGCTGAACCGCAAGCCGGCCGAGGCGCGCAGCGTCTATACGCCGCAGGTGAGGCTGCCGTTTTTGCTGCATGATTCCGGCATGGTTGCGATTGACTACGCACCCGAGCTGATGCGGCTGATTGACAAGAAGAAGCTGCAAGCCGAGCTGACGCCGGATCAGGACTTGCGGGCGCTGCTTGTCGAAGCGTCTTATTTTGTCCCTGCGCGTTCGTTTGGCTACCGGTGGCGCAATGGTCAGCCGGAGACGATTACCGAGCCGTAAAGCAAGCTGAACAGCCCCGATTCGCCTTATGCACAAGGCGCGGATCGGGGCTGTTTGTTTTGCCATTATCCGAATATGGGGCGCTCAGCGTGCATATAGTTGCCTGAGGATGAACATTTGCCCGGTGGTCCGGGCGTGCAGAAGGATTTGAGTCAGAGCGGATTCGGCAGGGGGGGACGAATAAAATTGCGAGTCTGTCATCATATTTTTGTCTGCTGTACATATATTTGTACTAGTCCTAAGCATGTACGCGTTTCGTTTTAACAACCTGTAGGAGGGATTCTCATTGGAAAAAGTAGATATCTTTAAGGACATTGCAGAGCGTACTGGCGGGGATATTTACCTGGGGGTCGTTGGAGCGGTCCGTACGGGGAAATCCACGTTTATCAAACGCTTTATGGAGTCCATTGTACTGCCGAATATTCAGAATGAAGCGGACCGCATCCGGGCGACCGATGAGCTGCCGCAAAGTGCGGCTGGACGTACTATTATGACGACCGAGCCGAAATTTGTGCCGAATAACGCGGTTCAGCTGCACGTCGCCGAAGGGCTGAATGTCAATGTGCGGCTGGTTGATTGCGTCGGGTATGTGGTGGAAGGCGCCAAAGGGTACGAGGATGAAAGCGGTCCACGGATGATTAATACGCCGTGGTTTGACGAGGCGATTCCGTTTCAGGAAGCTGCTGAAATCGGCACGCGCAAAGTCATTCAGGAGCATGCGACACTGGGCGTCGTCATTACGACGGACGGCTCGATTGCCGAAATTCCACGTGTCTCGTATGTGGACGCCGAGGATCGGATCATTCAGGAGCTGAAGGAAGTCGGCAAGCCGTTTATTGTCATTGTCAACTCGACAAAGCCGAACAGTGACGCCGCACAGGAGCTGCGCAGCGAGCTGCAGGCGAGGCACGATGTACCGGTTGTGACGGTTAGTGTCGCCAATATGGGCGAGGACGACTTTACGTCCGTGCTCCGTGAGGTACTTTACGAATTCCCTGTTCACGAAGTTAATGTGAATCTGCCAAGCTGGGTTATGGTGCTGCAGGAAAATCATTGGCTGCGCTCCAATTTTGAAAACTCCGTACGGGATACGGTTCAGGATATTCGCCGGCTGCGGGATGTGGACCGCGTCGTCAGCAGCTTCGAGGAGTACGAATTTATCGACCGCGCGGCGCTGGCAGGCATGAATATGGGCCAGGGCGTGGCCGAGATCGACCTGTACGCGCCGGATGAGCTGTACGATGGCATTTTGCAGGAAGTGGTCGGCGTAGAAATTCGCGGCAAAGACCATTTGCTGCAGCTGATGCAGGAATTCACGCATGCGAAGCGGGAATACGATCATTTTGCCGAGGCGCTGGAAATGGTCAAAACGACCGGCTACGGCATCGCTCCGCCAACGCTGGCCGAGATGGCGCTTGACGAGCCGGAGCTGATCCGGCAGGGCTCCCGCTTTGGCGTGCGGCTGAAGGCTACGGCTCCGTCCATTCATATGATCCGCGTCGATGTGGAGTCGGAGTTTTCCCCGATTATCGGGACCGAGAAGCAAAGCGAGGAGCTTGTCCGGTACCTGATGCAGGATTTCGAAGACAACCCGTTGAAAATCTGGGATTCAGACATTTTCGGCCGCTCCCTGCATTCGATTGTTCGCGAGGGCATTCAAGGCAAGCTGGCGATGATGCCGGACAATGCCCGCTACAAGCTGCAGGAGACGCTGGGCCGGATCATCAACGAAGGCTCGGGCGGTTTGATTGCCATTATCTTGTAGGACGTACCGGAAACCGTCAAAAAATGTACCCCTGCGGGTGCATTTTTTCATTTTTACTTGAAAAGTGCGAAGTCCTGTATTACTATAAGGTTGATTTGCTGGAGAAACTCACATGGGATGTATATTTTGCCTGTAAACCGTGAACAAATGAAATAAAGGCATCTATGTTGTGGGGGGAGGTGAATGGCATGAACAAATCCGATCTGATCAATAAAGTCGCTGAAACAAGCGAGCTGTCCAAAAAAGACGCAACCAAAGCCGTTGAGGCGGTATTCGAGGCGATCTCCGAGGCGCTGCAAGGCGGCGATAAGGTACAGCTCGTCGGCTTCGGAAACTTCGAGGTTCGCGAACGCTCTGCCCGCAAAGGCCGTAACCCGCAAACCGGTGAAGAAATCGAAATCCCATCTAGTAAAATCCCTGCTTTCAAGCCAGGCAAAGCACTTCGTGACGGGATTCAATAGGACTGATCGGCAATCGTGTCTTCTACATAGACGACCCGTGCTCGAATAGCAAGTACCCGTTTCACCGGCGTCTGAGTCGTGCACTCAGGCGCTTTTTTTATGATTATAGAATCTATTAGTTTTCAACGAAGCTGAACAATTTCTATCCTCGCAAGAACAACTTGTCGGCTGCGGCAAATCGCCGGGCAAATGGTATTGCGGCTGCTGAAAGCACATGCTATAATAGCGAAACGGAATGGATGGTTTTGGTTATCGGGGTATGGCGCAAGCCGGCACGATGTACCAAAACATGGACAACGGGTTGTGGCGCAGTCTGGTAGCGCGCGCCCTTGGGGTGGGCGAGGTCGCAGGTTCAAATCCTGTCAATCCGATTTGCTTTTTTCACATAGAGGTGACCCTTGTCAGACGGGGGTCGCCTTTATGCTTTTATACGCAGTTCAGTAGGTATGTATTTCTTATAAATGTTTCATACTAAAACAACGATCTACCAGCTCAGAGGAAGTAAAAGCAAGCTAAACGAATGGAGGCTTGGTGCAGATGGGTGAACATGTTATCATCATGCTTCGAAGCATCGCGGCCTTTCTCGTTCTCTTGAGCATCACCAGAATTTTAGGAAAACAAACGCTGTCAAACATGAATTTCCACGAGTTTATTACGGCTGTCATCCTTGGGGCCACTGGTGCGAATTTTGCTTTCAACGATAAAATACAGGTCAGTCATCTGATGATTTCCTTGTTCGTATTTACTTTTACGTCATTCTTTTTGTCCAAGCTGCTTGTGCGTTTTCGCAAGATGCGCATGTGGACCGAAGGCACGCCGTCCGTCTTGATGGAAGGTGGAAAAATTTTAGAGGGCAACCTGAAGAAAAATAATTTGACACTGGATACGCTGAACCAGCTGCTTCGCCAGAAGGATATTTTTAATATTGACGAAGTGGAGTATGCTATTTTAGAGATTAATGGCAAGTTGTCCACCCAAAAGAAGGAACCGTATCGAAACGCAACCTTGCAGGATTTACATCTACCGGGACGCGGCGATCATCAATTCCCGATTGAGCTTATTATGGACGGACGTGTTTTGTACGGAAACCTGAATGCCAATCAAATCTCCCTCAATTGGCTGCAAAAGGAACTGAAATCGCGCAATAAGAAAACGGAAGATGTATTTTACGCCGTGCGAGGAAGTAACGGGCAGTTGTATTTCGATTATCGTGAAGATGGTATACAGCATCCGGTCGATGTCGAGTAAACCCGCATGACCTGCGAGCTTGCGGCATAATGACCGGCAATTTTGTGAAAAAGAGGACGTTCCCTCCGCAGCGGAAACGTCCTCCTTCATTCCGTATCCAATGCCGATGACCTGCTCAACGACTCACGTTCGTTTGTCCAATCAGGTAATTGTACTTGTCTGCATGCTTCAGCTCGTCGAGCATGACGCCGAACACGGTATCTTTGTAGACGCCTGCCGGTAATCCGAACCACAGCTTGCGATAGCGTTCTACGGCGGATAGTTCGCCGAACAAGGCCGTTTTCAGCCCCTGGGCGTAAGTAGCCGGCGCTGGCTCCGCCTCTTCCGCATTTCCCGGCCCGGGCTGCTGTCCCGTAAGCTCAAACAGCATCTCGCGAAACATCTTATTGTGGCTTCTCTCATCATTCCGGATCGAGGAGATGATGTCAGCCTGCTCCTTGCCCGGAGCCAGCTGGATGAGCTGATTGTAGAACAACTCGTCAGCTCTCTCTCCTTGAATGGACTGCTTCATCAGGTTCAGCGCTTCAACGTAACTTGTGGCCCAGACGGGTTGAAAGGCCTTGCGGTACCATCCATACCCCTGATTGTAGTTCCAAACCATCAATTTCGTTCGCCTCCTTCACGGATCGTTACTTGGCATTTTATGTGGGATCGTTAGCAAACTTTCCAAGTATCTAATCTTAATGTGTGCGTGCGGGTGTTGACATCCCGTTCATTTTTCGTCATCATTAGGACTATCTTGCAGGCTGGGGGGTCGTAAGGCATGGAATCAAGCCAAAGTGAATATTTCATTATCAAGGCTAAGGAAAACGGCGTGCAGGTGATCGGATTGACACGCGGGCAGGATACGCGGTTTCATCATACGGAGAAGCTGGACAAAGGCGAGGTCATGATCGCCCAGTTTACAGAGCATACCTCGGCGGTGAAAATACGCGGCAAGGCTGTCGTCGTGACGAAGTTCGGCACGGTAGAGACGCAGGAATAATTTTCTTTCGCGGAGGCAGGCATAGCCTGCTTTTTTTCGTTGTACAATGATAACAGACAGGCCATGGGCAGCATCAGGCCCGGCCGCGGACGGTCCATTCGGCTCGCGGCTTCAGCCGGTCGTACCTTTCCTTCGAAACGATAAGGAGCAAGGAGGACGTCCGCGGTGAGATGGATTTCCCGTTTGTTAGTGATGACGCTGCTGTCAACCGGGGTGGCAGTCGGCTGCTTGTTGATGCTGCGACTGGATGAAACGGCGACCGTATTTCGAATGAACGAACCGGTCGCCGTGACGGAAGCGAATATTGTGGATGTCGTCTCCCGCATGCCGCTGCATCTGCGCATTCGCCGCGTTGAGGTCAGCCGGACGTATGCGTCGATTGATCTGGTCGCTGTGACGACGACCGATTCTGCAGCTACGCTGCAGGATGTGTATGAGATTCCAAGATCGCTGTTTGCTGCGTCCACGAACCTGAATCAGGTGTTTGTCCGGGTGCTGGACGCTTCACGGGGACAGGAGCAGAGCGCCCAGCTGCTTGTGGCTGCCGACGCGAGGAGAGAGCAGGCGACGCAAGGCGAGGCCAGGCATACGCCTGCCGGCGAGGCTGAGCTTCGCTCGTATCTGAACACCTATTACCGGATGACCTATACGCCCGTCTGGCAGGAGCGTCATGGAACGGAGCGCGACAAGCCGCAACCGCTTTGAAATGGCTTTGAAAGCCAGCATGCGTTACGGTACGGTTTATGCTATAATGATTTGGATTGAATTGCAGCATTTTGTGCAAGGTTCGGAGGCTTACATAATGGATACTTACCGGATTCCCGAAATAGCCAGACCCTATACGGAATATGAGATGATTCGCAGGCACACGGATTTGCCGGGACTCGCCGAGCTGCGCGCCCGGCTGTTGTACGCCTTCCTGGCCAGACATAGCACGCTGGCCGACCATCGCGAGCTTTATACCTTGGTAACGAGTCTCGTACAGCTCGGACTGGATACGCATGATACGGTCAGCTTGACCAATGACGACAAGGATATGCGGGCTTCCCGGGCGCGGCAGCTGCAGGTGCTGGCGGGCGACTACTTCAGCAGTCGGTTTTATTACCTGTTGGCCCAGGCGGGCCACATCGAGCTGATCCGGATGATCTCGGCCGCCATCTGTGAAGCCAATCGGCTGAAGATGAACCTTTACCTGCTGATGAAGCAGTTCAAGCTGTCCGCAGACGAATACATCCGGCAGTCCGTTGAGATCAGGGCCCGGCTGTTTTTGTCCTTCAAGGAGATTTTGGAGGCCGACGTTTATCCGCTATGGTCGGAGCTGCTTGAATTGTTTACGCGTTGCGAGGTGCTGACCGATGAGCTGGTGCGCTCCGAATCATCCCGGCAGTACCGCGATAGCTGGGGTTTTTGGCATGTGCTCCAACAGGGGACCAAGGAAGAAAAGAAGCTGCTCCAGCAACCGGAGCCTGACCAAGCCAAGCTGAGATCGCTGTGGCTGGCCTATCAGGTAACTCCACAGCTGCGGCACATGCTGGAGCTTGGTCTCAATGAGCTGCAGGACAAGCTCCGGATGCTTGAGCCGGAGCGGCTGGCCCGGGAGCTGCAGCAGCTTGCGGAGCCTTACCGCAATCAGTTGTCTTCCCGGCATGGCACGGACAGCCGGGTTATTCAGGAAATATGAGGTGACGACCGTGATGGACAGCAAGACCAAGGAACAATTCGTTCACTCCGTCTTCGAGAGCATTGCTCCGAAGTATGACCTGATGAACGACATACTCAGCTTTCGCCGCCATAAGGCATGGCGCGAATTTACGATGCGCAAGATGAACGTCCAGCCTGGCGATACGGCGATTGATTTATGCTGCGGCACCTGCGACTGGACGATCAGCCTTGCCGAGGCCAGCCGTTCCGGCAAGATGATCGGTCTGGACTTCAGCCAAAATATGCTGGACGTAGGCGCTCAGAAAATTGACAGGCTTGGCTTGGACAAGCAAATTGAGCTGGTGCGCGGCAACGCGATGGAGCTGCCGTTTGCGGACCATTCATTTGATTATGCAACGATCGGGTTTGCGCTGCGCAATGTGCCTGATCTGGTGAAGGTGATCGAGGAGATGCAGCGGGTGGTTAAGCCGGGCGGCATGGTCGTGTCGCTGGAGCTGTCCAAGCCGACGTGGCAGCCGTTTAAAGCGATTTATTATTTTTATTTTCAAAGGGTTCTCCCGTTGCTCGGGAAGCTGATCGCCAAAAAGTACGATCAGTACAAATGGCTGCCGGAGTCGCTGGTCCACTTTCCGGATCATAAGCAGCTTGCGGAAATTTTCCGGTCTACAGGCTTGACGGATGTCCGCGTGTATCCGCTGTTTAGCGGCATTGCGGCGCTGCACATCGGGATTAAGCCTGCGGCCGTAACTACGTCCAAGGGAGACTGAGCATCATGTGGAGAAAGACCCGCATTTTTATGGAAATGATCAAAATCGAGCATACGTTGTTTGCGCTGCCGTTTGCGTTTATGGGGGCGCTGCTTGGCTCGGTTGTGACCTTTCATCAGCTGCCCTCCTGGGGGCAAATCGGCTGGATTTTGCTGGCGATGATCGGCGCCCGCAGCGCCGCAATGGGCATCAATCGGGTCGTGGACAAGGTGTTTGACGCCAAAAATCCGCGCACCGCGATGCGTGCGATTCCGGCCGGACTCATTTCCTCGAAGGAAGCTATTATATTTATTATTCTTTCCTTTGCGCTGCTGTTTGTGGCTGCCGCGAATTTGAATCCGCTGTGCATGAAGCTGTTGCCGATTGCCGTATTTTTCCTGGTGTTTTATTCGTACACGAAGCGGTTCACATGGGCCTGCCATATTTTCCTTGGCGTTGCGATTGCGCTGGCGCCGCTTGGCGGCTGGGTGGCCGTAACCGGCGAAATCACGCTGACGGCTATGGTGTTTTATGTCGGCATCGTGTTTTGGCTGGCTGGCTTTGATGTCATTTACGCTTGCCAGGATACGGAATTTGACCGCAAGGAAGGGCTGCATTCGATTCCTGCGCGGTTCGGGATTGCGAGGTCGCTGGTGCTGGCGCGTTTGTTCCATGTCATCACAGCCGCTTCGCTGCTCGGGTTGTATTTCCTGACGGAGCTGGCATGGGTTTATCTGGTTGGGGTGCTGCTGTCGTTTGGACTGCTGTTTTATGAGCATTTTATTGTCAAGCCCAACGATCTTAGCCGCGTCAACACAGCCTTCTTTACGATGAACAGCATGCTTAGCGTTGCCATGTTTGTTTTCACATTCATTGATTTGGTGGTGTTTGCCGCATGAACAAGCCTTGGGTAATCGGTATAACGGGAGCGAGCGGAGCCGCCTACGGCGTCCGCTTGTGCCGTTTTTTATTATCCCGGCAGGAGCATATCCATCTGGTCATTACCGATGCAGGCTGGCGTGTGCTGAAGGAGGAGCTGGGCTGGGAAACGTCGCGGCGTCAGGAGACGATCGCGAGGCAGTTCGGGGACTTGCCTGGAACGGTGGAATACGTGCCCGTGCAGGATATCGGTGCAAAGACGGCCAGCGGTTCATTCCTCACGAAGGGCATGGTTATTTTGCCGTGCTCGATGGGAACGCTGGCGAGTCTGGCGAACGGCGCGTCGGACAATTTGCTGGAGCGGACGGCCGATGTGATGCTGAAGGAAGGGCGAAAGCTGATTCTGGTGCCGCGCGAGACGCCGCTTCATGCGATTCACCTCGAAAACATGCTCAAGCTCGCCCGTCTGGGCGTGCGGATGATCCCGGCGATGCCAGCCTTCTACCAGGGACCGCAGACCGTCGACGATATGGTCGACTTTATCGTAGGAAAAGTGCTGGACGCTATGGAAATCGAACATCACTTGTACAAAAGATGGGGTATGCCACATGAGATCGAACAATCAGCCCATACGGATGGGACGCATTGATTTTGCGAATGTATGGCCGCTGTTTTATTATTTTCCGTTTGCCTCGTTCGGCGAGCGGCTCGAAGTATTCCAGCAGGTGCCGACGCAGCTAAACAAAGCGATGGCCGAAGGGAGGATCGACATCGGTCCGATTTCTTCCTTTGCGTACGCCGAGCATGCCGATGATTACTTGCTGTTCCCGCATATGTCGGTCAGCGCCTTCGGCAAAGTGCATTCCCTGCTGCTGTTTCATCGCAAGCCGCTGGCTGAGCTGGACGGAGCGACCATTGCGCTGCCGACGACGTCGGCGACGACCGTAAATTTGCTCAAAATCATCTTGGCCAAGTTTTACCGGGTCGAGGTGCAGTATCAGACGGAGGAGCCGGAGCTGGATACGATGATGCGCAAGGCGGATGCCGCGCTGATCATCGGCGATCATGCGATTAAAGCCAGCTGGGAGAACAACGGTTACATCGTGACCGATCTGGCTGAGGAATGGACGCGGCTGACGGGCCACTGGATGTCCTTTGCCGTTTGTACGATTCGCAAGCAGGTGGTGAGGGAGCAGCCGGAGCTGGTCAGCGACATTTATAACGCCTTCCTCGAAAGCAAGCGCAAGTCGCTCGCTGATCTTACGTCGCTGGTCGATGAGGCGCAGCGGCTGATCGGCGGCACGAAGGAGTATTGGCATCATTACTTCTCGAATTTGTGCTACGAGTTCGGCCCCAAGCAATGGGAAGGCTTGCAGCTTTATTATCAATATGCGGTGGAGCTTGGGTTTCTGCAGCATAAGGTTCAATTGGAAATCTGGCAAGATAATTCGGTAGCCCGGGTGACAGAATGAAATTATTGGATGTGTACGCCAAGCTGAAGAAAGATATCCACAGCATCGAAAAAGAATTGGAGCGCAGCATTGATGTCGATCATCCGCTGCTGCGCGACGCTTCGCTCCATCTGCTGAAGGCCGGGGGCAAGCGGATTCGCCCTGTATTTGTGCTGCTCGGAGGCAAGTTCGGACAATACAATCTGGAGCGGATCAAGCTGGTCGCCGTGCCGCTGGAGCTGATTCATATGGCTTCCCTCGTTCATGACGATGTGATTGACGATGCGAACACGCGCCGCGGACAGCTGACGGTGCGTTCCAAGTGGGACAACCGGATTGCGATGTATACGGGCGACTATATTTTCGCGAAGGCGCTCAGTATTGTCACGCAGCTCGACCAGCCTGCGATCCATCAAATTATGTCCAAGGCGCTGGTTGAGATGAGCATCGGCGAAATGGAGCAAATTAGGTTCTTCTACCATACGGAGCAGACCGTTCGCGATTATTTGCTGCGGATCAAGCGCAAAACTGCGCTGCTGCTGGCGATCAGCTGTCAGCTGGGAGCGATGGCGGCTGGCGCTCCGGAGCGGACCGCGAAGCTGCTTCGCAAGTTCGGCTACTTCGTCGGCATGGCGTTCCAGGTGCGCGACGACCTGCTTGATTTGTGCGGGACGGAGAAAGAAATCGGCAAGCCGCCCGGCAGCGACCTGCGGCAGGGCAATATTACGATTCCGGTCATTTTTGCTTTGCGGAATCCGCGTCTGCGGCCTGCGTTGCTGGAAGAGCTGGCTCGGATCAAAGCCTGTGACGGGCAGACTGACCTGCGGTACGCACTCGATATGATCCGCGGCAGCGAAGGGATTGCTCAGGCGGAAGCGCTTGCCTCCCGTTATATTGACAAAGCGATTGCGGTCTTGCAGGAATTACCGGACATTCAGGCGAAGAAAGATTTAACTGGCATTGCGCACTTCATCGGCAATCGGTCTTACTAGCAATCATGACCCGTTGCAGGGCGGCAGCAGTTGTCAGGCAGAGAAAGGAGAGGAGAGGTGTACAATGGAGAGAACGTTTTTGATGATCAAGCCGGACGGCATTGAGCGGGGACTGATTGGGGACATCGTCGCCCGCTTTGAGCGCAAGGGGCTGGTGCTGCGCGCTGCGAAGCTGCTGCAAATGAGCCGGGAGCAGGCCGAACGCCATTACGCCGAGCATGCGGGCAAAGACTTTTTTGAGCCACTCGTTGCGTTCATCACCTCCGGGCCGGTATTTGCCATGGTATGGGAGGGGGACCGGGCGATCGGT
Organism: Paenibacillus sp. sg306046; assembly: GCF_059821225.1. Taxonomy (NCBI): domain Bacteria; kingdom Bacillati; phylum Bacillota; class Bacilli; order Caryophanales; family Paenibacillaceae; genus Paenibacillus; species Paenibacillus sp. sg306046. The sequence goes on from NZ_JCAMRT010000006.1 coordinate 186,610, forward strand.
CTGTCACGCAGCCTGATCGGCAAAACCGATGCGCTGGAGGCAGCGCCTGGCACGATTCGCGCTGATTTTGCCATACATACGAGATTGAATCTGATCCACGGCTCCGATTCGCCGGAAAGCGCAGAGCGCGAGCTCGCCAATTTTTTCGCGCCTGAGGAACTGATCAGTTATACGAAAGCCGTACAAAAGTGGATTTAATGCGCAGCTGACAAGGGTGGGGATGACAGCATGGAGGACCAGGATTTTCTAGGGTTCATTAAAAAGGTAAAGGATCACACATCCATCGACCTGGCGCAATACAAGGAAGCGCAGATGAAGCGCCGCCTGACGACGCTGCGGATGAAAAAGGGCTATAATACCTTTGCCGCATTTTTCGATGCGATGACGAAAGACAAGGCCTTATTTTATGAATTTCTCGACCGGATGACGATTAACGTCTCGGAGTTTTGGCGCAATCCGAACCGCTGGGAGGTGCTGGAGCAGCGGTTTCTGCCGGAGATGATCCGCAGATCGCGGCGGCTCAAGTGCTGGAGCGCAGCCTGCTCCACGGGGGAGGAACCGTATACGCTGGCGATGATTATGGCCGAGCTTGGCGTGTTGGGCGACAGCTCGGTGACCGCGACGGATATTGACGACGGCGCACTGGAGAAAGCGAAGCATGCCGTGTATTCCGACCGCTCGATCCGCGATGTTCCGTCCAAATATTTACAAAAATATTATGTGCAGGAAAAGATGACGTTCAAAATCGCCGATTCCTTGAAGCGCTCGATCAAGTTCCAGAAGGGAAATCTGCTGACGGACAGGTTTGATACCGGCTATGACTTGATCATCTGCCGCAACGTGATGATTTATTTCACCGAGGAGGCGAAGCATCTGCTGTACCAGAAATTTGCGGATGCGCTCCGGCCGGGCGGCATTTTGTTTGTCGGCAGCACTGAGCAAATTTTCAACCCCGGCCAATACGGGATGGAATCGGCAGAAACGTTTTTCTATCGGAAAATGTAAGCGGGCGCTGAATAATCGCTGCCAAACAATCCCATACTGTTCCTAAACGGGTGTAAGGCCCGGGTCAGCTACGGCAGGAGGATTTGCATGGACAAGCGTAAAGTCATTACGGCCTATCGCCGCGGATTTATTACGATGCAGGAATGCGCCCAGATTTTGGGCGTCGATTCGTTGCAAATTATGGGGCTGGTCGATGATCCGCACGGCAAGCCCGCTGCGGGCAAGCTGCGCAAGCAGTCGGTTAATGGGTAGCGCGCGATGCTGCGCGTCCCGCTCAACATACGCCGCACGAGGCTGCGATGCCCCGTTGCCGGCGTATTTTTTTTCGCGAGGGGCGGGAGCGGTCGTCCGGTTTTCTGCCTGCAATTCCTTGTCAAAGCAGCAAGCCTATACTATAATGAGTCAAAGGAATCAGTACATAAAAGCGCTAAAGCGTTTTTGGAAATGGCCGGTTTCCGGCTCAGGGGTTTCGGATGAAAGGGGATAATTTGGGTGAGATATTTAACAGCAGGAGAAACGCACGGGCCGCAGCTGACGGCGATTATTGAAGGGTTTCCCAGCAATGTGAACGTGGATTTTGAAGCGGTGAACGAGCAGCTGGCCCGTCGGCAAAAAGGATACGGCCGCGGTCGTCGCATGCAGATTGAGAAGGATACGGCGCAAATCGTAGGCGGCGTGCGCCACGGCAAAACAACCGGCGCCCCAATCGCCCTGGTGGTAGAGAACAACGACTGGAAGCACTGGACTTCCGTCATGAACATAGAGCCGATCGAGGGCAGCGACGAGACGAAACGTCGGGTTAACCGTCCGCGTCCGGGACACGCCGACCTGAATGGCGGCTTGAAGTATAACCAGCGTGATCTGCGTAATATTTTGGAGCGCTCCAGCGCGCGTGAAACGACGATGCGCGTAGCGGTCGGCGGTATGGCGCGCGAGCTGCTGAAGGAATTCGGCATCAAGGTGGCCGGACAAGTTGTTCGGATCGGCGAGGTAGAAGCGCAGCGGCAGGAGCTGCCGATTGACGAGTTGATCCGCATCACCGAGGAGTCGCCTGTACGCGTGACGGACAAGGAAGCGGAAGCGCGGATGATCGCCGCGATTGATGCAGCGAAGCTGGACGGCGACACGCTTGGCGGAGTGATCGAATGTATCATCGAAGGCGTGCCTTCGGGTCTTGGCAGCCATGTGCAGTGGGATCGCAAGCTTGACGGACGGATTGCGCAGGCGGTGCTTTCGATCCAGGCGTTCAAGGGCGTGGAATTCGGCATCGGCTTCGAGGCGGCCGAACGCCGCGGCTCGGCGGTGCATGATGAAATTTTGCATGAGGAAGGACGCGGGTTTTACCGGGCGACAAATCGCGCAGGCGGCTTTGAGGGCGGCATGACGACGGGCGAGCCGATCGTTGTGCGCGCGGTGATGAAGCCGATTTCGACACTTTACAAGGCGCTGCAAAGCGTGGATATCGACACGAAGGAAGCGTTCACGGCACAGGTCGAGCGTTCCGATACGTGCGCGGTTCCGGCGGCAGGCGTTATTCTGGAAAATGTCGTAGCCTGGGAAGTAGCCAGTGCATTCATGGAGAAATTCGGCGGCGACTCGATTGAGGAAATCCGCAACAACTACAACAGCTACTTGGAGCAAATCAAGAGCTACTAGAAAGCGCGGGTGAGAGAAGCTGATGAACAAGCCGGTGGTCAAAGAGCTGGAAGTGAAGCTGGACGAGCGCTCCTACCCGATTTATATCGGGGAGGGACTGCTTGACGGAATAGCCGGTTATTTCGACAAGCATGGCATCTCGAAGGTATCGCCGCTGCTGATCGTGACCGATTCGCATGTGGCGGGCCGTTATTTGCAGCCGGTCATGGATCGTTTGCAGGAGGCCGGCTTCAAGCCGGTTTCCCACACGGTTGAGGCCGGTGAGAAATCGAAGTCGCTGCGCGTGCTGGAGGACGTGATCACGACCTGTCTGGAGGCGGGGCTGGACCGGAAATCGGCGGTCGTAGCGCTTGGTGGCGGCGTAGTCGGCGATCTGGCGGGTTTTGTTGCGGCCAGCTATATGCGCGGCGTCCGGTTCGTGCAAATGCCGACGACGATTTTGGCGCATGACAGCAGCGTTGGCGGCAAGGTAGCCGTGAACCATCCGCTCGCTAAAAACATTATTGGCGCGTTCCACCAGCCTGAATTCGTGCTGTACGATACGTCGACGCTCCTCTCGCTGCCGGACCGCGACGTCCGGGCCGGGTTGTCGGAGATGATCAAGCACGGGCTGATCTGGGATGCGGAATTTACTGCGTGGTGCGAGGACAACGCGGAGCGGCTGACCGGACTTGATCCGGAGGCGCTGCAGTACGGGCTTTACAAGGGCTGCGGCGTCAAGGCTGCGGTGGTATCACAGGATGAGCGGGAAAACGACCTGCGGGCGATTTTGAATTTGGGTCATACGATCGGACACGCGCTGGAAGCGGTCGCAGGCTACGGCGAGCTGCTGCACGGCGAAGCGATTGCGATCGGCATGGTTGGCGCTGCGATGCTGTCGGTGGAGCTCGGCAACCCGCCGCACGTGCTTGAGGTTACGGAGCGGATCTTCCGCAAGTTCGGGCTGCCTGTGCGTATCCCGTCGCATGTTGACACGGATGCAATCATGTCGGCTATGATGCATGACAAGAAATTTAAGGAAGGCCGGATGGTCTACATCGTGCCGACGGAAATCGGTCAGGTCGAGATCAACAAAACGGTGTCCGCAGCGCTCGTCAGAGACATTGTGGAGCGGTTAAAACAGGAGGATTGACATGTTCGTACGGGGAATTCGCGGTGCGATTACGGTAGAGCATAACGAAGAAAAGGAAATTTTGGACGCAACGCTGGAGCTGCTGTCCCAGCTGGTGCATGAGAACGGCATTATGCCGGAGGACATCGCAAATGTGTTCATTACGGTGACGCAGGACTTGACGGCAACCTTCCCTGCCAGTGTGATTCGCCGGCTGGACGGTTGGGAGTTCGTCCCGCTGATGTGTTCGGTCGAAATTCCGGTGGAGGGCGGCTTGCCGCGCTGCATCCGTCTGATGGTAACGGTGAATACGGACAAGAAGCAAGCCGACATTCACCACGTGTATTTGCGTGATGCGATGCGTTTGCGTCCGGATTTATCGAATTTGACAAATGCATAGCGAAGGTAGTATAGTGAACCGTAACGAGCCTGTGAGAGTCACGGGCTGTTAGCAGAGTAGAGCGAGAGCAGAGCACAGATCAGACGAGTTGAGTTGAGTCAGGCAAGATCCAGGTTAGCCCATTTGCAGGTGGAGTTTGTGCGAAGCGTACAGGTCTTATTTTTTTCATGCGCGCTGCTTCTTTTCTGTTAAATAGCTGATTATGGAATCGTTGCCGGAACTATTCGTTCTCTGCTGGAATCACGCCTCTACCTTGCGTAGAGGCTTTTTTTAATGGTACGGAATGTTTAACGAGCCTTGAGTATCCGGTCCGCTGTGGACGAGTAGAGGAGAGATGAAGATGTACACACCCGAAGCCCAGGAAGTGATCCGGCTGGCGCAATCGTACAACCTGATTCCCGTTGTGCGTACGTTGATGGCCGATACAGAAACCCCGATCCGCGTCTTCCAGCATTTTTATGAGGAGAAACGCTCCTTCCTGCTGGAAAGCGTGGAGGGCGGCGTCAAATGGGCGCGCTACTCGTTTATCGGCACGGACCCGTTCATGATGTTTCGGTCCAAGCAGGGAGAAACCGTCGTCGAAGGCCCGGAAGGAACGAAAACGGTGCAAGACAAGCCGCTGGAGGTGCTGAAGGCGTATCTCCGCGCTTACCGCAGTCCGTCGCTGCCCGATCTTCCCCGGTTTACAGGCGGCGCCGTCGGTTTTTTTGGCTACGACCTGCTGCAATATTACGAGAAGCTGCCTGCGCACCGGCACGATGACTTGCAGATGAACGATGTGGAATTTATGTTCTGCGATCAGGTGATCGTGTTCGACCACTTCAAGCAGCAGCTCAAGGTCATCGCCAATGTGCATGTGCCCAAGCACGGCACGGACGCTGATATTGTGGCCGCTTATGAAGCGACCTGCCTGAAAATCGAAGCTACGATCGAACGGCTGCGCCGTCCGCTGCCGTCGTTGTCGCTGGCAAACCGGCCGATTCCGGACGATGTGCCGCTGGGTGAGGTCAAGTCGAATTTGACCAAGGAGCAGTTCATCGGGAATGTCGAGAAGGCGAAGGCGTATATTCGCGCCGGCGATATTTTCCAGGTCGTGCTGTCGCAGCGCTTCGAGATCGAAACGGCGGTGACGCCTCTGCAGGTTTACCGGATTTTGCGCACGATGAACCCGTCCCCGTACATGTATGTGCTCAAGATGGACGATGAGGTCATCGTCGGCACGTCGCCGGAGCTGCTCGTACGGGTCGAGGACGAGAAGGTGGAAACCCGCCCGATTGCCGGTACGCGGCCGCGCGGCAAGACGCCGGAGCGCGATGCCGAGCTGGAGCTGGAGCTGCTGGCTGACGAGAAGGAACGCGCCGAGCATCTGATGCTGGTTGATCTGGGCCGCAATGATATCGGACGCGTGTCGGAGTTTGGCTCCGTGAAATGCGACACCTTTATGGAAATTGAGCGTTACTCGCATGTGATGCATATCGTCTCGAACGTGTCCGGCAAGCTGGCCAAGGACAAGGACTTCTACGATGCATTTATTTCCTGCATGCCGGCGGGTACGGTGTCCGGCGCGCCGAAGCTGCGGGCGATGGAAATTATTGCAGAGCTGGAAAACGAGGCGCGCGGCGCGTATGCAGGCGCAATCGGCTATCTTGGCTTTTCGGGCAATCTGGATACGTGTATCACGATTCGCACGATCATTTTCAAGAACGGCAAGGCGTATGTGCAGGCCGGGGCCGGCATTGTGTGGGATTCGGTGCCGGAGAGCGAATACCAGGAGACGGTGAACAAGTCGATGGGCATGCTGAAGGCGATTCGGATCGCCGAGGCGGTATTTGCGCCGAAGCCGCGTGAAATGACGCTAACGAACCACGATTATATGTAGACGGGTGTAAAGCATACGGGAGAGGGGCGAACAGAGTCATGACGACGGAAGCCGTGAAAATGACGGTCCAGCAAGCGGTGCAGCAATTTATCGGCCTGCAGCATCTGACCAGAGCGGAAGCGCGCGATGTGATGGATGTCATCATGGAGGGCGGAGCAACGCCGACGCAAATTGGCGCCTTGCTGACGGCTCTGCGGATGAAGGGCGAGACGATCGAGGAAATCGCCGGCTTTGCCGAGACGATGCGCGCCAAGTCAAGCCATGTGCTCACGGAGCAGTCCAACCTGCTGGATACATGCGGCACAGGCGGCGACGGCGCAGACACGTTTAACATTTCGACAACGGCCGCGATCGTCGCGGCGGCAGGAGGCATCCGCGTCGCCAAGCACGGCAACCGGGCGATGTCCAGCAAAAGCGGCAGCGCGGACGTGCTGGAGGCGCTGGGCGTCAATATCCAGCTTAATCACGAGCAGGCGGCGGTTTGCCTGGAGCGGGCGGGTATTTGCTTTATGTTTGCCCAGCTTTATCACCAGTCGATGAAGCATGTGGCGGTTTCGCGGCGGGAGCTTGGCTTCCGCACCGTTTTCAATCTGCTTGGTCCGCTGACGAATCCGGCGGGAGCTGACCGTCAGGTGCTGGGCATTTTCGACCGCAGCAAAACGGAGACGATCGCTCATGTGATGCAGGCGTTAGGCGTCAAACGCGCGCTGGTGGTCGCCAGTCATGACGGACTGGACGAAATCAGCATCTCGGATGCGACGCAGGTCACCGAGCTGCGGGACGGCGATATCCGGACAACGGAAATTTCGCCGGAAGAGCTTGGGTTGCAGCCGTATGCGATGAAAGAGGTTGTCGGCGGGGACGCAACGGTGAACGCGGCAATTATCCGCGATATTTTCGGCGGGGCGCGCGGCGCTTGCCGGGATATTGTGCTGGCGAACGCGGGCGCCTGCTTTTATGTGACAGGCAAGGCGGAGACGCTGCGTGCCGGTGTGGAGCTGGCGGCGGAGACGATTGATAGCGGCCGGGCGGCGGCGAAGCTGGAGCAGTTAGTTCAATGTACGGGAGAGTTGAGCCATGTTTCTTGATCGAATTGTAGCAACGAAGCGGCAGGAGGTTGCCTTGCTGCAGGAAGCCGTGACCCTTGCGGAGCTGGAGAAGCAAATTGCAAGCATGCCGGCATGCTTGGGCTTTGAACGTGCGGTAAGCGCAGGTCGGAAGCGTCCGATGGGGCTGATCGCCGAAGTAAAGAAGGCATCCCCGTCCAAAGGGCTGATCCGTGATGACTTCGAGCCGGTTGCGCTGGCTCGGCACTATGAGCAGGCCGGGGCGGATTGCATATCCGTGCTGACCGATGTGCAGTATTTTCAAGGGGCCAACGAGTATTTGACCCGAGTAAGAGAAGCCGTGAATGTGCCGCTGCTGCGCAAGGACTTCACGATTGACCCGCATCAAATTTATGAGGCACGCGCGATCGGCGCGGATGCGATTTTACTGATTGCGGCGATTTTGACAACCGGGCAGATGAAGGAGTTTCAGACAATCGCCCGCTCCATCGGGCTGGATGTGCTGATCGAGGTGCATGACCGTCCTGAGCTGGAGCGTGTGCTGGAGCTGGGGCCGTCGATGGTTGGCATCAACAACCGCAACCTCAAGACGTTTGTGACGGATCTCAAAACGACGGAGGAGCTGACGGCCTTTATTCCGTCCGGTATCACCGTAGTCAGCGAAAGCGGCATCTCGAATGCGGCGGAAATCAACTGGCTGCGCTCGGTCGGCTCGCATGCGGTGCTGGTCGGCGAGCATTTCATGCGCCAGCCGGACGTGGCGGAGGCGGTTCACGGGCTGATGGGACCGCTCGGCGCAGCCGATGGGTTACCGACCGCCGCAGCACCGGGGCAGGGCGACTAGGATGGCGCTGGTCAAAATCTGCGGACTGCGGACGACGGAGCAGGCGGAGCAGGTGGCGCGGCTGCCGGTTGATTATATCGGTCTGGTGTTTGCACGCAGCAAACGCCAGGTCGGCGCTGAGCAAGCGGCCGCCATGATCGCAGCGATCCGTGCAGCTAGCCCCTGCCGGCTGATCAAGGTGACGGGCGTGTTCGTCAACCCTTCGCTGGAGCAGCTCGGCGAAGTGATGGCTGAGGCTGCGCTGGACGTGATTCAGCTGCATGGGCAGGAGGCGCCGGGCTTTTGCCGCGAGGTGAAGGCGCGGTTTCCCGGCGCTGAGGTGCTCAAGGCGTTTTCGCTGCAAGCGCGCGATACAGAGGAAGCTGCAGCAGCAGTCCGTGGGCATGCTGGCGCAGCCTTGCCGGTGCAGGAGCCGCAGCCGGATCACGCGGAAGCGGCAGACAGCAAGCCGCGGCCGCCGGCGGCAGGAGCCGCCGAGTCTAACTCTGACGCGACGGGAATCACAGCAGCGGGGGAAGAGCTGGGGGCAATCGCGTCCGCCGAGCTTGATGCCGCGCGCCTCGCAGCGGCGGTCGAAGCTCAGCTCGGTCCGTACCGGGATGCGGTAGACGGCGTGCTGCTTGATACGCTGGACCCGATTTATGGCGGCGGCTCCGGCCATGCTTTCGATTGGAGCGCGATCCCGCCGTATGCGGCATGGTGCCGGGCGGCCGGTTTGCCGCTGCTCGTGGCGGGCGGCTTGCAGCCGGATAACGTAGGTGAGCTGCTGACGGCGTACAAACCCGTCGGCGTCGATGTGTCGAGCGGCGTGGAGACGGATGGCGTGAAAGATATCGGAAAAATTACAACGTTTGTCGAAAGGGTGAAAGCAAGTGTTTAACGGACCGGACGAGCATGGACGCTTCGGCAAATTCGGCGGGCGCTACGTGCCCGAGACGCTGATGAACGCATTGATCGAGCTGGAGCAGGCGTTCCAGACGCATTCAAAGGAAGCCTCCTTTCAGGAGGAGCTGCATTACTGGCTGCACCGGTACTCGGGGCGTCCTACGTCGCTGTATTATGCAGGCCGGCTGACCGAGCATTTGGGCGGGGCGAAAATTTATTTGAAGCGCGAGGACCTGAACCATACGGGCGCGCATAAAATCAACAACGCGCTGGCGCAAGGCTTGCTGGCCAAGCGGATGGGCAAGAAAAAAATTATCGCCGAGACGGGCGCAGGCCAGCACGGCGTTGCAACCGCAACCGTCGCCGCCTTGTTTGGCTTCGAATGCAAGGTGTTTATGGGCGAGGAGGATATCAAGCGCCAGCAGCTCAACGTATTCCGGATGAACCTGCTCGGCACCGAGGTCGTTCCGGTCACTTCCGGGACGCGCACGCTCAAGGATGCCTGCAATGAAACGCTGCGCTATTGGGTCAGCCATGTTGAGGACACGTATTACATTCTTGGCTCGGCGACCGGCCCGCACCCGTACCCGGTCATGGTGCGCGACTTCCAGCGTATTATCGGCGACGAGGCACGCAAGCAGATTTTGGAGCTGGAGGGACGGCTGCCGGATACGGTCATTGCGGCAGTCGGCGGCGGCAGCAATGCGATCGGGATGTTTTATCCGTTTCTGCAGGATGACGGCGTTAAGCTGGTTGGCGTGGAGGCGGCCGGTCACGGCATCGACACGGACAAGCATGCGGCGACGATGACACGCGGGACGACGGGCGTCTTCCAGGGCTCGTTCAGCTATTTGCTGCAGGATAAGCATGGTCAGGTTCAAGAGGCGCATTCCATCTCGGCCGGGCTGGATTACCCGGGGATTGGCCCTGAGCATTCTCACTTGAAGGACACGAAGCGTGCGGAATACGTGCCGATCTCCGACAAGGAGGCGTTGGACGCGCTGCAGCTGCTCAGCCGTCAGGAAGGCATTATTCCTGCGCTGGAAAGCGCGCATGCGATTGCCGAGACGATCAAGCGCGCGCCGCAAATGAGCAAGGACGAGATTATCGTGGTCAGCTTGTCCGGACGGGGCGACAAGGACGTGGAAGCGATCATGCAAGTGTTGGGAGGACCGGCTGATGAATCGCATTGATCAAAAATTTGCCGCGTTGAAGGAACAACAGCAGACGGCGTTTATACCGTTTATTACAATCGGAGATCCGGATGTGCGGACGTCGATTGAACTTATTCACACCTTGGAAAAAGCGGGCGCTGCGATGGTCGAGCTGGGCGTGCCGTATTCGGACCCGCTGGCTGACGGCCCGGTTATTCAAGCTTCGTCGATGCGTGCGCTCAGCCGCAACCGGATTACCATTCTCGATTGCATCGAGGTGGCTCGGCAGGCGCGTGCGGAAGGCAGCGAGCTTCCATTTATTTTGTTCACTTACTATAATCCGGTGCTGCAAACCGGGCTGGAGCGGCTGTTCCCTCTGCTGCAGCAAAGCGATATCAGCGGCTTGATTATTCCTGATCTGCCGATGGAGGAGGATGCGGAGCTGCGGGCCATTGCCGCAGCGTATAACATCCATCTGATTCCGCTGGTTGCTCCGACGTCCAAGGAGCGCGTAGAGCGGATCGCTTCGCGCGCCAGCGGCTTCGTCTATTGTGTTTCCTCGCTTGGCGTCACGGGGACGCGGACCGAGTTCCATACCGGCATCGACGATTTTTTGGCGACAGTCAAAGCGTCCACCAGTCTGCCGATTGCGATCGGCTTCGGCATCTCCAGCCGTGAGCAATTCGCACGGTTTTCCGGCGTCTGCGACGGCATTGTCGTCGGCAGCGCGCTTGTACGCCAAGTTGCTGAGGCGCTGCCGCAGCTGGATGATCCGGCGACCCGCGAAGCCGGTCTGGCACGTATTCACCAATTTGTCCGTGAGCTGATTTCCTGACATTTTTTGCTGGCTGATCCCTCTGAAACCGACGGTTTTGGAGGGATTTTGCTGTATAGCCGATTGACCCTTGTCGTCCTTTACCGCTTTACAGAAAAAAATGGCTGGAACGGCACTGGCAAATGAGGTAAAATGAAATCCGACTGTCTGCATATAGTTGTCAAATGAACCATTGAATCCTTTCCGCAAGGAACCATTTCCAATGAGGTGAAGTTACGATGCAACCCAAAAAAAATATTGTACATTTGCCGGTCTATCAGCCGGGCAAACCGATTGAAGAAGTGAAACGCGAGCTTGGCTTGACCGAAGTCATCAAGCTGGCTTCGAATGAAAATCCGTTCGGCTGCTCGCCAAAGGCGAAGGAAGCGATTATCGCGGCCGTTGAGCAGACGAGCATTTATCCGGACGGCGGCGCTGTCGAGCTGACCCAGGCTGTAGCGGAAGCGCTGGGTGTGCAGTCGAACCAGCTCATTTTCGGCGCCGGCTCTGATGAAGTCATCCTGATGATCGCGCGCGCATTCTTGACGTCAGAGGACGAAACGATCACCGCGTTCCCGACCTTCCCGCAGTACAAGCACAATGCGGAGGTTGAAGGAGCGAAGGTAATTGAAGTGCCTGTCGATGCCGACGGCAAGCATGATCTCGCGGCCATGCTGTCCAAGGTAACGGACAAGACGAAAATTATTTGGGTGTGCAACCCGAACAATCCGACGGGTACGATGCTGGATGAAGCCGAGCTGACCGCTTTCCTGGACGCGGTGCCGGATAGAGTGATGGTCGTGCTTGACGAAGCGTATGTTGAATACAATGTAACCGGGCAATTCCCGGACAGCATCAAGCTGTTGGATACGTACAAAAACATTGTCGTGCTGCGCACCTTCTCCAAAATTTTTGGTCTCGCTTCCTTGCGGATCGGGTATGGCGTCGGACATGCCGAGCTGATCCGTTCCGTCAATCAGGTGAGAGAGCCGTTTAATACGACCAGCTATGCGCAGAAGGCAGCGCTTGCGTCGGTTCGCGACACCGGCTTTATCGAATTTTGTCGCGATGCCAACGCGAAAGGCATTCGTCAGCTGCAAGCTGCGTTTGCCGAGCTCAAGCTGTCCTGCTTCGAGGCGCACGGCAACTTTATCATGGTTGATGTGGAGCGTCCGGGCGGAGCGGTGTTCCAAAGCCTGCTGCGTCAAGGAATCATTGTCCGGCATGATCCGAGCTGGGGCTACCCGACCAAAATCCGCGTAACCGTAGGCAGCGAAGAACAAAACAGCAAGTTTCTGGACGCATTGCGCCATACGCTGGGCGAAGTAACGGCATGACGAAAATCGCGATTTTCGGAGTTGGGCTGATCGGCGGCTCGCTGGCGTTGTCCTTCAAGGGCAAGCCCGGTCTGCAGGTGGTCGGTCATTCGAACAATCCCGCTTCCGTAGAAAAATATATGAAGCGCGAGGTGGTCGATTACGCGACGACCTCGCTTGCGGAAGCGGCCGCGGACGCCGATTTTATTTTTCTGTGCGTGCCTGTAGGCATGCTGGGAGATTATTTGCGCGAGCTGGCAGCGCTGAAGCTGAAGCCGGGCTGCATCATTACAGATGTGGGCAGCACGAAGGCTTCGGTGGCTGCAGCTGCAGCCGGGCTGGATTTCGGCGACGCGGTGTTTATCGGCGGACATCCGATGGCGGGCAAGGAAAAGTCGGGCGTGGAGGCGGCCAGCTCGCGTTTGTATGAAAATGCTTTCTATGTGCTGTCGCCGGGGCCGGATGTGCCGGACGAAGCCTATGGCAGGCTGGCCGAGCTGCTGCAGCATACGCGCGCGCATCTGGTGAAGGTCGAGCCGGTGCTGCATGATGAAATTGTCGGCGCGATCAGCCATCTGCCGCATATTATCGCGGTGGCGCTAGTGAATCAAATTGCGCGTTACAATGAGACCAACGAGCTGTATCAAATTCTTGCGGCCGGCGGCTTCCGTGATATTACGCGAATCGCGTCGAGCGATCCGATTATTTGGCGTGATATTTTGCTGACGAATCAGGGGGCGGTGCTGCGCCTGCTCAAGGATTGGAACGAGGAGATCGCAGGCTTCATTCAGCTGATTGAGCAAGGGGACGGCGATGGCATCGAACGGGAGTTCCAGCGGGCGGGAGAGTTCCGCGGCGGCTTGCCGGAGCGCCGGAAGGGCGTGATTCATGCCTTTTACGATGTGTACGTCGATGTGCCGGATCATCCGGGCGTCATCGGGCAGATTACGATGCTGCTTGGCAGCTACCGGGTGAATCTGAGCAACATTCAGGTCATCGAAAGCCGGGAAAACTTGCCGGGCGTCCTGCGGCTGTCGTTCCGCGAGGAAGGCGACATGGACAAGGCGCTGGAGCTGCTCAAGAAAGACTACGCGGTTTACGTGTAGTCTTTTCTTTCGCGCTAGTGGACCGGCATTTACGAGGAAACGTTTTCAAAAAAAGTGTTGACAGATTGAAAACGGATACATATAATAAAAGTACAGTATGGTTTCTCTCCACTCCTATCCGAAACTTGCACCATGTGCGCCCGCCTGATTTTCAGGCGGTTCTTTTTTTTGCAGGAAATGGATAAACAGGATTCGACAAAGCAGGAATTTTGACAGATCATCGCGAATAGGTACATATTGGCTTCAAATAAATCTAAAATTTTGTTTAGAAATTGCGCAACTTTTCGCTCCGAATCCGGTATAACTTGTTACTCCTACCGGACGCAAGCGGGAATCACAAGGAGGGTCGCCTACGGCATGACCGATTCCCAGTTGATCCGTGAAATCAAAGACGGCAATGTTCAGATGTACAATGAACTGATGCGCCGATACGAACGGAAAATTTTAGCTTTCATCTATCATATGTTAAAAAGCTCGCAGATGGAGTCGTTGGCCGAGGACCTTTGCAACGAAACGTTTTACAAGGCTTACCGCAGCTTGCATTCGTTCCGGGAGGTCGAGGCGACCTTTTCAACGTGGCTGTATACGATTGCGCGCAATACGGTGTTAAGCGAGCTGCGCAAGCACAAAAATGTGAAGGTTTCGCTGGAGCAAAGCGGCTATACGCCGCAAACCGCCCTGGAGACGCAGCCGGAGCAAACCGCCCTGCGCAATGAAAAGGTAATGATGGTTCGCGAAGCGATTAATAACTTGCCGGAGAAGCAGCGCAGCGCGCTGATTTTGCGCGAGTACGACCAACTGGATTATCAGGAGATCGCCAATATACTGGGGCAGACGGTCAGCTCCGTCAAGTCTCTGCTGTTCAGGGCAAGAGCAAGTGTGAAGCTTCAGCTTGAACCCTACTTACTTGAACCGATCTTTGAGGAGTATGAAGGGATGAATCAACGATGAAATGCGAAGACATTCAAGAATGGTTCGGCGTGTATTGGGACCTTGCGGAGGAGGACCCGAAGCGGCGGCAGGTCGATAAGCATTTGGCCGAGTGTCCGGCTTGCGCAGAGGAGTTTGAGATGTGGGAGGAAAGCCATGCGTTGATCCGTACGATGGCGGACGATGCTGGCCCGGTGATGCCGGACAGGGGAATTTCCTCTTCCGTCATGAGCCGCATTTACAAGGATGAGGCGTGGCGGCTCCCGGTTACCGACAGGCTGTATCAATTTTCCGGCAGCCTGCGGCGCAATATGACCGCAGCTATTGCCGTTTGTATGCTCGCCTTTTTATTTACCTTCTGGCTTTCGGTGAGCAATCATCAGCCTTACGATTCTGTACTGCCGGAGTCCCCGGTGTTCGGACGGATGAGTGACCCGGTCGTGGCGGTTTCCGCCAACCAGAGCGAATCGTTGAATGTCCATACGATGCCGACGGCGGTTGCGAGTCTCAAAGGGTTCAACAGGCCGTTTACGTACCAGGTTGGCCCGATTCGCACGTTTAGCGATTATCTGGTGTTTGTATCCCTGCTCGGGTTGACCTGCACCTTGCTTATTATGAACTGGTTTTCAAGGACCAGGCATTAGGGAGGCAGTTTGATGACGACAATCGGATTTATCCGGCATGGCACGACGGAATGGAATCTCGCCGGACGGATGCAGGGACAGATGGATACGCCGCTCGCCGAGGTTGGCCGGATGCAGGCGGACCGTTTGGCTGAACGGCTGAAGGAGCAGCGCTGGGACGGCTTGATTGCCAGTGACCTGCAACGGGCCAGCGAGACGGCCGAGCGGATCTCCGCAATTACGGGCATCCCTGTGCTGCGGCTCGATTCCCGGCTGCGGGAGCGCTCCTTCGGTTTAATTGAAGGAACAACGCTGGAGGAGCGGGTAACCCGTTGGGGAGAAAACTGGCGGCAAGCGGATGTCGGCATGGAGCCGGATGAACTGCTGCTCCAGCGCTGGCAGTCGTTTCTTGACGATACCGAGCGGGAATACGCCGGTCGCAAGCTGCTGCTGATCAGCCATGGCGGTTATATCGCTCCCGTCATTGAAGCGATCCGTGAGCAGGCGTTGGACGAGCATCTGACAAACACTTCATTCTCTGTGATGCAGCGGACAGGGACGGCATGGGAGTTTCAGCTGTTGAATTGCACCGCTCACCTGCAGTCCGTTGAATCGTTGCCATCACAGGATGGCTCTTAAGGTTCGACCGGATCGTCGACCTGGTCGACAATTGAAGCTTTCGTTTCCCTCGAAGTGGAGGGGCAACGGAGGCTTTTTTGCGCTATGCACGTTTGAAACGCCGCTCTCCATCCCATAATGCATAGTAAGATTGCAATGTCTCCCTGCCTGGCGAGGGAGCGGGAAGGGAAGCGTCAACCATGAATTTGGCCGATATGTTAAGTTATGCGGACATTCATGATCTGGGGCGGATCGCGGATACGTATGCGTGCGAATGCAACGGTCATTCCAAGCATGAGCTGATCCAGTCCATCCTGGCCCATGTGGGACGCCGTGATGTGCTGGAGCAAGTTGTCCGCGAGCTGTCGATCGAGGATATCCGGTTTCTTAATTCGCTGTTATTTGACCAGCGCGGCTCCTTCAGTCTTGAGGAGCTGGTCGCCCGCGTGCAGCAAAGCCGGCTGGCGCCACAGGATGACCAGAATGGCTGGAATCCGCGCGATATGATTACGAGATTCAAGCGGCGCGGCTGGCTGTTCAACGGATATTCCCAACAGACGAGGTATTTGTTCGAGATGCCTGCCGATCTCAAGCGCAGATTCAAGGCGGCGCTGTGCAAGCGCTTCGAGCAAACCCTTGTGCGCACCGGGGAGCCGTCGGCTTACCGGGATGAGCAGCAGCTGCTGGCTGATGATCTGTGGAGCTTCCTCCGCCTGCTGCATGGACAGGAGCTTATGCTGACTCATGAGCTGGCGATGTACAAACGAAACCTGCAGCACATTCTTGACAGCCTGGCCGTCAGGGAGGAGCCGGTTGGCAAAACGGCCTGGCGCTTCGGTTATGGGCGGATGTTCCGCGATTACCCGAACCGATTTTCCTTCATTTATGACTATTGCTACTTCCACGATCTGATTACCGAGCATCATCAGGTACTCGCGCTGACTGACCGAGGGAGAGAAGCGGTCGAGACAGGACGGCGGGAGGCGCCCGCCGAGCTTTACCGGTTTTGGCTGCGGCTGTACAAGGGGCCGGTGCCGGGCCTTGTCTCGATCGTACACTGGCTGCAGGCGATGTCCTCGACCTGGCTGACCTTGGCTTCGGTCAAGGAGACGCTCAGTCCGCTCATTCGTCCATTTTATTATGATACGCCGGACGCCATTTTGGAGCAGCGCATTATTCAGATGATGATGCATCTGGGGCTGCTCCGCATCGGGGAGGATGAGCAGGCCGGGCGGGTGCTGCAGGTAACCCGGCTGGGCGCAAGCTTGATCGAAGGCGTTCGGCTGGACGAGCATGACCGGATCAGGCTTGCGGATTGACACCCGGGCCGGCAGCTTGCTACAATCTCTCCCATATTGAAACTGAAGGAGCGATTAGCATGCTGCACAGCTATAACGGCATCCAGCCGCAGATTCATCCGACTGTATTTCTGGCGTCTGGCGTACAACTCATTGGCGATGTTGTGATCGAGGAAGGGGCGAGCATCTGGTACAATACGGTGCTGCGCGGTGATCTGGCTCCGATTCGGATCGGAAAGCGAAGTAATATCCAGGACGGCTGCATCGGCCATGTGAATACGGATCAGCCGCTTGTGGTGGAGGACGAGGTATCGGTCGGACACGGCGCGATCATTCACGGCTGCCGCATAGGCAAGGGTACATTAATCGGCATGGGGGCTATTGTACTTAACGGCGCCGACATTGCTGAATATGCTTTAATAGGAGCGGGTTCATTAATCACCGAGAATCGGTCGGTTCCTTCATATAGTCTGTGGCTCGGTTCCCCGGCCAAGCAGGTTCGTTCGCTCGCAGAAGCGGATCTGGCCAGAATGAAAAGGACGATGGAAAGCTATTGCCGCAAGGCGGAGGAATACCGCGCCGAGCTTGCCTAATACCCGCCCGCCTGAGGAGAACAATTTCTAATGACCCGGTTTGGAGGTAGGTACTCATGGGCAAAATGAATGTGACGAATGACATGATGCTGAGCTTGTTTGCTGAAATGGTGCTGGATAAGGCTGTACGCAACTTCAACGAGAAGCGGCTTATTCGGGAAATTGATCTGGCCCTGGCAACGGGAGACGAACCCGCCTTTCTTGCCCTCACGTCCGAGCTCAACTTGCTGCGCTCCCAGGTCAACTGATTGCTTCAACCATAAGGCAGGGAATGATAGGAAACACATAGACACTGTATTTCGTTGAAAGACATGTGAGAACTTCTCAGATGTCTTTTTTTTGCGCAAAATTGTGTTAAAGTAAGAAGCGGAGAGAAGGTGAAACGATGAAGTTCAGTGAAATTGATGCGGCTGCCTGGCCGGAGCTGCAGCCTTATCTGGATACCGCGCTGCTGCCGGTGACCGGATTGGACGGCTCCGAGGCTCCGGCAGAGGCGGCGGCGGCGCTGGAGGACTTGCGGGATGTGCTTGACCTGATCGAGGTGCCGTTCAAGGGGAGAACGGTGACTTATCCGGCCTTGCATTACGTCGGGGGCGGTCATGCGGCGGCAGCCTTCCATACGCTTCTGGCGGATGCAAGCGCGCGGCTGAAGCTGGCCGGCTTCCGTTATGTCGTGCTTGTCAGCGCGGCGCCGAAGGAGGAGCTGGACCTGGCACAGCTTGTGACCGAGGCGAATCTGGTCGTCCATCTGACGGGCGCGGAGCTGCGCGCAAGCGGAGCGGCGGCGAAGCGGGACGTTGCGGACAAGCTGTCTAAGCTTTGGTTTGGCAGGGAATCCGTGTGAGTCATGTATGATCTGTGCCAAGGGTGTCAATTCTATGTAGGAGCGAGGCTTCGGACGGCCGAGGACAGTTGTGACAATTGTGTTAACACTGCTTTGGAGCGCCAGTTTTCGCGGGTGCGAAGTCTTGTCTCCATTCTTGACGCACCCAGAGACGTAAGCTATTATTAGTTATGTCCTAGTATCTGGTGTAAAGTTATGTCGAACGACTGATATATGTTGCAAAAGGGGGTAGAACGAGAATGAACGATCATACGAATCATGGCGAGAAGCCGGTAAAACGTCGGGAGATGTCCAGACGCCAGTTTCTTTCCTACACCCTTGGCGGAGCGGGAGCTTTTATGGGTGCCGGGATGATTGTGCCGATGGTTCGGTTTGCAGTCGATCCGGTCCTTCAGCCCAAGAAGGAAGCTGATTGGGTCAAGGTTGTGGAAGAAGCCAAGGTTACCAATGAACCGAAAGTATTTAAATTCAAGGTTCAGCAAGTAGACGGCTGGTATGCGAGCGAGCCGGAGCTTGAAGCCTGGATTTCCAAGGGGCAGGACGGACAAGTATTTGCATTGAATCCGACCTGTAAGCACTTGGGTTGTACGGTAAACTGGAATTCGAATCCGGAGTTCAAGGATCAATATTATTGTCCTTGTCACGGAGCGCATTACACGATCGACGGCAAGCATCTGGCCGTTGCGAATGCGCCGCTTGACCAGTATGCAGTGAAAGTGGAGCAAGGTTTCGTGTATGTCGGTCAGCTTGGTCCGAACAAACGGGTGTAGAAGGAGGCGTAGCATCAGATGATTAAAAGTATTTATAACTGGATTGATGAGCGCCTGGATATCACGCCGCTTTGGAGAGATGTCGCGGATCATGAGGTGCCTGAGCACGTCAACCCTGCGCATCATTTTTCCGCGTTCGTGTATTGCTTTGGCGGCTTGACGTTTTTCATCACAGTTATACAAATTTTGTCCGGTATGTTTTTGACGATGTATTATGTGCCGGATATTATCAATGCTTATGCAAGCGTTGACTATTTGCAGCATAAGGTCGCATTTGGCGTAATCGTACGCGGGATGCATCACTGGGGCGCCAGTCTTGTTATCGTAATGATGTTTTTACATACGCTCCGTGTTTTCTTTACCGGCTCTTACAAAGCGCCGCGCGAGATGAACTGGGTCGTGGGCATGCTTATTTTCTTCGTCATGCTCGGTCTTGGTCTGACAGGCTATTTGCTGCCTTGGGACAACAAGGCTTACTTTGCAACGAGCGTAACGCTGAAAATTGTTGAATCCGCGCCATACATCGGGCCGTATGCCAAGACGCTGCTGCAGGGCGGCGAGATCGTCGGGGCACAGACGTTGACGAGATTCTTTGCCTTGCACGTATTCTTCCTGCCGGGTGCGCTGCTTGCGCTGCTCGCCGGTCACTTTATCATGATCCGTAAGCAAGGTATTTCCGGACCGCTCTAAGATCGAAACGGACAGACCCCTGCTTGACAGACGAGGCTCATGAGAACAAAAGAAGGAGGAGCGATACGTGGCTCACGGTCATAAATCTGACGAAAAAATCGTCTATGTAGGCGATTCCCGCGTCCAAGCAAAAACGACGAGAATGATCCCGCAGGATTTCTCGGCTTATCCGGGTAAATCCGAAGTATTTATCCCGAACTTCCTGCTGAAGGAATGGATGGTAGGCGTCGTCGTTCTGATGGGTATTCTGGTGCTGGTTATGTCTGAAGCGGCGCCGCTTGGTTACCCGGCTGATCCGACGAACACCGAGATCATTCCGATGCCGGACTGGTACTTCCTGTTTATGTATCAATTGCTCAAATATCCCTACACGTCCGGCAGCTGGGTTGTACTCGGTACGGTAGGCGTGCCGGGCATTTTGTTCGGCGCGCTGCTGCTGGCTCCGTTTTTGGACACAGGCAAGGAAAGACGCTTCTACAAGCGCCCGATTGCCAGCGCATTGATGTTTCTGAGCCTGATTGCCGTTTCCTACTTGACGGTGTTTTCGTGGCAGCATTACCAGCATGAGCTGAAAGCCAAAAACGTGATTCCTGAGCATATCAAGCGTGAGCAAGAAATGCACGCAGGCGGCGGGGAAAGCGGCGGCGGCGCGAAAAAGCCTGCGGCGGCGCAAGCGGCTGCGATTGTGGCGCCGGATGATCCGGCTGCATCCATTTATCAGAAGTCGACATGCTTGCAATGTCATGGCGGCGACCTGAAAGGGATGCCGGCGGCTAAAATTCCAGCACTGCGCGGCGTTGGCGATTCGCATGACAAGGCCGCAATTCTCGGTATTATCAAAAACGGCCAGGGCAACATGGGCGCGCAATATGACGCCAATATCGCCAAAGGCTTGACGGCTGACGATATCGACAAGCTGGCTGACTGGTTGAGCAAGCAGAAGAAACAATAACGGTTACAACGAAGCCTGGCCGCCTGCAAGCGGTCAGGCTTTTCATTAGCTGTACTTGAGGGGAGTGCTTCGGTTGAGCGAGTTTCGCTTGTCGTTTTTTTTCAGCAATGCCTTTCTCGGCGGACGGTTTATGCTCATATGCCTGCTGCTGGTGAATATACCCGGCACCATCTACGGCTACGTCTGGTACGGCAAACAGCTGGCCTTCACGTTGGCTGAGTATGGCCCGGCTTTTTTGCCGTTTGTCCCCGATAGCCCGACAGCCAGTTTGTTTTTCTCCCTGTTTCTGCTGCTGCTGCTCAAGGATGTGAACCGCCGTGAGCGCATCGCCTGGCCCAACGAACGTGTGAGCTTCATCCGGGGTTTTGTTGAGGCGTTTGCGTTGATCACTTCGTTTAAATACGGCATCTGGGCTGTCGCCATGATTTGGGCCGGCGCTTGGCAAGGCGATCAGATCGGCTGGCAGGACTGGATGCTGACACTCTCCCATTTGGGCATGGCGGCCGAGGCGCTGCTGTATGCACGGTTTTACCGGTTTTCATTGGCAGCGGTGCTGGCCGTCGGCGGCTGGACGTTATGGAATGATCTGATGGATTATGGCGCCGGTATTTTTCCGTGGCTTCCGGACATGCTGCTGGACGATCTCCAGGCCATACAGTGGTTCACGGTTGGTCTGAGCATGCTGGGGATCGCAATCGCGCTGCTGCTGTGGAGGGGCCGCGCTCGCGGGCAGCAAAGGTAAAGCTGGCGCAATCGGTCTAAAGCAGACAACCTTCCCATAGGATAACGGTAGGAACATGTCCATAGGAGGGATGTCAGGTGACAGGAGCATCTAGCTGGAAGTGGCTGCGGGTAAGCTTGGTGGCGTTGCTGCTGCCGCTGCTCGGCGGCTGCGGATGGCTTGGCTCACAGCCTGAGCAGGCGGTGAGCCCGGCGAATCGGCCAAACGAACAGCAGAAGCAGCAGGTGAAGCTGTTGAATACAACAGCTGAGGATTTATATCAGCGGATGCAAAAGGGCGATGTCGCCGGGGGGCGCGTTGTCCTGCAGCAGCTCAGCGACCAGGCGACCCAGATTCCATTTGAAGGAATCACCTCGCTGGAGGGGGTTCAAGCGTTTACGGAGACGATCACGCAGGCGAAACGTGTATTTGCAGCTGTCAGCTTCGATACGGATGCCGGACAGGTGGCCGCAGCGAAAATCCGGCTGGCTGCGGATGCGCTCGCTCACTCTAGCCAGCCGATGTGGCTGCAGCTCTACCGGCCGCTGCAGGATGATCTGAACCGTATAGAGCAGGCGGCTCAGGGGAGCAATAAAGCGGCGCTGCAGGATGCGCTGCAGCATCTGGAGCAGCATTATGCAACCGTGCATCCGAGTCTGATCATTAGCAGGCCGATTGAGGATGTCGAAAAGATGGATTCGCTGCTTGGCTTTGTGAAGTCGCAGACGCTAAGTCAGCCAGCGCCGTTCCGCAACGTGTTGAATGCGATGCCGCCGATGCGCCAGACGTTGGATAAGCTGTTTATGAAGCGGGAAACGACCGCCTATTTGCCTTATCCGGAGCCGCAAAATCCGCTGCTGTGGACGATTGGCCTCGGTTCGTTTATTGTGGCAGCGCTCGGATTTGCCGGCTGGCGGCTGTGGCAGAAGCATGACGGACTCGTTCCGCTGCGCCGCAAGGAGGAAACGGAATCCAGGCTGCGTTCCTGATCTGCAAGCCGGAAGCGTACTTGTTGTCAGCCACGGACAGCCGGTGAGCTGAGGGATGCCAGCGGTCGGGAGCCAATAGACGGACAGCCGAGCGGCTTGTTCTATAGGCTGCTATCCGGTTTCAAGACAAAGGCTTGAAGCCTTCGCCCACCACATCGTGAACCTCTGTGATAATGACAAACGCACGAGGGTCGATGCTGTGAACGAGGTCTTTAAGCCTTTTCATTTCGCTGCGCGCAACGACGCAATACACAACAGGCTTAGGCTGGCCCGAAAACGCGCCCTTAGCAGGAAATAACGTCACGCCTCGCTCCAGTTGGCGGGTGATCGCTGCGGCGAGCGGCTCGGCGTAGTCCGTCATAATGGTGAACGCTTTGGCCGCATACGCGCCTTCGATCATAATATCAATGACTTTGGATGTAATAAATACGACAACTAAGGTATACATCAATTTTTCCTTGGGCAGAAAAAGCAGGGAGGCCCCCAGTACGACCGCATCGGTCACGAGAATGAGCCGGCCGATGCTCCAGCCCTTCCTTTTATGCACAATCCGCGCAATAATATCAGAGCCTCCGGTTGTCCCCCCGTATCGAAACACAAGCCCAAGCCCTGTGCCCAGCGTCACGCCGGCATACGCGGAAACGAGGAAGTAGTCGCTCTCCGTATGAAAAGGAACCAGCCTGCCTGCGCGAATCAACGTCTCCATCATCCAGAGGAAAACGGACAGCAGCAGCGTGCCGCTGACCGTGTAAAACATCGCTCCCTTGTCCAGCATACGCCAGCCAAGCAGAAAAATCGGAATGTTGATTACCAGCGTCGTCAGGGACGGAGGCAGCCCCGTCAAGTAATTGACAAGCAGCGCTACGCCGGTAATGCCGCCCTCCATCAGCCCGTTTGCGATGACGAAATAATGGAGTCCGAATGCGTAGATGGCTGTGCCGACGGCAATCGGCAGCAGATTGCCGGTCAAGCTCCTCCAGCTCCGTTGTACCACGATTGCCCCAGCTCCCCTCGTTTTCCCGTGCATACAGCGTGTGCTGCAACGGTCCGTACTTGGCCGACTGTGTTTAGCATCTCCTTCTCCGACAAAAAAAATTTGTCATAATGCCCTAGTTTGCGTTAACATGGAGTTGACGTTTGACAGAACATATCGGACAATGTCAGAACTCAAGCTCAAGGCTGGTGAATCGTCAGATGGCAGATCAGGAACGCTCGTTAAAGGACTTGCAGGAAGAGGTCCATGCTTACATATCGCAGTTTAAAGAGGGATATTTCAGCCCGTTGTCCATGCTGGCCCGCATGTCCGAGGAGGTCGGCGAGCTTGCCCGTGAGGTGAACCACCAATTCGGCGAAAAACCGAAGAAGGCGTCGGAGGAAGACAATTCCATTGAGCTGGAGCTTGGCGATATTTTGTTTATTACGATTTGCTTCGCCAACTCGCTGAACATTGACCTCACCGAGGCGCATCAGAAAGTGATGCATAAGTTTCAAACGCGCGACGCCAAACGCTGGACGCCGGTGTCTAACACCGATTCCTAGCTCGCAGCATATGCTGTACCAGCACCCTGATTTCGTACGGCCGCTTCGGATGCCGGCATTCTCTCCGCAAGCAGAGGGAAGGGGATAGGGACATGGACAGCGAGCTTGCGATCAAGAAAGCGTATGAAGCCATTCTCGCTCATGATTTCGAACAGGCGATCCGCTGGTTCGAGCTGGCGATTGCAATGAAGCCGGATTGCGCAACGTATCATTATAAGTTATCCATCACATATGCCCGCAGCAATAAGCTGGATAAAGCGATTGATCATGCCGGGCAGGCGGCGGCGCTTGAGCCGCAGGATGAGCATTACGCCTTCCATCTGCAGCATCTGCGGGCCAAGGCGCTGCTGGTGCAGGCCGAGAAGCTGTTCGAGGAGGCGGATGAACGGCTTTGGCTGGCGGTTTCGCTCATTCAGCAGTCGATAGAGCTGGACCCTCTGTCGCTCGAAGCGTTCTTGCTGCTGACGCTTGCTTATGCCCGGCTGGATGAAATGCATCTGGCGATCCGCGCAGTGCGCGAGCTGCTGAAGCTGGACCCTGAGCATTCGACGGGCCGACGGCTGCTGCCGGTGTATGAATGGAAGTGGAAGCAACATATGCAGCGTATGTCATCATCGGGCATGCCGAAAGAGAGGAAGCAGGATTATGACTCACAATGAAGCGAAAATAAAAGTAGCGGTAGCCGGTGCAAGCGGCCGTATGGGGCGTGAAGTAATCAAAATGGTGCTGGCGGACGCCGAGCTGGAGCTGGTGGCAGCTGTAAGCCGCTCCGCCTTGCAGATTGATGTCGGACGATTGGTAGGCGCAGAGGCTTGCGGCGTTGAGCTGACGAATGATTTGGAGCTGGCGCTTGTGGAAACAAAGCCGGATGTGCTGGTTGACTTTACCACACCGCATTCTGCGGTCAGCCATACGAGCCTGGCCATCAAGCATAACGTACGCCCGGTTATCGGAACGACCGGCTTCACGCCGCAAGAAATTGAAGAGCTGGACAAGCGTTGCAAGGAACAAGGCATCGGCGGACTGATCGCGCCTAACTTTTCGATCGGCGCCATTTTGATGATGAAATTTGCAGCGCAGGCTTCCAAATATATGCCGCATGTGGAAATTATCGAATACCACGGAGACCAGAAGCTTGATGCGCCGTCCGGTACAGCGGTCAAAACCGCTGAGCTGATTTCCCAGGTGCGCGGCGAGCTGCGCCAGGGCCATCCGAATGAAAAGGAACTGATCGAAGGAGCGCGCGGCGCTTACTACGACGGATACCGGATACATAGTGTCAGATTGCCGGGAATTTTTGCTTTGCAGGAAGTGATTTTCGGCGAGTTTGGCCAGACGCTGACGATCCGCCACGATTCCTATGATCGGGCCGGATACATGCCGGGCGTCAACGTCGCTGTCAAAAAAGTGATGACGTATGAAGGGCTTGTGTACGGCTTTGAGCATTTTATCGACTAACACGGAACCAAGCGGAGAAAAAGGGGACAGTCGGATAGCGGTCTTAACGGGGCCGCTGACCGCGTCCTCGTTTTTCCATACGGAAAGCAGGACATCCTAAGGGGGAGCATCTTCCATGACCATGCATATCGCGCTGATTGCGCACGACCGTAAAAAAGACGAGATGGTCAATTTCGTTACTGCCTATGAGCATGTTTTCAAGGATCACAAGCTGTATGCGACCGGGACAACCGGTACCCGCATTATGGAGCAAACCGCGCTGCAGGTGCATCGGTTTATGTCAGGGCCGCTGGGAGGAGACCAGCAGATTGGCGCGCTTGTGGCGACCAATGAGATGGATCTGATCATTTTTCTGCGCGACCCGCTGATGGCACAGCCGCATGAGCCGGATATTATCGCGCTGCTTCGGCTGTGCGACGTGCAGGGCATTCCTTGCGCCACCAACATCGCAACGGCGGAAATTCTCGTTAAGGCGCTGGACCGCGGCGATTTCGCCTGGCGCGAGCTTGTTCACAAGTACAAGCCAGGGATCGAAGAATGACGCCGCAGCTGGATATATTGGTCTTTGGCGCTCATGCGGACGACGCAGAGATCGGAATGGGCGGCACCATAGCGAAGCATGCCGCGGCCGGGCTGCGGATCGGCGTCTGCGATCTGACGCTGGCCGAGATGTCCTCGAACGGGACGGTGGAAGGACGCCGGGCGGAAGCGGACCAAGCTGCGCAGGAGCTGGGGCTTGTTTCACGTCGCAACCTGGAGCTGCCTGACCGCGGACTTGCGCTGGATGCCGGCTACATCGAGCGGATTGTCGCGGAAATCCGGCTGCATCGGCCGCGTATCGTGTTTGCACCTTACTGGGAGGATCGTCATCCCGATCATATTGCATGCAGTCGGCTCGTGCAGGAGGCGGTATTTAATGCCAAGCTGCGCAAGTATATGCCGCATATCGCCGCGCATACGGTAGAAGAGACGTATTTTTACTTCATCAATGATACGGTAGAGCCTGATGTGATGGTTGATGTGACGGCCGTCTACGACCGCAAGCAAGCATCGCTGCGCGCCTACCGCTCGCAGTTTGAAGCCACAGGCGCTGATGTTGTGCGGACGCCGTTGAATCAAGGCTATCTGGAGCGGGTGGAAGCACGCGATTCGCTCCTGGGACAGCGGCGGGCGATTAGTTATGCCGAGGGCTTCAAGACAAGGTTGCCGTATATGCCTGCATTATTTTAAGTTACTTTTACATTACTACCGGCAAGTTCCGAAAGAGGGGGCAGCATCCATGGATCGGTTGAAAATCGGCATTACCTGTTATCCGACTCTCGGTGGCTCCGGCGTCGTGGCGACCGAGCTTGGGAAGCTGCTGGCGGAGAAGGGGCATCAAGTACATTTTATTACACACAGCATGCCGTTCCGTTTAGGAAAGTTCGATAAAAACATCTTTTACCACGAGGTCGAAGTTAACGACTATTACGTGTTCAAATATCCGCCGTATGATCTGTCGCTGGCGAGCAAGCTGGCCCAGGTCGTCAAGCAGGAAAAGCTTGACCTGCTCCATGTCCATTATGCGATTCCACATGCAGTGTGCGCGCTGCTGGCCAAACAAATGGTCGGTCCGGAGCTCAAAGTCGTGACGACGCTGCACGGGACCGATATTACGGTACTCGCCCAGGATGAATCGCTCAGCGATCTGATCCGGTATGCGATCAATGGCAGCGATGCCGTCACGGCCGTGTCCGAAGACTTGATTCACGAGACGAGACAGCTGCTTGGCATTGAGAAGCCGATCGAGCTGGCCTATAACTTTGTCGATAAACGGGTGTATTACCCGCGTGACGTCGGCAGCCTGCGCAAGGAATTTGCGCATCCGGACGAAAAGATTTTGATTCACATTTCCAACTTCCGGCCTGTGAAGCGGGTGACGGATGTGGTTGAAATTTTTGATCAGGTGCGCAAGGAGGTGCCGTCGCGGCTGCTGTTTGTCGGCGAAGGACCGGAGCTGTCCAAGGTGCTTTGTCAGGTCAAGGAGCGCGGGCTGCTTGACAAGGTAACGTTCTGCGGCAAGCAGGATGATGTAGCGCAGCTGCTGTCTCTGGCCGATCTGATGCTGCTGCCGTCGGAGAAGGAAAGCTTCGGTCTGGTTGCGCTGGAAGCGATGGCTTGCGGCGTGCCGACGATTGCCTCGAACGCAGGGGGCATTCCGGAGCTGATTACGCATGGCGAAACCGGCTATTTGGCCGAAATCGGCGATGTGGATCTGATGTCGCAGTTTGCGATCGCCTTGCTCAAAAATGAGTCGGCCTACAAGCAGATGCGGGAAGCCGGCTTGCATCGGGCCCGGTTTACGTTTTGTAATGAAGTGATCACCAGGCAGTATGAGTCGCTGTATTATCAGGTGCTAGGTCGGCCGCTTCCTCAGTGGCTGCATGCCGAGCAGCCGCAATGCTGAGTGCCGGCGGCGGTGCGCTGACTGGGCCGGGAGACGGGGAGCGGCAGCAGCGCAGCCAGGCGCTTGCGATTGTCGCGCAGCTGAACGCGGCCGGCTATGAAGCTTACCTGGTCGGCGGCTGTGTTCGCGACGCATGGCTGTCGAGACCTGTAAAGGATTTTGATATTGCAACGTCTGCGCTGCCGGAGCAGGTCGAGGCGCTGTTTGAGCGGACGATCCCGACCGGCTTGCAGCATGGCACGGTGACGGTTGTGATGGGTCGTAGCCCGTATGAGGTGACTACCTTTCGCCAGGAGTCGGGTTATGCCGACTTTCGCCGTCCGCAATCGGTTGCTTACATCCAGAAGCTGGAGGAGGATTTGCGCCGCCGCGACTTCACGATGAATGCGATGGCAATGAACCGCGAGGGTCATATCGTGGACCCGTTCGGCGGGCGGGCTGATTTGGAGCGCGGCGTGCTGCGTTGTGTCGGCTCTGCCGCCGAGCGGTTCTCCGAGGATGCGCTGCGTATGCTGCGTTGCGTCCGTTTTGCGGCGGAGTACGATCTGGAGGTGGAGCCGGCCTCCTGGTCGTCTTTGCAGGAGCTGGCGCCGCTGCTCAAGCATATCGCGCTGGAGCGCGTCAGGGCGGAGCTGGAGCGGATGATGGCGGGCAGCGACCCGAATCGGGCGCTTGCGCTGCTTGTGCGCAGCGGCCTGCTTCGGCATACGCGCAGCCCGCTGTTATGGGCCGCGCTGCCTGCGAGCGTGGACGCGTGGCCGGATTTGCGCAGCCTGCCGGATACGGGGCTGCGCTTGGCGTATGTATACGGGCGCCTGGAGGCGGCGCCGTCCGAATGCGCCGCCGATCTGCGGCGGCTGACATGCTCGGTCAAGCAAATCGAAGCGTTGACAGCGCTGTTGTCCGCCCGGACACAGCTGGCGGGCACGTGGCTGGGCGATGCCGAGGAGCAGAGCGCGGCGTCCGAGCTGCAGGCGGCCCGCTCCGCGCTGGTGCTCGCGGCCGTGCGGTACGGCCAAGCGACGCTGACAGCGCTGCTGGAGCTGTACAAGCTGGACCCGGCATGGGCCGCCAGCGGGACGGGCAACGTGGATAGCAGGGACAACGCGGACAAGGGCGGGTTCTGCGCCAAGGAGCCGCGGGCGGCTTTATTGATCCAGGCATGGCTTGATCATGGACCAGCCTGGATTGAGCAAATGCCGGCAGCGGAGCTTCGCGAGCTGGCTGTGTCCGGTCAGGTTCTGCTGCAGCGGCTGCAGCTTCGCGGCGGACCTTGGACCGGCAAGCTGCTGCAGCGGCTGCTGGAGCTGGTGGCGCTTGGAAAGCTGCCGAATGAAACCGAAGCGCTGCTGCTGGCAGCCGAGTCCTATCATCATGAATACCGGGAGACGGGTGAGCCATGAGTCAACGTCTGATCGAGCTGTTCGAGCAAGCGGACGGCGCTTTTTTATCAGGAGAGCAGTTGAGCGGCGTGCTGGGCATTAGCCGCACCGCCATCTGGAAACAAATCGAGCGGCTCAAGCAGGACGGATATGTATTCGAAGCCGTGCCGCGTAAAGGCTACCGCTTACGATCCGCGCCGGAGAAGTTCCCGTTGGCCGCCTTTCTTGCGATGCTGCAAACGGAACGATTCGGCCGTCACGTCAACTACATAGAGGAAGTGGATTCGACGCAGTCGGCCGTTCAGCAGCTCGTCTTGGCTGGCGCAGAGGAAGGGGCGCTTGCGCTGGCCGAGCGGCAGACTGCCGGCCGGGGACGTCTCGGGCGCGTTTGGCATTCCCCGAAAGGCAAAGGACTTTGGTTCAGCCTCCTATTGCGGCCGGAATGGCTAAAGCTAGCTGACACCCCGCAGCTTACCCTGCTGACGGCGGTCGCCGTCTGCCGCGCTGTCCGGTCAGTCACGGCGCTGGACGTCGGAATCAAATGGCCGAACGATCTGCTGCTCGAGGGCAAGAAGGTCGGGGGCATTTTGCTCGAAGCGAATGTGGAAAATGGCAGCCTGCGGCACGTGATCGCCGGAATCGGACTGAGCGTCAATCTGGCGTCCGAGGATTACCCGGACGAGCTGCTGGAAAAGGCAACCTCCCTGGCGATCGTCGCCGGTCGGAAGCTGGATCGCGCCGCGCTGCTCGCCCGAATTTTGCTGGAGTGGGAGCAGCTCTATGCATTGTATCAAGCGGAAGGCTTCGCGCCGGTCAAGCTGCTGTGGGAAGCGCTGAGCGTATCGCTCGGCCGTTCAATCGTCTGCACGACGCCGCAAGGCTCACTGACCGGATTTGCGGAGCGGATCGACGATCAGGGAGCGTTAATGATACGGCTGGAGGACGGCACGATCAAAGCGCTGTATTCAGGCGACATTGAGTTGTAGGCCAATAGGCTATCCTCAGGCGACATCAAGCAGTAGGCCAGCAGTCTGTCGATTAGTGGTGACAACTGTTGTCGAATTTGTTACAATAGCTCATACGATCTTCCAGTATGCGAACGTCAGTCAGGGCGGCATCCTGTTAAGGAGCTGCACCTTCAGACACAGGCATGGAGGAACGGTCGCGAGACCGGCAACATCAATCATTGAAGTAGAAAGTTTTGATCGAACCGTACCAACTGAAACGAAGCAATATCAGTATGATACCGGATTCTGCTCTGAGCCTGCACGGGACCGAGACAGAAGGATCATAGGTTTATTTAGCCATGTGAACCTTGCAGCTCTCGCCCGCCCCCTGGACGGGACATGGAGGAGCTGCAAGGTTTTTTTGCGTAGATGCCCGCGTCCCGGAGCTCAGCGGCCATCTACAAACCGATACATCGACCAACAACGGAAAGCAGGTGCTTGCTACATGGAAACGCGCAAACCCGTCACGACGATCGGACTGCGGAGAATGAAGGAACATGGACAGCCGATCAGCGTTGTGACCGCTTATGATTACCCGTCGGCGCTGCTGGCCGAGCAGGCTGGCGTCGATGTGCTGCTGGTAGGCGACTCGCTTGGCAATGTCGTGCTCGGCTATGAAACGACGGTTCCGGTGACGCTAAGCGATATGCTGCATCATACGAAGGCTGTTACCCGTGCGGCGCGCGCCAGCTTTGTCGTAGCGGACCTCCCGTTTGCAACTTACCACGGCAGCCTGGATCAGACGCTGCGCAATGCCGCCTGTTTGATGCAGGAAGGACTTGCCAAGGCAGTCAAGCTGGAAGGGGGAGCTGAGATCGCTCCGGCGGTGCAGGCGCTGACTCGGGCCGGTATCCCGGTTATGGCGCACCTCGGCCTTACCCCGCAATCCATTCATCAGCTTGGCGGCTTCAAAGTGCAGGGTAAAACGGCGGCCCAAGCGAAGCGACTGCTTGACGATGCCCGGCTGCTGGAGGAGGCAGGAGCTTTTTCGATTGTGCTGGAGCTTGTTACCGATGAGCTGGCCCGTGAGGTGACGGAAGCGCTGACCATTCCGACCATCGGAATCGGAGCGGGCCCGTCCTGTGACGGCCAGGTGCTGGTGTTCCACGACCTGCTCGGGTATGCCGCCGAATCCCATCCGAAGCGGATGGTCAAGGAATACGCGGCGGTTGGCGGCATGATCCGCAGTGCGCTGCAGCAGTATGTGCAGGATGTCAAAACGCGGCAATTTCCGGCCGAAGAGCATACCTTTCATAAGCCGGAGGAAGTGGCTAGCCATCTGTATGGGGGAGGACGTTAAGCATGCAGGTCATTACTACCATTTCCGGACTCCGTGAAGCGGTCCGGGCGGCCCGCGCCGAGCGGCCCGATGCACAGGTTGGCTTTGTGCCGACGATGGGCTTTTTGCATGAAGGTCATGCGTCCTTGCTGCACGCGGCGCGTCAGGAAAATACACTCGTTGTGCTTAGTATTTTCGTAAACCCGCTGCAATTCGGCCCAAATGAAGATTTTGAGCGATACCCGCGCGATGAGCAGCGTGATTTGGCACTGGCGGCTGAGGCAGGCACGGACATTGTGTTTTTGCCAAAGGTCGAGGACATGTACCCGGCCCCGACGCGTACGACGGTATCGGTGCAGGACGTCACCTCGCGGTTATGCGGCGCCTCACGGCCCGGGCATTTTGACGGGGTGGCGACGGTGGTGACCAAGCTGTTTCATATCGTGCAGCCGGATAACGCCTACTTCGGGATGAAGGATGCGCAGCAGGTGGCGGTCATCGAGCAGATGGTGCTGGATCTGAACTTGCCTGTACGCATTGTGTCTTGTCCGATTGTCCGCGAACCGGACGGCTTGGCGAAAAGCTCGCGCAACGTTTATTTAAGCCCGGAGGAACGCAATCAAGCTGCCGTACTGAGCCGCGCGCTGCGCGAGGCCGCTCAGCAGATCGAAGCGGGCACTGCGCCGCTGGCTGCAGCGAAAGTGGAGGCACAGGTCGCCGCGCGAATCAGGCAGGAACCGCTGGCTGTCATTGATTATGTTGAATTGCTGCATTTTCCATCGCTGCAGCCCGTCGCCGATTTGGCGGCGTTGTCTGCGGGGCAGCGTATGATTATCGCCGTCGCGGTCAAATTTGGCCAAACCCGTTTAATTGATAATTGTGTCATCACACGCTCATCCTGAGGAGGAAACCGACTATGTTCCGTACGATGCTGAAAGCTAAAATCCACCGCGCCACCGTAACCGAGGCGAACTTGAACTACGTCGGCAGTATTACCATTGACCAGAATTTGCTCGATGCGGTCGATATGCTGCCTAATGAAAAGGTGCAAATTGTCAACAACAATAACGGAGCCCGGTTCGAAACGTACATCATCCCCGGTCCGCGCGGCTCCGGCGTCATCTGCTTGAACGGAGCGGCAGCGCGCATGGTGCAGCCCGGCGACAAGGTTATCATTCTTTCTTATGCGATGATGAGCGATGAGGCGGCCAGGCAGCATGTGCCAAGCATTGCGATCATGGGCGACGATAATGTGATTGCTCATGTTCTGAAGGAAGAAATTCATTCCACCGTGCTGTAACGCCGCATGAAACGGTACGGGGCGACGCACAATGAAGATACCTCATACCAAGCGAGCAAAGGTGGGATGTGCGTATGTTCAAGCATCTGTTTGCCTCGATGAATGATATGCTTGATGAAGTGCTGGCAGCTTATCCGTCCTCGTCCGGCGTACAGCGCAAGCTGCTGGCAGACAAGCTCCATTCGCTGAAAGCGATGAGCGACGCCTGCATCGAGGATTGGCTGCTGTTTGAAGAGAAGCTCGGCCAGACGCTGCGTGCGACGGGCATCATGACCTTGCCGGAGGCTGGAGCGCCGCCGCAGGCGGAGCTGACCGAGCTGGCGGAGAAGCGATCCGATCAATTTGTCAAAGCGCAGGGCTATTATAAGCTGCATATGTATGAGGAGGCGGCGGCTCAGTTCGCCGAGCTGCTGCATCGGCAGCCGGAATTTACGCTGGCCCGCATTTATTTGGCGATGTCCTGCCTGCACCGTGGACAGCAGGAGGACAGCTACGCCCACTTTCATTTTTTGTCGCAGCTGACGGACAACAAACAGCTCAAGGCCATTGCATTGAACGCGATGGGCTGCATTCAGGCGCAGCGCAATAATTTGGATAAGGCTTGCGAGCTGTTCACGCTTGCTTACGGAACCGATCCGGCCAGCGTCGAGCCGCTGCTGGAGCTTGGCTTTTGCCAGGTGGACAAGGGCGGATTAAACTTTACATTCATTCCTGCAAGAGCTGTTGAAGCGCCGCTGTAGAGTTTCTCTGCAGCGGCTTGTCTGGCTTGGCGGCTATTCCTTTCCGGCGCAATATGGTATGCTAGGGAGAAGAGGGTCAGGAAGGGATTGAACGCGGCACCAATGAAATTTGCGGTTTTGGACTTTGAGACAACCGGAAGTTCGACGACAGACCGAATTATTCAGGTCGGACTTTTCATTATAGACGATATGCAGATCACCGACAGGTACACGTCGCTCGTCAATCCGGGAATGGCTATACCTGCTGCGATTACCTCGCTTACCGGCATTGATGACGCGATGGTTCAAGCTGCTCCAAGTATTGACATAATAATGGGAGAAATGATGCCATTGCTGCAGGACGCGGCGCTGGTCGGTCATAATGTCGGCTTTGATCTGGCGTTTCTGCAGCGGGCGCTGGATGAAAATGGCTACTATCCGTTTGACGGACGGATGCTGGATACGATGGACCTGCTCCGGATTTTGTATCCGGGCTTGTCGAGCTTGCAGCTTACCATGGTGTGCCAGTCGTTCGGCATCGAACATGAGCGCCCCCATCAGGCTGACAGCGATGCCGAGGTGACGGCGCTGATCTGGCTTGCCTGCCTGGAGCGGCTGCAGTCGCTGCCGCTGCTGACGCTGCAGCGACTGGATCTGATATTTGCCGATTCGCCCCATGATTTGGGCTGGCTTCTTCACGAAGCGCTTGTGTACCGCGAGCTGCATCAGCCGATGGACCCTGAGGCTGACCGTTATTTCCGCCAATTCGCCTTAAATGTGCGGGATTGGGGAGACGAGGAGGACACACGTGATGCGCAGGAGCTGCTTGCGATGGAGCCTACCTTCGACCGGTTTTACGATGCGCTGCGGGAAACATTGAAAACGCGGTTTGAGACGTACGAGGAGCGGGAAGCGCAGGTTACGATGCTGAGCGAGGTGGAAAGCGCCTTTGAAGCCGGCAAGCATCTGATGGTGGAAGCGGGTACAGGAACGGGGAAATCGCTTGCTTACCTGATTCCGTCTCTGTATTACGGACTGAAGCATGATAAGAAAATGGTCGTCAGCACCCATACGATCAATTTGCAGGAGCAGCTGCGCGAGCGCGACATTCCGCTGCTGCATGATTTGTTCCCGGTTTCATTTCGCGCAGCGGTGTTGAAGGGGCGGCGTCATTACCTGTGCCTGAGAAAGTTCGAGCACAAGCTGAATACGCTTGATTTTGAACCGGGCAAGGATGATCGGGTCACAGCCGGGCAAATGCTTGTATGGCTTGGCGAGACGAAGCATGGCGATCAGGAAGAGCTGATGTTTACGAATAAAGGCAAGCTGTTCTGGCATACGGTGGAAAGCGATACCGATTCGTGTCTGAACAGAGCTTGTCCGTGGTTTAAAAAGTGCTTTTATCACCGCGCCCGGCATCAGGCGAATACGGCGGATGTGATCATTACGAATCATTCGCTGCTGTTTACCGATATGAAAGCCGACAACCGGCTGCTGCCTGCCTACAAGCATCTGGTGATTGATGAAGCGCATCATTTTGAGGAAGTGGCGAGCAAGCATCTCGGGATTGAGCTGCACTATCATACTTTGCTGAATACGCTGCAGCGGCTGTATAAGGACAGCAGGTCCGGGCAGCTGTCCGGACTGCGCTTCAAGCTGCAGAAAGCGGCCGAGGACCCCCGTGTGGCCAATTGGAGCGCAGAGATCGACCGTGCTGTGGAGCATCTGGTCCATCTGAAGGAGGACTGGGACCAGCTGAACGAGCTGCTGTTCCAGCTGCTGTTGTCGGCGCGCGGCGGGGAATCCACCCAGGCAGACGGCAATTCATCCGTGCTCCGCTTGAAAAAAGCAACATTACCCGGCGGTTGGGATAAGCTGGAGCTGTTGGAGGAAAATTTGCAGCTGCATGCGGCAGAAGCGCTCAAGCGGCTGGAGAAGCTGCTGGGCGATCTAAAGGAAGCCCAGGATGAATTTGAGGTGCAGAGTCAGGTTACTGATCTCGCAGGTACTGTGAAGGAGCTGCAACGGCATAAGGAAGATTTGCATATCTTTATGACGATGCCTGACGATAATTATGTGTATTGGCTGGAGGGCGGTCAATTTGGTAAAAGCCGTTCCCTGCAGCTTAACGCGGTGCCGATTGATGTCAGCGCGATGCTGCGCCAGCAGTTTTTCGAGCCGAAGGACAGCGTGATTTTGACCTCGGCTACGCTGTCGGTCGGGAAGTCGTTTGATTACACCTGCGAACAGCTGGGGCTGCGTGCTTCGGAGTCGGACAGCTCGTTGAAAACGATCCAGCTGCCTTCGCCGTTTAATTACCGGGAGCAGGCGCTTGTTGCCATACCGCGTGATTTTCCGACACTGCGCAGCGGACTTGGCGGTGAGAAGGAGTACGTGGAAGCATTGATTCCTTCGCTTGCCGAGGTCGCCCTGGAAACGAAGGGACGTATGCTCGTGCTGTTTACGTCGAATCGGATGCTTCGGGCGGTGCATGCCGGATTGAAGGACATGCTCGCTTCCTTTGGCGTCGAGGTGCTTGGTCAAGGCGTTGACAGCAGCAACCGCAGCAAGCTGACCCGGATGTTTCAGAGCAGTCCGGCCTGCGTATTGCTTGGCACAAGCAGCTTCTGGGAAGGGGTTGATATCCCGGGGGACGCCTTAACGGCGTTGGCGATTGTGAGGCTGCCCTTCCAGCCGCCGACGCACCCGGTTGTGGAAGCGAAAACCGAGAAGCTCAAGCAGAAAAATTTGAACTCGTTTATGAAGCTGTCCGTTCCGCAGGCGGTGATCCGGTTTAAGCAGGGGTTCGGCCGGCTTGTGCGTACGGCATCGGATAAAGGTATCGTCATTATTTACGATACCCGCGTCATCGACACGAACTATGGCAAGTACTTCCTGTATTCGCTGCCGGGTCCGAAGATCGAGCATATGAATGCGAGTCAATTGGTTCCGCGTATCAAGCAGTGGATGGAGGAGAAGCAAGCATGAAAACGATAAAAATTTCCGAGGCAGTTGTGCGGCGGCTGCCCATTTACTTACGTTTCCTGACGGAGCTGAGCAAAAAAAATATATCAACGGTATCCTCGCAGGATCTTGGTCAAAAGCTGGACCTGAATCCGGCGCAAATTCGCAAGGATCTTGCTTATTTCGGCGAATTCGGCAAGAAGGGCATCGGGTATGATGTTGATTATTTGATCGAGAAAATTCGCCAAATTCTCAAGCTCGATAAATTGATCCCTGTCGCCTTGGTTGGAGCTGGTAATCTTGGCCGCGCTTTGTGCAATTATAACGCTTATTTGAAAGATAATATGAAGATTGTTGCGGTATTTGACCTGCATGCCGGCAAAGTGGGCGAATCCATCAATCAGCTGAAGGTGAAGCCGATGGAGGAGCTCGTTT
The DNA here is from genome assembly GCF_059821225.1 of Paenibacillus sp. sg306046. Lineage (NCBI taxonomy): Bacteria > Bacillati > Bacillota > Bacilli > Caryophanales > Paenibacillaceae > Paenibacillus > Paenibacillus sp. sg306046. Next base: position 223,404 of record NZ_JCAMRT010000006.1, read on the forward strand.
CCACTATTCGTGCGCTTAGCGTCAGAATCGGCATTATTACCGTACCGGCTGTCGAGGCGCAGCAGGTCGCCAATCAATTTGTGGAAGCCGGGGTTGAGGCGATCTTGAATTTCGCCCCGGTGATCATCAAGGTTCCAGCTGAAATTCGCGTTCACCATGCGGACTTCACGACTGAGCTGCAAAGCCTCGCTTATTATTTGGAATAATTGAAAAGGAGCCTTCATTCCACGTTTATAGTGGCTTGAAGGCTCCTTGCATAATGTGCGATTCATTGATTCATTCCCCCAGGCTTACTCGTTTGAGACAGTCCCAGACAAGGAGTATGAAGCGGCTTAGATAAACGCGAGCAGGATTTTGAACGTAATAAACGCCAGCACCATGCTGATCGGCACCGTAATAAACCAGGTCAGCACCATCTTCGTTACGGTGGCCCACTTGACATCGTGGAAGCGAAGCACCGAACCCGTACCGATAATCGACGATGAAATGACTTGCGTGGTCGACAGCGGCATCCCCATATGCGTGGACGTCTGAATGATGATCGACGAGTTCAAGTCGGAAGCGAAGCCGTTGATCGGTTCGATTTTGAGCAGCTTGCGGCTCATCGTCTTGATAATTTTCCAGCCGCCGATCGAAGTGCCAAGTCCCATCGCAGTCGCGGCCGACAGCTTGACCCACAGCGGTACATCCAGCGTCTGCTGAATGTCCAGGGTTACGAGTGCGAAGACGATAATGCCCATTGCCTTCTGAGCGTCATTGCCCCCGTGGGAAAATGAAAGCAAGCCGGCGGACACAATTTGAAACAGACGGAAGGTCCGGTTTAGCTTGGAACGTGATTGATTGCCGCTGGCAATGATCACCCGTTTGATGATCCACATGATCAAAAAGCCGGAAGCAAACGCAATGATCGGCGACAGGATCAGGATGAGAATAATATTCCAGAAGCCGGACCAGTTCAACGCGTCAACGCCTGCGCCCGCGATGACGGCGCCTGCGAGCGAGCCGATCAGCGTATGGGAGGAGGAAGAAGGAATGCCGTAATACCAGGTGAGCAGGTTCCAGAATATGGCTGATATAAGCGCTGCAATAACAATGTAAATGCCGTTTTCGATTTTGGCCGGATCTGCCACGCTGCCGCCGACGGTTTTGGCTACCTCGGAGGAGTAAATTGCGCCGACAAAGTTCAGGACGGCCGCATACAAAATGGCGAAGCGCGGAGACAGTGCTTTGGTCGAAATGGACGTGGCGATTGCATTCGCCGTATCGTGAAACCCGTTTATGAAGTCAAATATAAGCGCTAGAGCAACGACGATTATCAAGGTGGTTAACATGTTTTCCTCCTAAGTCATACCATGCGAATTCCGCAAGCTGATCGAACGGACAGCGGCTTACGAATATCGCAGCACAACGCTTTCCAGAATATTGGCTACGTCTTCACAGGCATCGGTCGTTTGCTCCAGACGCTCGTACAGCTCCTTCAGCTTGAAATCGTGATAAGGCTCCTTCGGATTTGTGAAAATTTCGCGAATGCCTTCCCGCATCAGCCGGTCTGCTTCGTTTTCCAGGCTGTTGATTTGCACGGTATGCTCAGTCAATTGCATATATTTTTTCTTGGACAGCAAAATCATCGCATCAAGAATATGCTGACAGCTCGCTACGAGCACAGCAGAAAATTCCTTCATATAACGATCCGTGAAGGTAATGTTTAAGTAATCAAATCTTGCAATGGAAGCTTCGATGCCGTCCAGCACGTCGTCTACTTTGGAGGCCAGCTCCATAATATCCTCGCGCTCGATCGGAGTAATAAACACTTTGTTCAAGCCCTTGAAGATCTGGTGTGTGAGTTGATCTCCGTTATGCTCCAGGTCGCGAAGCTGCGGATAAAAGGTCGCGGGCGGCTCGGAGCCCATCATCGCTGAACGGAAGGTTTGCGCCGCCAGAAGCATGTTTTCTGAAGCCTTAATGAGCAGCAGCAAAAAGTCAGTATCATTTTTTTTGGTAAAAAGCATGGCTTTCGCCTCCTATTGTTATCTTTAATTTACAAAATCTTAATAATACGAGTAGAATTATGTAGAAAAAAGGAGTAAATTCACACAAAATTAAAAATAACACACTCGAATGCCGGAATGCAATGATAGTTTCGGCAAACTTAGTTTATGTCATCCGGGCGCGTATTATGTAGCCTCCAGGTCCGGTCCGGACGGGAAGCTTGATTTCTAGACGGTGAAATTGTACATTGGAAACGGGACTTGTAGCATGGCTTCCGCGGACGTCTATATATAATGGAGAGGAATAGATAACGTGAAAAAAACGCTGATTGTAAACGGCACATTTATTACGCTGGACGAAGCTCGTCCATGCTTCCAGGGACATATGGTCATTGAGGGCGACCGCATTCTTCGCATTACAGAGGGCGCTCCACCCGAGGATGAGCAATTTGATGAAGTTGTAGAAGGAAGAGGCAAGCTGTTTTTGCCAGGCTTCGTTAATACACATGGCCATACGGCGATGTCGCTGCTGCGGGGTTACGGCGACGATATGGCGCTGCAGCTGTGGCTGCAGGAAAAAATGTGGCCGATGGAAGCAAAATTTACAGCTGCTGATGTAGCTGCAGGAACACGCTTGTCGATTCTGGAGATGGTGAAGGGCGGCACAACGACGTTTGTTGATATGTATGATCATATGAACGAGGTTGCGAAGGCGGTTGAGGAAAGCGGAATCCGGGCTGTTCTGACGCGCGGCGTCATCGGCTTGTGCTCGCGCGAGGAGCAGGATGCGAAGCTGGCGGAGGCTGTCCGGTTTGCCCGTGAGTGGAACGGACAAGCGGACGGACGGATTACGACGATGCTTTCGCCGCATGCCCCTTACACATGCCCGCCTGACTACATAGAGCGGATTGTGCAGGCGTCTGAGGAGCTTCAGCTGCCGATTCACATTCATATGTCGGAAACGGCTCGCGAGGTACAGGACAATGTCGATCAATACGGCCTGCGGCCTGTCGAGCATCTGGAGAAGCTGGGCGTCTTCGCCAGACCGACGCTGGTGGCGCATGGCGTTCATTTGACCGATGACGAGATTGCTCTTCTGAAAAAATACGATGTGCGGGTTTCCCATAACCCTGGCAGCAACCTGAAGCTGGCCAGCGGCGTTGCCCGGGTTCCTGAGCTGCTGAAGGCAGGCGTGCTTGTTTCGTTGGGTACGGACGGTCCGGCCAGCAACAACAATCTCGATATGCTGGAGGAAATCCGGCTGGCGGCGATGCTTCACAAGGGAGTCAGCGGCGATCCGGTTGCTGTCGCGGCCGCAGACGCGTTGCGTTTGGGCACGCTTGATGGCGCGCGTTCCATCTGGCTTGACGATGTCGGGGCGCTGCAGGCAGGCATGAAGGCCGATTTTATTGCGCTTGATATGGATCAGCCGCATTATTTCCCGCGCACGAACCTGATTTCGCATGTGGTTTACGCAGCTAACACCCGTGATGTTACCGACGTTTGCGTGAACGGCCAGTGGCTTGTCCGGTCTAACGTCTGCCTGACGCTCGATGAGGAGCGGATCAAGTTTGAGGCACAGCGTGCCTTCGAGCGGTTGACAGGCGTTTAAGACAGAGGAGGCGGTCTGCCGTGCGCAAAAGATGGAAATGGAGCCTGGCCGCCGCGGCAGCGCTGATCCTGATCGTTTTCGTGTTAAGCTGGATCTACCAGTCCGTGTCCCGGGAGGAATGGAAGCTGCAGCGGGCTGCCGTACAGACGGCTTATGAGAAGACCGCGCTTGTCAAGGCAAATGTTGTGGAACGCTTTATCGCCGACAAGGCGTACACGGTCATTACAGGCGAAAACAAGCTGGGCCAAGGTCTGTACGTCTGGGTCGGCCGCGATGGCGAGCTTCGAACCGAGATGGCCGCGAACGGGATTACTGGCGACGCAGCCGCCCGGAAAGTAAAAGACAGACTGCCCGGAGCGGACATTTTACGAATAACGCCTGGCTTGCAGGCCGATAAGCCGGTATGGGAAGTTTTTTATACGTATACGCCGGAAGGACAGAAGGAACAGCACTTTTATGATTATTATCAATTTACGGACGGCGCTCTCATCGACACATGGCGTTTGACCATTCAATAGCCGGCTCTCCGGAATCAGGCGTCCCGTTGCGTTTTCGCGCAGCGGGGCGTTTTTTGCTTGTCCAAAGGCGGATATCGACATGCTGCCACACATTACATTGTCATTTCGTATATCACATATGCTATACTTTCTATACAAGTTTATTGATATACTTTACAGGCAATTACAACTCTGATTTCTCAGGAAAGGGTGAATATATACAGATGAACATACGTCCTGTGCCCGTTTTGTTAAGTCTGGTCATTACGGCATCCTTGTTGTTTGGCGGCTACTTTGCCTATCAAAGCTACGCGATGGAAAGTCCGCTCCAGAAGGCTGTCTCCGGGATCGAAGGGGTAGAGCTTGTATCGACCAAGCTGTCTGCCGATGCGGCTGAAGTTCAGATCAAGCTGGAAGCCGACAAAAGCTTGCGCGAGGTTGTTCAGCTTGTGCAAAGCGAAGGCCGTCAAGTGATCGGCAGCCGCGAGCTGCAGCTAAAAGTTGTTAACGAGCCGTCGGCCAAGCTGGAGTCGTGGTGGTCGTCCGCCTTGTTTGAGGTGGCCCAGGCGATGGATACGAAGCAATATGCGCAAATTCCGGCAACGCTGCAAGCCCGGATGGAGGCTGATCAAGCTTCGGGCATCCGCGCGAGCTCCGAGATGGATGAGCGATTCGTATATATTACACTGACCGACGGTCAGGCAAGCAAGTTTCTGATGCTGCCACGAACGCCGGTGAAGGTGGGGGTGTGGCCGAATGAGTAAATATGGGAAAGAGATTTTACTTGGCGCTGTGCCGGTTGTAATCGCATTTCTGTATGTTGTCGGCATTAATATCATTCCGATTGTATTTATGACGGTTATTTTGGGCGCTTTCTTCTATATGAATCGGACCCGCAACGGGGCGGGGGTCAGCCAGGGCCGAAAGGCGCGGGCGAAGACGCCGACGTTTATGACCTTTGATGATATCGGAGGACAGGACCGGGCGAAGCGTGAGCTGCAGGAGGCGCTTGACTTTTTGATCCGGCATGAGGATATCAAGCGACTCGGCATTCGCCCGCTCAAGGGGATTTTGCTGACAGGTCCTCCGGGAACCGGTAAAACGCTGATGGCCAAAGCGGCCGCTCATTATACGAATTCGGTGTTTATGGCCGCGGCGGGCAGTGAGTTTGTCGAAATGTATGTCGGGGTCGGGGCAAGCCGTATCCGTGATTTGTTCAAAGAAGCAAAGGCGCGCGCCCTGAAGGAAAAAAAGGAGAGCGCCATTATTTTCATTGACGAAATTGATGTGATCGGGGGCAAACGCGACGGCGGACAGCACCGCGAATACGACCAGACGCTCAACCAGCTTCTGACCGAAATGGACGGTGTGCATGCCAGCGAAAGTCCGCGCGTGCTCATCGTTGCAGCCACGAACCGCAAGGAGATGCTTGACAGCGCGCTGTTGCGTCCGGGCCGGTTTGACCGGCATATTGACGTCGAGCTGCCGGACAAGAAGGGGCGGCTTCATATTTTGCGCCTGCATGCGAAAAACCGCCCGCTCGCCGAGACGGCGAACCTTGAAGCGATTGCGAAGGAAACGTTTCAGTTTTCCGGCGCTCAGCTGGAAAGCGTGCTGAATGAAGCGGCGATTTACGCGATGCGCGAGGAGTCCGGCACGATCAGCCAGCAGCATTTGTCGCTTGCGGTGGACAAGGTGATGCTTGGCGAGAAGACGGATCGCGAGGCGACCAAGGAAGAACGCGAGCGGGTCGCGCTGCATGAGCTTGGACATGCGATTGTTGCGGAACGCGTCCGTCCCGGCTCGGTGTCCCAGGTATCGCTTAGCCCGCGCGGCAAGGCGCTTGGCTTCGTTCGGCATAATCCGCAGGCTGATCAGTATCTGTACACCCGGAAGCAGATTGAAGAGCAGATGATGGTCGCTTTGGGCGGCTCGGTGGCCGAGGAAATGTTCTACGGCGGCCGCAGCACAGGATCGCGCAACGATTTTGAGCAGGCGCTGCAAATGGTGCGGACGATGATGGACTCCGGACTGACGCGGCTCGGCATCATTGACCGGAATATGGTGACCAAGCAGGAGCTGATGCGGGAAAACGCCGCGATTCTGGAAGAGGTGACAGAAGCAACACGCGGTTTGCTGGAGCGTCACCGGCTTGTATTCGAGCAGTCGCTGGAGCTGCTGATTACGGAGGAAGTGATGTCGGGCGAGCAGTTTCGCGAGCTGCTGGCGCGGCTCGAACAATCGCAAATTGCGTAAGCATACCGCTTGCGGACGGAAGGCAATCCTGAAGGATTGTCTTTTTTGTCGTGCTGTGGGCGGGCGGCAAAAATTATCGCAAAGGCTGCAACTTTTTGGCCGAAATAAAGTCTAATAGAGTGATAGAAATTGTCAAATTTTTAAGGTTTGAGGTGTGAGATGAGGTTCATATCGGCTTGGTTCACATGTTTCCTACTGTCGCTGTTGTTGATTCCGGTCGCCTTTGCCGAAACGTCGTCGATCCAGTTGTTCATGAATGGCAAGCAGTTAATTCCCGAGGTTGCCCCGATTAATGTGAAGGGCAACGTTATCGTGCCGATCCGGATTATTGCCGAATCGGTTGGCTCCAAGGTCAGCTGGGATGCCAAGCAGCGCAAGGTGAGCATTGCCAAGGGTTCCACCGGTATTGAATTGTTTATCGACAAAACGTCTGCCACCGTAAACGGGAAGGCATACAAGCTGGAAGCGGCGCCCATTATCAAAGAAGGCAATACGATGCTGCCGCTGCGCTTTGTGGCTGAACAATTGAATACCGATGTTGAGTGGGAAGGCGCGACTCAGTCCGTATTTATGCATCAGAAGCAGTCGGTTGACGAAAGCGCTCCGGATGACGGCAAGCAGCCGGAGCCGAATCAGCCGGCAGCCGGCAAGCCGGAAGAAGAACCCGGAAGCAAGCCGGGGACAGCGGCTGGCGGCCAATCTGGCAGCATGCCGGACAAGCCCTCAAACAACGGCAGCAAGCCTGGCGACACGCCGGACAAGCCTTCGGGCAACGGCAGCGGGTCTTCCGGCAAGCCGGACGCGACATCCCCGTCCACCGGCAAAGATCCGGGTGCGGCTCTTCCCGTCGGCGGCTCGACAGGCGGCACCGGGACGCCGGTGAAAGCCGGAGAAGCAGGCTTGCCCCCGACGGGCCAGCAGCCGCTTCCTGACTCGCTGTATGCGATTACGCTGGACAAAGAGTCGCTGCTCATTCAAACGTCGCGCAAGGATGCGGTGAAGCCCGCTATGTTCCGGCTCAGCAATCCGAACCGGATTGTCGTCGACATTCCTGGCGTCCAACTGGATACGGCGCTGGCGAACAGGATGAATGGTTCGACGGAAGGCGCACTGGAAATCGCCAATGACAAGATTGCGAAAATCAGGTACTCGCTATTTTCAAAAGAAGATTCTATCGTTAGAATAGTAGTAGACTTGGCGCAACCCGCCCAGTTTAACCTGGTTCCTGGTGAGAAGGCCGGTGAATTTTCACTGAAGCTCGCCCCTTCGCGAACAAATTATGTCGTATTTATTGATCCTGGACACGGTGATCAGGATACGGGAGCTGTGGCGAAGCAAACGGGACGCTACGAGAAGACGCTGGTGCTGGCGATCGGCAAGAAGGTAGCGGCGCTGCTGGAGAAGGAGAAAAAAATTCAGGTCGTGATGACCCGCTCCGACGATACGTTTCTGGAGCTGCCTGAACGGGTTTCGCTGGCCAATCAGGCTGACGCCGATCTGTTTGTTTCGATTCACGCCAATTCTACAACTGGAGAAACGGTGCGCGGCACCGAAACGTATTATTACACGGAGCAAAGCGCTGATTTCGCTAAAGTGATGCACACGTTTCTGCTCAAGGGAACCGGCTTTCCCGACCGCAAAGTAAAGAAAAGCGCGTTTCATGTTATTCGTAATACGACCATGCCTTCCGTATTGCTGGAAATCGGGTTTTTAAGCAACCGCGCGGAAGAGAGTCAGATGTTCCAAGAAGCTTTTCAGGACCAGGTAGCCGCATCCATCGCAGCAGGCATCAAGACGCAGCTAAATCTGGAATAAGGAGTGTTTCTGATGCACAAACATTGGGGCAAGATCGCGGCCGCGACAGCGCTGTTTGCCTTGGTAGCTTCCGGCTGCGGCCAGAAGCCGGCCGTTCAGCCGCAGGCAGCTCCGGCTCTGGAGCCGGTCAAGGCAACCGAGCCCGCGAAGACAGGCAGCTCCACCGGACAAACTCCTCCGGCCGCGCCGCAAAAGCAGTCCGCTACCATCAAAGCTTATTACACCGACACGAACCTGGAGAAGCTTCTGGAGAAGCAAGTCAAGATCGAGTACAGCCAGGCTGCAGACAAATACGCCGCTGCCTTTCAAGTGTTGAAAAAGGCGCCGGACGACAAAGCTGTAGCATTGGCCGAGCATTTGGTGTTCAAAACAGCTGTGCTGAAGGATGGCCAGCTGACGCTTAATTTGTCTATGCCTGCTGAGGCAAGGCTGGGAGCCGGCGGAGAGGAAATGCTGCTGACCGCGCTCCAAAGCACGGCCTTTCAGTTTGAGGAAGTAAAGACGCTGGAGATTTTGCTGGAAGGCAAGCAAGTCGAAAGCCTTATGGGGCATATGGAGCTGCAGCATCCCTTCAAGCGGCCGGCCAAGTAACAGTCAGCAGCATAGCGGAAGACAAGGAGAGGGGAAAGCGAGTTCATGAAGAGAAGAAAGAATAAAAATCATACGCGCAAGCTGACAGCGGCCGTTGTGGCACTGACGCTTGCTTTCAGCGGATCGGCCTTCGCGGCTGATTCGACAACTGGCTCGTCGGCAGCATCTGGAGCCCTTGTGCTGCGGTTTGCCGATGTAGACGGCGCACACTGGTCGATCAAGCATGTCACGAAGCTGGCATCGCTTGGCATCATTCAAGGCTATGAGAAAAATGAATTCCGTCCCGATAATACGGTATCCCAGCAAGACGTCATCGTGATGGCCATTCGGATGATGGGACTTGAAACGGAAGCGCTGTCGAATAAAGCCGAGACGGTGCTGCCTGTGCTTGTTAGCGATTATGCGAAACCTTATGTCGCCTATGCCTTTGACAAGGGACTTATTACAGCGGCTGAGGAAGTGGAAAGCGGAGCGACCAAAAGCGTGTGGGGCTCGCGTGACGCCACCCGTGAATGGGTAGCCAAGCTGGTCATCCGGGCAATCGGGAAAGCTTCCGTAGCCGCGCAGCAGGCGGCATCGCCTTCCGCGTTCAACGACGCCGACAGCTTCTCCTCCTGGGCCAAGGGTTATGTCAACGCCGCGGTGACGCTTGGGATCGTGCAAGGCTTTGAGGACAACACATACCGCCCGGCCGGCAAAGTGACGCGCGCGCAGATGGCAACGTTTTTGAGCCGGGCGGACAAAGAGCTGACAACCCGCTCCAGCCGCGTGAACATCGGATACGTGATGGAGCTGACCGATAAAAAAATCAGCGTGCTGAATGAGAAGGGCGATACGACGACCTACAATTTGTCCACGGACACGGTTGTCTATCGGGCCAAGGACGACACCCGTATTCCGCTTAGCCAGATCAAGCTGACCAACGAAGTGTACCTGGTGCAAAACCTGAATAACGCGTTGTATATCGAGCTGACCAACGAAGAAGAAAAGATGGAAGTGACCGAAGGCACCTTGAACGATGTGTTTTTGGATGAGATGCGGGTTTCCGTTCAAGTAGGCGGCACCAGACGTCTGGCCGAAATTGCGCCAAACGTGTCGGTGACGGACAACGAAGGACGCGGGCAAAGCATCGGCTCCATTCCGCTGGGAAGCATCGTCCAGCTGAAGCGGAATACATTGCTCAAGGAAACCAAAATTACTCATATCGTGGTAAAGCAAACGCCGCTTAGCAAAACGGCTGACGGGACGATTCTCAGTCTTGACCAAACGGAGCGCCAGATCAGCTTCCTTGAAGCGACGGGCGGACAAAACGAAACGTATTCGACAGCGGAGCCGATTGTGGTCAAGCTGCAGGATGGGATGGTATCGGACTTATCCAAGCTGCATATCGGCGATGCGGTCAGCTATGAGATCAAAGCCAATAAGCTTGCTGCCATTACGGTGAAAAAGCAAGCTGATGTCGTGACGACGATACAGGGCAGCATGACGACAGAGGTGAGTAAAGACTCGCGTATTTTGACGATCACGCCAAGCGGCGGCAGCTCGCTCTCTTCTTATTATGTAAATGATAACGCGCTGGTGTCGATTGGCGGTCTGTCGTCGGCAAGCCTCTTCGATCTGGAAAAGGGCGACGAGGTTACGCTTGATTTGTTGAACGATAAGGTCGTGAAGGTGACGGTCAATAACCGTCAGGTCGATACGTTTGAATTTGCCAGCATCGTCAGCTATGAGTCGACGACCAAGGTGCTTACGGTGGCCAAGGATAATGGCGGGTACGGCGCATTTCAGCTGACGGATGCGACCATTATCAAATACGCAGGCTCAACGATTCCGCTGGCGAATTTCCAGACATCGTTTATTGGTACGCAAAGCGGCACCACGGTTACAGACCGCAACAAAAAGGTCAATATGAAGGTGTCGAAGGACAAGGTCGTGTCCATTGAAATCACGCAGTCCATTGATGGCGTGGTGTCTCAAATCAATACAACGTTAAGCGATGTTACGCTGCGTACAACCGGCGGTAAAAGCTTGACATTTAAAGCGCCGGGCGCGGTTGTCGACCTGCAAAGCAAATCAAACGGAACGTTGGCCGATTTGAAGGTAGGTGACTCGGTGCAGGCGAATCTGATTTTTACGCAGGATATGTTCAGTTCGTTTGCAGTGAAAAAATCCGGGGTGTTCAAGCTGCTCGTCGTTACGCCTTCAACCAAGCAGGTGACGGTGAAGGAAGAAAACGGCCCGGCGACCTTTACGTTTACGATCGACAGCCTCGATAAAATTTATAACCCGAACAAGCCTGCGTCTGCGTTCGAGGATTTACTGGTTGATGAGTATGTAAAAGCGAGCTTTACCGGCAGCAAAATGGATATGATCTCCATTGTCAATACGGTGCGCGGAAAAGTTAACACGGTTGATGCGGCGCTTGGCACCATTACGGTTCAAGATTTCCAGGGCGGCGTTCACGTGCTGCCGCTTGGACAAAACTTCACGGTCAAGAAAGCTGACGGGACATTGTCCGCAGCGCTGGGTGATCTGAAGGCGGGCGATCGCGTCGAAATTATCAAGGACGCCAGCGAGAAAACCATTATTCATCAGGCTGCGGCGCATAAGCGGACAGTTGCCTCGTATGATACGATTCTCGGTCATCTGCTGCTGAAGCCGGCGGCTGCAAATAGCAAGGATCGGTACGCCTTGTTTGGCCGAGCTTATGTGCATAAAGGCACGGGATTGGTGAATGCTTCCAGTCTGGTTGAAAACAATGAAGTGACGCTTTATACCATTGATGATAAAATCTATGAAATTGAGCTGCCTTAATTCGTTGTAGTGCAACCTTGCTATGCTGAAAATCGTCTCCATGGTGTGCAGATTTGCTGCTATGGGGACGATTTTTTGGCGTTTTGCGAGGATTTCGGAAAAAATTCGCAAATTCAAGACATATTTCATTGATTCGGCTTCGCTGATTCGGTAAACTAAAGGATAGAAGCGCAGGAGAGGCGGGTTGCTTGTGAACCGAGTACAGGCTCGACGGATACTGGACACCATTGCAGGCATGTTTCCCGACGCTCATTGCGAGCTGAATCATTCGGGCCCGTTTGAGCTGACGATTGCCGTGCTTTTGTCAGCGCAGTGTACGGACGAGACGGTCAACAAGGTAACAGCGACCTTGTTTCAGAAGTACAGGCAGCCGGAGGATTATTTGGCTGTTCCGCTTGAAGAATTGGAGCAGGATATACGCCGCATCGGGTTGTTTCGGAATAAAGCGAAAAACATTCAAGCCCTGTGCGCGCTTTTATTGGACAAGTTCGGAGGCGAAGTGCCTCGGGAGCATGCGAAGCTGATTGAACTGCCAGGTGTTGGCCGGAAAACAGCCAATGTCGTCATGTCCAATGCCTTCAGCGTGCCTGCGATTGCCGTAGATACCCATGTGGAGAGAGTATCCAAGCGGCTTGGGCTTGCAGGCGAGGATGATTCCGTGCTGGAGGTCGAGAAGAAGCTAATGAAGCGTGTGCCTCAGGAGGAATGGACGGATACCCATCATCGCCTTATTTTTTTCGGCCGCTATCATTGCAAGGCGCAATCGCCCAAGTGCGAGAGTTGTCCGCTGATTGACTTGTGCCGAGAAGGTAAAAAACGTATGAAACCTGTCTCCAAAAGGAAACCTAATCCAAAGCATGAAAAACCTAGATTAGTCGCAAAGGACTCGAATGAAGAAAGGATAGGATAAACATGAAGTGCATTTCGGTTTATACAAATGATTTTGAGGTTTTCTCGGATATTTATGAGCGTATTTTGCAAACGCCTCTGCAGGAGAACGAAGAAATGCAAGTGGAGGGCGTCGTTGTTTCCGAATCCGGCAGCGTACCGGAAAATTATTTGACTCGCATGAAGCAGCGTCCGGAAGTCGTCGTCATGAAAGTAAAAGACAAGGACATTACCATTTTGCAGCATCGCGACGTTTTTGAAATCTTTATCCCCGAGAAAGAAAATGTGGTACACTAAAAACCGAAGCAATTCGGTTTTTTCTTTTTGTCAGTAAGGGGATTTGGTAGGGCGTGTCTGAGACACGCCCTAGAGAGAGCAGGATGGGAGAACTCATGAAAAGCACACTTACTTCAACGCTGGAGTTGCCGGATCAGTCTGGCGAGCAACTTCAGCCTACCACGACTGAGGAAGCAATTAAGGGCTTGCAGGCGCAGATGCTGGCGGCCGGAGACGCGGCTCACGCGGAAAAGGTCGGGCAGCTGCTGGCCAAGGCGGAAAGCGGACGATTAAATCTCGCCTTCTGCGGCCATTTCTCGGCAGGCAAGTCAAGTCTGATCAATCGGCTTTGCGGGCATCAGCTGCTTCCGTCCAGTCCGATTCCGACGAGCGCCAATATTGTAAGCATCGCAAGCGGCGAGGAAGGCGCGACCGTTTGGTATCATCGCAAATCGTCGTCGGGGCAGGCTCGCTCTGAGCGTGTGCCGCTAGACCAGCTCGCTGAGCATTGCCGCAATGGCGAGGCTGTGGAGACGATCGAGATTACGTATCCGATCGAGCTGCTGCAGGGTCACGCGGCATTGCTGGATACACCAGGGATCGACTCGACCGACGATGCGCATCAGCTGGCGACGGAATCTGCGCTGCATTTGGCTGACGTCGTGTTTTATGTGATGGACTATAACCATGTGTTGTCCGAGGTGAACCTCGGCTTTACGCGAAAAATGGCGGATTGGGGCAAGCCGCTGTATTTGATCGTAAATATGATCGACAAGCATCGCGAGCATGAGGTGGCTTGGGACGCTTATCAAGCGGGTGTGCGCGACGCCTTCGCCAGCTGGGGCGTTCGGCCGGACGGCATCCTGTACACTTCAGTGAAGGCGCCCGACCATCCGGCCAGCGAATGGGCCAGGCTGGACTGGCTGATCGGCGGCCTGATCGAACGCAGGCAGGCACTGGTGCATCAGAGCCTGGAAAAATCGGCGCAGGCGCTTGCGCTCGCGCATGCGGAGAAGCAGGCGGAGCTGGGCGAGCCTGGGAAGGAAGCGCTGCGGCAGCAGCTGGCCGAAGACGAATCTGTCGGAGCCGCACAGTCGGAGTCGGTCGAAGCTGCGGCGGAGCTGCAGCGTCTGCAGGCGCTGCCGGCCGGGCTGCTGTCCGAGCTGCGTCAGGAATTAGGCAGGCTGCTGGATAATGCGAACATTACGCCTGCCGCTACGCGTGATTTGGCTCACACCTATTTGGAGAGCCGCAAGCCGGGCTTCAAGGTCGGTTGGCTTGGTGCGGCTGCCAAGACGGCAGCGGAGCGGGCGCAGCGGCTGGAGCTGCTGACCAAGGATTTTGCGTCGCAGGTGCAAACGCAAATTGCGCGTCATGTGCAGCAGGCTGTGAAGCAGCGGCTGGAAGGCCAAGGGCTGCCGTCTGAGCGGGTCAATGAAGCGAGCGGACGGATCGTGTGCGAGGTTGAACCCGCTTGGCTGGCTGCTCAAGTCAATGAAGCAGCGGTCTTCGGCGGGGAATATACGCTGACCTATGCGAAGCAAATCGCTACAGAAATAAAAGCGATGTACCGCAAGCAGGCGATGGCGGTTGTGGAGGAGCTGATCGGCGAGCTGGACGAAGCACTCGGTGAAGCACGCGAGGCGCTGACGTCCCGGCTGGGCGCATTGGAATCGCGGCTGGGCGCGTTCCGCGCGCTGGAGCGGCTGGAGCAGGCTGACGTCGCTTACCGCGACGGCCTGCTGGCGCAGCTGCCGCTGAGCGCAGCGCCTGCGCTGCCGGCGCTGGAGGCGGCGCCGCAATCCCAAGCGGCCTCCGCGCTTGCCGGAGCCGCGCCTGCAGCGAGCGCCGAGGCTGCGCCGGCGCTGGCTTGGCTGGCCGCCGACGCGAAGGCGGGCGGCGCAGCGACGCTGGCCGCAGGCGGACATCGCGAGCGGCTGCGGGAGACAGCGGGACGGCTTGAAGCCGCCGCCGCCGAGCTGAGCGGGCTGGCCGCGCTGCAATCGGTGCGGCGCTCGCTGCTTGATAAGGCCGAGCGCTTGCGCGGCAACCGCTTTACGATCGCGCTGTTCGGTGCGTTCAGCGCGGGCAAATCGTCGTTCGCCAACGCGTTGATCGGCGAACGGGTGCTGCCGGTGTCGCCGAACCCGACGACGGCGGCGATTAACAAAATTATGCCGCCGGAGCCGGAGGCCGGCTGGCCGCACGGCACGGCCAAGGTGCGGATGAAAAGCCGCGAGCGGCTTGTGGCTGATGCGCTGTATTCCCTTGAGGCGCTTGGGGTCAAGGTGGAGACAATTGAGCAGGCGCTGCAGGCAATCGGGCGGCTGGAGGCCGATCGCATACCGGGCAAAGGGAAGCCGCATTATGCGTTTTTGCGTGCGGTGCAGCAGGGCTGGGGCGCGATGAATGGGCTGCTGGGCGAGGATGTGCGAATTACCGCCGATGAGTTTGGAGCTTATGCGGCGGAAGAAGCGAAGTCTTGCTTTGTCGAACTGATCGAATTGTATTACATGAATCCGCTGACTGAGCAGGGAATTGTACTTGTCGACACGCCGGGGGCCGACTCGATTAATGCGCGTCACACCGGAGTAGCGTTTGATTACATCAAAAACGCCGACGCCATTTTATTTGTCACGTATTACAATCATGCGTTTTCCCATGCCGACAAGCAGTTTTTGCTGCAGCTCGGCCGGGTAAAGGAAAGCTTCGAGCTGGATAAAATGTTTTTCATCGTCAACGCCGCTGACCTCGCTTCCTCGGCCGAGGAGCTGGATGGCGTTGTCGGCCATGTCGAAAGCAATTTGCTGCAGCACGGCATCCGCCATCCGCGTATTTATCCGTTGTCCAGCTATTATGCGCTGGAAGGCAAGCTGCAGCAGGACGATACGCTTGCTGCGCAGTCGGGAATTACGGCCTTCGAGCGTGATTTTGTCCGCTTTACGTTCGAGGAGCTGACCGAGATTGCGGTTCGCGCGGGACAATCTGACATTCGGCGTGCGGCGGAAACGCTGCAAAGCTGGACCGACAGCGCGCGCACCGATGCTGCGGATCGCGCGAAACAGAGCGACAGACTGCGTGCCGCTTTGCAGGCAGGCGTGCAGCGGCTTGAGCAGGCGGCGGATGCAGCAGATGTGAGCGAGCTGTTCAAGGAAATCCAGGAGCTGCTGTATTACGTGAAGCAGCGGACAACGTACCGGTTCGGCGAGCTGTTTAATGTCGCGTTTAACCCGTCGCTGTTCAACGATGATCCGCGCGACAGCAAGGCCGTGCTGGCGTCCGCCTGGGAGGACTTGCGCCGGATGATTTCGTTTGATCTGTCCCAGGAGGTGCTTGCTACGACGCTGCGGATTGAAAACAAAATCAACCGCATGGCCAAGCTGGCGGCAGATGAATGGACGAAGCGGCTGCGGATGGACATTCCTTCCTTCGAGCCGGTTGATTTCGAGCCGTTCAAGCTGAACACGCCGGAGCTGCAGGAGCTGCTGCAGGCAGACGATGTGCAGGCGAAATGGCTGGCGTCGTACTTCAAAAACGCCAAGCAGTTTTACGAAGGCGATGGAAAATCGCAGCTGCGGCGCGACCTGGAAGCCAAGCTGGTCGAGCCGATGACCCGCTTTACTGAAGCGCAGGCGCAGCGGCTGGAGGCCGCGTATGCAGAGCAGCTGCGGGCCGTCGTCGCCGAGCTGGCGGGCCGGTGGACCACAGAGCTGCAGGAGCACGCAGCGGGGCTGCTGGAGGCGCTGGACATGAAGCTGGACCTGCCGGCCATGCGGGAAAAGCACAGCCGCCTGCAAGCGTTTTTGGCTTCCTTCTGAGCCATCATGTTGAGGGGCTATCCGTTGACCGGGCATCATTTGAATTCTGAGGCGCAGCTTCACGGACTTGAGCCGTGAAGCTGCGCTTTTACGTGTTTAAGCATGTACTGCCCGAGTTTTATCTCACATCGGATTAATGCGAATAATGACGGATTAGCGGTAAGGCGCCGCCGGATGTTCAAGCGAAGCTGAACTGAAAATAAAACGCTTTATTTCGGAAATAAGGTTGTTTTTAAGAAAAGCCTCTCAAAGGCTCGAATCCGTATTATTTGGGCGAAAAAGGTGGGTAGCGCCGCTGAAATCTCAAGATATGGGGCAATACCCGATCTCAGCCATGATTATGCACATAGAGGCTGTTGCCGCTTGTTACCGTTGGTGGTAAACTCCTAACAATAACGGCAAACGTTACGAGTTTTGTCACACTTTCAGCGCTGACCGACGCTTCAAGCGGTCAAATCGAGGAGCTGTGGGGCTTCAACAGCCCAGCGTTTCGTTCACTGAAGCAGAAGCATGGAGCTTTCACCCGGCCATTTGGCACTGAGGCTCTAAGCTGCTCTTTTGCTTTATTGCTTTACCGCTTTAATTCAGTTTTGAAGAATCTTCATCGAAGGCGCTTCGATCCGAAGCTTTTCTTGATATCGGTTTCAAGCGCTGACGAAGCACCAAGCTTCCCAGCCATGTATAGCGGTTACAACCGCGCCATCCAATCAAAAATGAACAGTCACGCAGGATGAACCAGCCCCGGTACTAGCAACAACAGGGCGGGCGTCCGGGAGGAGGAACGGGCAGTATGCATGTATTTAAGCAATTGAGAGAGTATTACTGGTCAGAGCGAAGGTTTTTTGTCATTTCGATGCTTTGCTTGATGACGGCGACTTGCTTAGGGCTCGTGTATCCGAATTTGTTTCGTTATTTGATCGACCAGGTCATTGGCAACGAGCAATATGATGAGGTGCCGCTGCTGGCCGGTGCGGTGCTGGGCGTCATGGCGCTGAAGGCGGTCTTTCAGTTCACTCACGGGGCGTTCAGCGCGAGACTTGGCAATCAAACCGCCTATAATTTGCGCAGGGCGCTGTACAGCAAGCTGCAATTTTTATCATTCCAATATTATGACAAGGCAAGAACGGGCGACCTGATGTCCAGACTGACTGCTGATTTGCAGGCTGTACGCGATTTTGTCGGCTTTGGTTTCGTTCAGATTTTGAACGTCATCATGATGTTTACGTTCGGAATGATGATGATGATGTCGCTGAACTGGCAGCTGGCGCTGATTACGCTGGCCGCAATGCCGTTTCTCGTGTTTACGGCCATCCGGTTCGAAGGGCGTATTCATCCGGCGTTCCGGCTGATCCGCAAATCCATGAGTACGATGACGACTACGGTTCAGGAAAATATTACAGGTGTGCGCACGATCAAGTCATTTGCCCGCGAGCCGCATGAAATCGAGAAATTCGCGGAGCGCAACAATGAATACAAAGATAACAACATCGTCACCTCCGGCATCTGGGCCAAGTTTTTCCCGCTGATGGAGCTGGTCGCCAACCTCAGCATCGTGCTGCTGATCGGGGCAGGAGGCTGGATGGCGATTCAGGGCAGCTTGACGCTCGGCGAGCTGGTCGCCTTCTACAGCTTGGTCGGGTACATTATTCAGCCGATGTGGAATATCGGGTTTCATATTAACAACTTTACGCAATCCAAGGCGGCGGGCGAGCGGCTGCTGGAAATTTTACACCAATATGTGCATGTGAAAAATAAAGAAAATGCTTATGCGCTTGTCCCGCAGCAGGTTCAGGGACATGTCCGTTTCGAAAACGTTACGTTTGCCTACGGGGAATCCCGAAAGCCGGCAATCGCCGACCTTAGTCTGGATGCGCCGGCCGGCTCGGTGATCGGGCTGCTCGGCGGTACCGGCTCCGGCAAATCGACGATTATTCAGCTCCTGTTCCGCGCCTATCAGGCCAAGGAAGGGCGAATTACGCTGGATGGACACGATATCCGCGACGTGACGCTGGAAAGCTTGCGCAGCCAGATGGCGGTCGTATTTCAGGAAACGTTTCTGTTTTCCTCGACGATCCGCAACAATATTGCTTACGGCTCCGGCGATGTGTCACAGGAGCAGATCGAGCATGCGGCCCGCCTGGCCAAGGCGCATGATTTTATTATGGAGCTTCCGCTCGGGTATGACACCGTTGTCGGCGAGCGCGGGCTTGGGCTGTCCGGCGGCCAAAAGCAGCGGATTGCGATTGCCCGCGCGCTGCTGCTGAATCCCAAGATTTTGATCCTCGATGACGCGACAAGCGCGGTCGACATGGAGACGGAGCATGAAATTCAGCAGGGCTTCCGGGAAGTGATGCGTAACCGTACGACCTTTATTATCGCGCACCGGATTTCGTCGCTGAAGCATGCGGATGAAATCGTCGTGCTGGACCAGGGACGTGTCGCGCAGCGTGGCACGCATCAGCAATTGATGCAGGTGTCCGGTCCATATTTGGATACATACAACATTCAATTTTCAGATCGTCCGGCATTGGCGCTTGATTCGGAGCCTGCTGCGATCGGGGCGGCGCCGCCGAACCGGAAGCACGACGAGCGCAAGGCTGAGCTTGAGGAGCAGCAGGCGTCCCAGGAAGCGGCCGTCTCCAGCTCGTTTACGAAACGGAGGGGACTTGCTACATGAGCACGCCATCACACACAGCTTCCAAGAAGCGGACAGCTGAACCGAATGAGCAGGTCAAGTCGCGGTTTGTGTACCAGGATGACGAAGAGCTGGATAAAGGCTTTGATTGGGTACAGGTAAAACGGGTCGGCAAATATATGAGGCCGTACGCCCGCCAGATGGTGCCGATTATTATGGTGATGATGGTCGTCGGCGCGATCACCAAGCTGCTGAATCCGATGCTGCTGGCGTTTGCCATAGACCACGCGATCAAGGACAAAGACAGCACGCAGCTGCTGATCCTCGTCGCAAGTATGCTCGGCTTGTATGTCGTGCAGTGGCTGGCGAACAATTACCGCATCCGCTACACAAATATGATCGGACAGCGGGTTATTTACGACTTGCGCGACGACTTGTTCAGCCATGTTCAGCAGCTGTCCTTCCGTTTCTTCGACAAACGTCCGGCCGGATCTATTTTGGTGCGGATCACGAATTACGTCAATTCCCTGCAGGATTTGCTGACCAATGGCGTTGTCAACCTGATCATTGACTGTGTGCAGCTGCTCGGGATCATCATCATTTTGCTGGTATACAACTGGAAGCTGGGACTGGCGATTATGATTACCGTACCGATTATGTTTATCGTCTCGACGAAGGTGCGTTTGCGCATTCGCCGGGCTTGGCAGGTCGTACAGGTGAAAACCTCGCGGATTAACGCCCATCTCAATGAGTGCATCCAGGGGATTAAGGTGACTCAGGCTTACACGCAAGAACAAGCCAATATGGCGTTTTTCGAGGAAATGAACAAGGACAACCACCGGGCATGGAACCGCGCGTCCACCCTCAATCAATCCTTTAACCCGATTATCGAGGTGACAGGGGCGGTCGGTTACTTTATTTTGTTTCTGTTCGGCTCGTATCTGGTCATGCAGGGGCAAATTACGGTCGGTATTTTGGTCGCATTTGGCGCGTACATCAGCCAGTTCTGGGAGCCGATCAACCGCCTGGGGCAAATGTATTCGCAGCTGCTGATCGCGATGGCTTCCTCGGAGCGCATTTTTGAATTTATTGATGAGCAGCCGAACGTGGCGGAGCGTCCGAATGCGAGCCAGCTGCCGCCGATTCAGGGCAATATTGCCTTTGACGGCATCGAGTTTGAATATGAGCCTGGGCGGCATGCGCTGAAACGGGTTGATCTGCAGGTGAAAGCCGGATCATCCATTGCATTGGTCGGCCACACAGGCTCGGGCAAAAGCACGATTATCAATCTGCTGTGCCGGTTTTACGATGTAACGGGGGGCAGCATCCGGATCGACGGTCACGATATCCGGGACGTTACCTTGCACAGCTTGCGTTCCCAGATCGGGATCGTGCTGCAGGATACGTTTATTTTCTCCGGTACGATCCGCGATAATATTCGCTTCGGGCGGCTGGATGCGACCGATGAAGAGGTCGAAGCCGCGGCGAAGGCGGTGCGGGCCCATGAGTTTATAGTCAATTTGCCGCTCGGTTATGATACAGAGGTACAGGAACGGGGCAATGTGCTGTCGATGGGACAGCGGCAGCTGCTGTCATTTGCCCGGGCGCTGCTGGCCGACCCGCGCGTGCTCATTCTGGATGAGGCGACGGCCAGCATTGATACGGAGACCGAAGTGAAAATTCAAGAGGCGCTGCAGACACTGCTGGCTGGCCGCACGTCCTTCATCATCGCCCATCGGCTGTCCACGATTCGGCATGCCGAGCAGATCGTTGTGCTCGATCACGGTGAAATCAAGGAGCAGGGCAGCCATGACGAGCTGATTGCGCAAGAGG
This sequence comes from Paenibacillus sp. sg306046, assembly GCF_059821225.1. Taxonomy (NCBI): domain Bacteria; kingdom Bacillati; phylum Bacillota; class Bacilli; order Caryophanales; family Paenibacillaceae; genus Paenibacillus; species Paenibacillus sp. sg306046. Next base: position 244,427 of record NZ_JCAMRT010000006.1, read on the forward strand.
GCGTCTACTATGGGCTGATTCAAGCCCAGTACCGCTTTTTGAAGGAGACGGGATGACGATATTTTGCGCTTTGAATTTCTCAAGGTCGAGCTGAAGCGGCAGGCGTGGCGACGGTTCACGGATTCGGACAATCCGGTGGCGGCTGCGCTTTTGGCCAAGATGGGCTACAGCAAAAAAGAGGCGCGCGAGGTCCGGATGACCTATTTGCGCATGCTGCTGCGGCTGCGTCCCAAGCTGGACGATGCCCGGCTGGCGCTTGTGATGTCGATCGCTGACATGTATTTTGCGCCGGACAAGGAGCAGGAGGCTGAGCTGCTGCGTGAATTCAGGGAACAATACCCGGAGGAGGGGGAAGAGCTGATGGAACTGATGCCGGTTTGGCAAAAATGGGCTTTTGAAGAAGGCATGGAGCAGGGACTGGAGCAGGGACTGGAGCAGGGGCTAGAGAAAGGACTTGAGAAAGCCGTTCAAAAAATGCTGCAAAAAGGGTTCACGGCGGACGAAGTGGCGGATACACTGGAGCTGCCGGTAGCGAATGTCCGCAAGCTGGCGGCGGATAAGACGCACGAGTAAGCAAGCCCAGCAAAGCCAAGCGCAAGGACATTGCCGTTTCCATCCGGCCATGTCCTTTTTGGCATGCGTTCCGCATGCGGGATTTGTCTGAATTTGCAAATCATCCGGGGAACCGCTACTCTAACGATAGTGCCACTAGCAGAAATTACACAACAGGATGAGGGGGATGAAACATGAGCTCTACACGCTGGATGTGGCGTGCAGTAGGCGCAGGCGTGCTCGCTTCGACGGTGATTTGTGTCGGAGGGTTTGTCTTTGCGGTGAATCAAATTATGTTTCCTGAGGCCGGAGCGGCAGGCTCCGGACTAGCGGCTGCGCCACCCGCCGCTTCCGGCCCGGCGACGGCCGAGCCTGGGGGGACAGCAGCCGCCGGTGCGGATTGGGCAAGCAAAAGTGAAATCCGGATCGTCGCCTGGGGGGACTCGCTGACAGCGGGAACCGGCGACATTACCGGCCAAGGTTATGTGCGCGGCGTGCGGGAGCGGCTGGAGCAGCAGCTCGGGAAGCCGGTATTTGTGCACAACAATCTCGCTGTGCCGGGCTACCGGACAACGGATCTGCTCAAGGATTGGGAGGCGAAGCCGGATGTCGCCGAGGCGATGGCGGAGGCCGATCTGATCCTTCTGACAGCGGGAGGCAATGACTTGTTCCTTGGCGGAGAAGGCTTATTCGGCCAGAGCGGAGGCGCAGCCGATTCGCAGACGGCAAACGGACAGCAGCAGGCCGCCACCGGCCAGCAAGCAGGAGACGGGCAGAGCGAGTCGAAGCCGCAAGCCGGCAGCGGCATCGAATTCGGCGAAGGCTTCAATCCGCAGGCAGCGGCGGACCGCATCCCGGAAGCGGCGAAGCGGCTGGGGGAGCTGTTCGACAAGATCAGCAAAGCGAGCCCGAATGCTCGCATTGTATATGTGGGACTTTATCATCCTTTCCTCGACCTTGATCAGGACCGGGCTGGAGCGCCGATCGTCCAGCGCTGGAATACGACGGCCTTTGAGCTGGCCAGCCGCTACCCGAATATTACGGTAGTGCCTACGTATGATTTGTTTCAGCTGCAGGGGACGAGGTTTCTGTATACCGATCATTTTCATCCAAACCAGCAGGGCTATGAGCGGATTGCAGACCGCATCGCGGCCATTTTGAACTAACAGTGGGAGAGGGGAGCAGGCGGGATGGAGCAAGCGGTCAAAAAAGGCAGAGATGCCGACATCGTGCTGTCCGTAGAAGGCGTGAAAAAAAAGATCGGCAAACGGCTGATCATCAAAGGCATCTCATTTGATGTGCGAGCGGGCGAAATTTTCGGCTTCTTGGGGCCGAACGGCTCCGGCAAGACAACCACGATCCGGATGCTTGTCGGTCTGATTGCGCCGACTGAGGGCAGTATTCATATTTGCGGGTACGATGTGTTCAAGCAGCATGAGGAAGCGCTTCAATATGTCGGTTGTATTGTTGAAAACCCGGAGCTGTACCCGTATTTGACCGGCTGGGAAAACCTGGAGCAATTTGCCCGCATGCTCAAGGGCGTGGACGAGCGCCGCATCCGCGAGGTAGTCGAGATCGTCGGCATGGACGGGCGTATTCATGATCGGGTCAAGACGTATTCGCTGGGGATGCGGCAGCGGCTCGGGATCGCGCAAGCGCTGCTGAACGATCCGAAGCTGCTTATTTTGGACGAGCCGACGAACGGGCTTGACCCGCAGGGAATCAAGGAGCTGCGTGAATTTATCCGCAGACTGTCCGAGACAGGCCTCAGTTTGTTTGTGTCCAGCCATTTGCTGAGCGAAATCCAGCAGCTGTGTGATCGCGTAGCCATCATTAGCCGCGGCGAGGTCATCCAGGTCGGCGAGGTGGATTCGCTGGTGGATGATAAGCAGGCGACGATTGTGTGGACGGTTAGTCCGCCCGAGACCGCGCTGCGTGTGCTGCAGGCATCGCCGCTCGTTCAGGGGCAAGGCATGTCGGTTGACGATGGCCCGGACGGAGCGGCAGGGCCGATGGCCCGGATCGTCACGCAAGCGCCCGATGAGGCGGTTCCGCTGCTGTCCAGGCAGCTGATCGAAGCCGGGGTGGAGCTGCACGGCATTGAGCGGAAAAATCCGACGCTTGAGGACTTATTTTTGCTGCTGACGGAGGGTGAGCGAATTGGCTAGCCTGTACAATCTGGTGATGAATGAAAGCATCAAGATGGTGAAGAAAAAACGGCTGCTGGTCGTACTGCTTATCTTGGCCGCGATTATTCCGATGTTTACTTACGCGCAGCTGAAGGTTGCGCAAAATACGCTCAAGCAGTTTGGCACAACGGACTGGAAGGTCGAGCAGCGGCAAAAAATTACCGACTTCACACGCAGACTGGCAAGCGCGAGAATGCCGGAGGAATGGAAGCAGCGCGTTCAGGTAGAAATCAAGATCGCCCAATATTATTTGGATAAAGATGTGAATCCCGCTTCGCCGAACGGGGTAACCTTTACGGTACAATTTGTCGAAAATGCAGTCGGCTTGTTTATTCCGCTGATGGTTATGGTCATCGCGGCCGATATTGTGTCGGGCGAGCATACGGGAGGCACAATCAAGCTGTTGCTGACCCGGCCTGTATCAAGGCGAAAGGTGCTGCTGAGCAAGCTGATTACACTGGTGCTGTTTACCTCATTTGTCGTCGTGGCGACAGCGCTGCTCAGCTACCTGATATCCGGCCTGTTTTTCGGGTACGGGGGATGGGATTTGCCGCGGCTGCTCGGTTTTGCCGTGACCGGCACGGAAGTCGATTTCTCGCGGGTACATGTGGTGGACCAATGGTTCTACTTGCTGCTGGAGCTGGGACTTGTATGGGCTGCGGCCATCTCGGTTGCGTTAATGACGCTGATGGTATCGGTACTCGTCCGCTCGACGGCGGCGGGGATGGGCATTATGCTTGCCGTGCTCATTTCTGGAACAATCCTGACCAATATGGTCTCCGCATGGGAGACGGCCAAATATTTTTTTATGGTCAATCTGGACCTGACCAACTACTTAAGCGGGGGGCTTCCGCCGATCAAAGGGATGGATTTACCGTTTTCATTGGCGGTTCTGAGCATCTGGGTGGGGCTGTCCGTGATCGTATCGTTTGCAGTATTCACGAAAAAAGATGTATTGAACTAATCCGTTCGAATGATATAATGCAACATAGTTGAATGATTGGTGACTTAACAGGTTTTAGGAGGCTTTCGATGACGGATCAACTCGATTTGGCGGAACAACTCGCGACGGCGGCGTCGGCCGACTACGGCGCAGATGATATTCAGGTGCTGGAAGGGCTTGTCGCTGTGCGCAAGCGGCCGGGCATGTATATCGGCAGCACCAGCTCGTCGGGCTTGCATCATCTCGTCTGGGAAATTGTCGATAATGCAGTGGATGAGCATTTGGCCAAATTCTGCACGCAAATTGATGTAACGCTCCATAAGGATCAATCCATCACTGTACAGGACAATGGGCGCGGCATCCCGACAGGCATGCACAAAACGGGCATCCCGACACCGCAGGTCGTATTTACGATGCTGCATGCCGGGGGGAAATTCGGAGGCGGGGGGTACAAGAAGTCCGGGGGCCTGCATGGCGTCGGCGCTTCCGTGACCAATGCGCTGTCGGAATGGCTTGAGGTTGAAATTTACCGCGAGGGCAAAATTCATCGCCAGCGGTTTGAATATTGGGTGGACGAAGCAGGCAAGGAGCATGTCGGGGAGCCGGTTACCGGGCTAGAGCTGCTCGGAAATACGCGCAAAACCGGCAGTAAAATTACGTTCAAGCCGGATAAGCGTGTCTTTCAGGGCGGCACCTCGCTGAATTACGATACACTCGCCGAACGGCTGCAGGAGATCGCTTTCCTGAATTCCGGGTTAAAGGTAACCTTGACCGATCAGCGCAGCGATAAGGCGGACGTGTTCCAGTACGAGGGCGGCGCGAGCCAGTTCGTCGAGTTTCTGAACGAAGAGAAGAGCGTGCTGCACGAGGTCATTCATTTCGCGGCCGACAAGGATGACATCGAGGTGGAAATTGCGCTGCAATACAATGACGGATATACGGAGACGATCGTATCGTTCGTCAACTCGATCCCGACCCGCGGCGGCGGCACGCACGAAACCGGCTTCAAGACCGCGTATACGCGCGTCATGAACGAATACGCCCGGAAGACGGCGCTGCTCAAGGAGAAGGAAAAAAATCTCGACGGCCAGGATCTCCGCGAAGGCTTGATGGCCGTTATCAATATCAAGATGGGCGAGGTTGAATTTGTCGGCCAGACGAAGGATCAGCTCGGCAGCGCTTCGGCGCGCAGCGTGGTGGATTCCATCGTCGCCGACAAGATGGCTGTGTTTCTGGAGGAAAATCCGCAGACGGCGCAGCTTGTGATGAAGAAGGCGATTCAATCGGCCAAGGCGCGCGAGGCGGCCCGCAAGGCGCGGGAGGAAATCCGCAGCGGCAAAAAGGGCAAAAGCGAAAGCTCGAACCTGAACGGCAAGCTGACGCCAGCGCAATCGAAGGATGCGAGCCGCAACGAGCTGTTTATCGTGGAGGGCGACTCGGCAGGCGGTTCGGCCAAGCAGGGCCGGGATTCACGTCATCAGGCCATTTTGCCGCTCAAGGGCAAGCCGATGAACCCGGAGAAGGCGAAGCTGCTCGACATTATGAAAAACGACGAGTACAAGGCGATTATTTCGGCTATTGGGGCTGGCGTCGGGCCGGAGTTTGAATCAGCGGAGTCCAACTATGCCAAAATTATCATTATGACCGACGCCGATACGGACGGTGCGCACATTCAGGTGCTGCTGCTGACCTTCTTCTACCGCTATATGAAGCCGCTGATTGATGCAGGCCATATTTACATCGCTCAGCCGCCGTTGTACAAGGTGACGAAGAAGGCGGGCAAAGCCAGCTCGGTGCATTACGCATGGACGGACGAGCAGCTGCAGCAGCTGACCAAGAAGCTCGGGAAAAATGTAGAGCTGCAGCGCTACAAGGGGCTTGGCGAGATGAACCCGGACCAGCTGTGGGAAACGACGATGGACCCGGCGACACGTACGCTGCTGCAGGTGCAGATTGAAGATGCGGCCAAGGCGGAGCGGCGCGTCTCGACGTTGATGGGCGATAAGGTCGATCCGCGCAAGCGCTGGATTATCGAGAACGTTGACTTCACCGAATATGAAGAATAAGCGGGGGGCAGCAAGTGACTATACTTGAGAATTTTTTGCCGGCCTTTCTGGAAGAGGTTGTAGGCGACCGGTTCGGCCGGTATTCCAAATACATTATTCAGGACCGTGCCATTCCCGATGTGCGTGACGGGCTGAAGCCGGTGCAGCGGCGTATTTTGTACGCGATGTACGATGCGGGCAATACGCCGGACAAGCCGTACCGCAAGTCGGCGAAAACCGTCGGCGACGTGATGGGCAACTACCATCCGCACGGCGATTCCTCCATCTATGAAGGCATGGTGCGGATGGCCCAGCCTTGGAAAATGGGACATGTGCTGGTGGATGGCCACGGCAACTGGGGCTCCATGGACGATGACCCGGCGGCGGCTATGCGTTACACGGAGGCCCGCTTGTCCGAAATTGCGCTGGAGCTGCTGCGTGATATCGAGAAGCGAACGGTGCAGTTCAAGGACAACTTCGACAATACGACGAAGGAGCCGGTCGTGCTGCCGGCGCGGTTTCCGAATTTGCTGGTCAACGGCGTCAGCGGTATTTCGTCCGGCTTTGCCACGGAAATTCCGCCGCATAATTTGCGTGAGGTGATTGATGCCTGCATCGCGTTGATCGACCGTCCCGGCAGCAGCCTGGAGGATATGATGACGGTCGTTCAAGGGCCGGACTTTCCGACGGGCGGCATTATTATGGGCTCCGAAGGCATCCGGGAGGCTTACCGGACCGGGCGGGGCCGCATCTATTTGCGCTCGCGCACAGCAATCGAAGATATGCGGGGCGGACGGCAGCAGATCGTCATCACCGAAATTCCGTACCAGGTGGTCAAATCCCGGCTTGTTACCGCGATGGAAAACATCCGGCTGGAAAAAAAGATCGAAGGCATCGCCGAGGTGCGCGATGAGAGCGGCCGACAAGGGCTGCGCATCGTCGTCGAGCTGAAAAAGGAAGCGGACGCCCAGGGCGTGCTTGCTTATTTGCTCAAGAAGACGGACCTGCAGGTTACGTACAACTTCAATATGGTCGCGATTGTCAACAAGACGCCCAAGCAGCTGGGACTGCTGGAGATGCTGCAAGCGTATATCGACCATCAGAAGGAAGTCGTCACGTTCCGATCGCGGTATGAGCTGGACAAGGCTCAGGACCGGGCGCATGTGCTGGAAGGCCTGGTCAAGGCGCTGAACATTTTGGACGAGGTAATCGCGGCAATCAAGGCTTCGAAAAATCGTCAGGATGCCCAAAACAATCTGGTTGCCCGCTTCGGTTTTACCGAGCGACAGGCGGACGCGATTTTGACGCTGCAGCTGTATCGGCTGACAAACCTAGAAATTCATGCGCTGGAGAAGGATCTCAAGGATATCCAGAAGACGATCGCTTACTTGCAGGGCATTCTCGGCAGTGAGAAAAAGCTGCTTGCGGTCATCAAGGACGAGCTGGGGCAAATTCGCGACAAATATGCAATCGCGCGGCGTTCCGGTATCCAGGACGAGGTCGAGGAGCTGAAGGTGAATCTTCAGGTGATGGTCACCGCCGAGGATGTGTTTGTCACGTTATCGAATGAAGGCTACATCAAGCGGACAGGTAAGCTGTCCTTCATTCGTTCGGGCGGGGAAATCGACAAAACCGGCCTGAAGGAAGGCGATTACCTGCGTCAGCTGCTGGATGTGAACACGCTCGACAATTTGCTTATTTTCACGCAAAAGGGCCAATATTTCCTGCTGCCGGTCCATCAGGTGCCGGAGTACAAGTGGAAGGAAAACGGGACGGCGATCGTCAACATTATTCCGCTGGCGAAGGATGACCGGATCGTCCAGGTCATTCCGCTGCGCGACTTTGAAGGGGCGGGGCAATCCTTGCTGTTTGTCACCCGCAAAGGTCAAGTGAAGCGGACCGAGCTGAAGGAATATGCAAAAGCCCGCTCCGGCGGCATCGTCGCCTGCAAGGTCGGCGATCAGGATGCGCTGCTGCAGGTGCTGCTCAGCACAGGACAGGCGGATCTGCTGCTGGTCACGAAGCAGGCGATGGCGATTCGCTTCAAGGAGGATGAGGTCAACCCGATGGGCCGGTCTGCGGCCGGTGTCCGGGGGATGGCGCTCAAGGACGATGATGAGGTCGTTGCAGCCGAGCTGATCGAGGGCTATGAGGGCGAAGTTGTCGTCGTGACCGATCTCGGCTATGCGAAGCGCTCGCTTGTGGCGGATTACCAGCTGCAGGGCCGCGGCGGCAAAGGGATTATTTCGTTTGAGTTTAAGGAAGGCAAGGGCGTGCGGCCAAACGGCGCGGTGCTGCGCGGCGCGTTTACCGTCAAGGAGCCGTTTGATGTGACGGTTGTGTTGGCTGGCGGTGAAAAAGCAACGTTCTCAACGGAGCTGGCGCCGCTTGAAGACCGCCGCTCGAAGGGCAAAGCGCTCGTTGCGGCGGCTAGCAAAACAAACCTGGTCGCCGACGTGCTGAAGCTGACCTAATCAATCATAGCTGCTGTAGGACGGCTCCTGCCGTTCCAGCACCTCCAGCATGAGCTCCAATACGGCCCACACCGGCATCGCGTCATCAAGACGCTCCAGCCAGTGTGGGTCTTTAATAATGCCCTTTTTCAGCGCAGCTTCCCCGATTTTTTGCTTCCAGACGTCCACATGATCCGCTCCTTTTACATGGAATGACAGGCTGCGCTGCCTATTGACAAGCAGCGCCGCCAGGCGAGGTTCTCTGCAGCAGCATATGTTGAAGCCCGTCAAACAGTACCTGATTTTATCGGTTGATGTCTTAAAATATTTAGGGCATTAACCTTTTATTACCGGCTAGGGGATGATATAATCAGGAAGACGTTAGGATGCGGGGAGTGATGGTATGGTAACGCAAGATTTCGCCAAGCTGTGGTGGAAGCTGTCCAAGGACTTGCGCACGCATATGGAAACGGAGCTGGCACCAGGGCTGACGGAAGGTCAGCTGACGGTGCTTGAGCTGCTGATGGTGGCAGGCTCGCCGAGAATGAAGCCGTCGGATTTCATTGAATTTTTGACGACGACGCCTGCGGCGATTACGACTTTACTGGACCGAATGGAGAAAAATGGACTGATCGTACGGGAACGGGACGCGAAGGATCGGCGAATCGTCTGGGTGGTGGTGACGGAGCGGGGCAAGTCGGAGTATGCGCGCGGGTTGAATGTCCGCGAGCAGTTTCTGCAGCAGTATTTGGGGCGTATTTCGGCGCATAACCAGCAGCTGCTTGTTTATTTGCTCGGCAAGGTAGCCAATGCCTGAGGCAGACGGGAGCCGCAAGCCCCCAGTATGCGCTATATGACGACAACAACAGCAAACAGCCTGCGGCCCGAAATCGGGCTCGCAGGCTGTTTGCTGTTGCAACGATCACGTTTATGAGGTTTGGCGGTCCCAGAGCAGCCAAGGATACGCGTTCGGCGGCTCCGACCGGAAGCGCAGTGTTTCCTTGCTGACCGGATGCTCGAAGCTGAGCGCTACGGACCACAGCGCAATTTGCTGACCGGGCACGGCGGTTGCTCCGCCGTAGCGCTGGTCGCCGACAAGCGGGCAGCCGATGGCGGCAAACTGGACGCGAATCTGGTGCGGCCGTCCCGTATGCAGCTCGATGTCGACCAGCGACAGTCCTTCCTGTGAGGAAAGCACCCGGTAGTCGAGAATGGCTTCCTTGGCTCCGGGCACATCGGCCTTCACGACAGCAACTGTATTCGTGCGGCTGTCCTTCAGCAGGTGATGGCGCAGCGTATCGGCGGCGGATGACGGCTTCCCGTGGACGACCGCCTGGTACTGCTTGCGGATCGAGCGCGTGCGGACCGCATCCGACAGCCGAGACGCGGCCTTGGACGTTTTGGCAAATACCATCACGCCGCCGACCGGGCGGTCAAGCCGGTGAACGAGGCCTAGAAATACGTTGCCCGGCTTGCCATGGCGCTCCTTGAGATCGGCCTTGATCAGCGTCAGCAGGTCGGGATCACGCGAGTCGTCCTCCTGCGTCGGCACATTCGGCGGCTTGACGACAACGATGATATGATTGTCCTCGTACAGAACCGGAATGGAGCTTGTGCCTCCGGACATCGTTAGGCCTCCCAGCGGCCGAGTATGCCGCACGGCAGCGACAGGCCGGACTGAGTAATCGGCAAACCGATTTCCCCGCAAGTGATCGTCCCGCCGTGTGTGCGCCCAAGCGACAGCGACAGGACGTTGTGCAGCACGGTGGACGAGATGCCGGTTGTGTACGAGTTGATCAGCATAAACAACGGATGATCTGTCATAATGCTCATGCACGTCTCGACGAACGGATACAGATTCGTTTCCAGCTTCCAGGTCTCGCCGTTTGGCCCGCGTCCGTAGGATGGCGGGTCCATAATAATCGCATCGTATCTGGTGCCTCGGCGCTGCTCGCGCTGAACGAACTTGAACACATCATCCGTCATAAAACGGACAGGGCGGCTGCCGAGACCGGACAGCTGCAAGTTTTCCTTCGCCCAGTTCACGACACCCTTGGAGGCGTCGACATGACATACCTCGGCACCTGCATAGGCGCAAGCAACGGAAGCGCCTCCCGTATAGGCAAACAGATTCAGCACGCGGATCGGCCTGCCCGCCTGGCTGATCTTGTCCATCATCCAGGCCCAGTTGACCGCTTGCTCCGGAAACAGGCCGGTATGCTTGAAGCTGGTCGGCTTGATATGGAACGACAGGTCGCGGTAGCGGATTGTCCAGCGCTCCGGCAGCTGCTTCTTGTATTCCCACTGTCCGCCGCCGCTGGAGCTGCGGTGGTAATGCGCGTCAGCCTGTCGCCAGACCGTCGGGTTGCCGTTGATCGGCCAAATAATTTGCGGGTCCGGGCGGCGCAGCACAAGTTCGCCCCAGCGTTCCAGCTTGTCGCCGTCCCCGGTATCGAGCAATTCGTAATCCTTCCAGTCGGTTGCTTGAAACATAAGTCAGTCCATCCTTTTGCGTTCTTATTCATGCGCAGCCAGCCGGATCGGGCCGGAAGGGCCGAAATCCGGCTGTAGTCATTCTATCTATTTTACCTGAAATTTGGCGCTCAATCCAGATCAATCTTCTCGATCAGACCAGGCAGCTCCTCGGAGACAAACGTATGGTACTCGTCGGCCATCCCGTCCTGCTGCAGCAGCTCCTTTTCCTGTTCGAAGCTGACAATACCGCGGGATTCGACGCGAATAATATGGTAACCGAATTCCGTCTCCACCGGCTCCGAGATGTCATTGAGCTTCAGTTCCATCGTCGCTTTTTTGAAAGGCTCCACCCAATCGTTCACCCGGGCATCCTTGTACAAACCACCGGTTTGGCTGGAGCCGGGATCATCCGTTTCCTCTGCAGCCAGCTTGGCGAAATCCTCGCCTTTGCGCAGCTTGTCAACGAGCAGGTCCGCTTTCGCTTTGGCCTCCGCCTTCGTGCGCGGCTCGCCGGCCGCATCCCCAAAACCGATTAATATATGACGAACGGATGCGACGTGCAGATCGCCCGCGGCAAGCTTCTGATCATAAGCAGCCTGCAGCTTCGCCTCGGATATGGACGCCTCCAATCCCTTGCGCGCGAAGACGAGCTGTTCGATAAATGCCCGAACATCCTGATCGCTGAGTCCCAGCTCCTGCAGCTTGTCGGGACTCACGCCTTCCTGAATCAGCATCTCATATTCGTGCTGGGCGGCTGTGGCGGCGGCGGCTTTGCCGGCATCGTCCAGCCGCGCCCCGAGCAGGCGGTATGCGATCATTTCCGTCAGTACATTTTTCTGATATTCCAGGTCTTCAGTCGGCAGCTCGCCGCCATAGCTGAAAATATGTTCCAGGGCGATTCGCTTCTGCAGCTCCTGCATCGTGATTTGCCCGCCCTTGTAGGCTGCTACGGGGTGACCCGGCTCAACCCGCTTGCCTACCCAGATCGTCCCGGTGTCGTTGTCGAAAGCAACCTCCTTGCCAAGCGCCTCGCTGACGAAGCGCAGCGGCACGTACGTCGTCCCGTTATAAATAAAGCCGGCTCCGCCCTGATCGGCGGTCGGAGTTTTTTCCACGCCGTCGAATTTGAAGGTCAAATTGCGGAAAAACACTTCAATTTGCGTACCGCTTGCATAAGCGACGCTGCCTGTGAGCATGGCGCCAAGCGATAGGCCGATTACCAGCCCTTTAATTTTATCATTCATCTCCGTCATCCTCTCTGTGGTCAAGCTGTAGTCGGCACATGGAAGGCCCGTACCCCTACATTCCACAAAAAGAGCGGAAATCCTGCCTGAAACGGCGTATTCCAACCGCGTGTAGCAGACCTTCGCAATTTTCAATAAGTTTTTACAAGTGCGGAAAGGATTTTGCGACAGTCGTGTAGTATTTGTGTAATAGTGGCAAAATATAAACATAAAGGGGGATGTCTGCAAAGTGATGAGTGTGATCCCCGGTCCCGAGGATTTATACCTGTTTCATGAAGGCAACCTGCACCGAAGCTACCGGATGCTAGGTGCGCATCCCGCCCAAGAAAATGGCGCGGCCGGGTTCCGGTTTGCCGTATGGGCCCCGCATGCGGTGGAAGTCAGAGTAGTGGGAGATTTCAATGAATGGAACGGCGCCGGCCATCCGTTGGTCAAGCGCAGCGTCTGGGGCGTCTGGTCCTTATTTGTTCCCGGAGTCCGTGCAGGCGAGTACTACAAGTACGAAATCCTTACTCAGGATGGCACCTTGCTGTATAAGGCTGACCCGTATGCGTACTGGTCCGAGCTGAAGCCGGGAACGGCCTCGCGCGTCGTGGATCTGGGCGGCTACGTCTGGTCGGATCAGGCGTGGCGGGAACGGCCGGGAGCACGCTCCGTGTATGAATCCCCGCTTAATATTTACGAGGTGCATCTGGGCACGTGGAAAAAGCATCCGGACGGCTCTTACTTGAGCTATCGCGAGCTCGCCGAGGAGCTGGTTCCTTATGTGAAGGATATGGGCTACACGCATCTGGAGCTGCTGCCGCTGGCGGAGCACCCGTACGACCGTTCATGGGGCTACCAGGCCACTGGGTATTTTTCGGTTACGAGCCGGTTCGGTTCGCCTCATGATTTCATGTATTTTGTAGACTGCTGCCATCGGGCAGGCCTTGGCGTCATTATGGATTGGGTGCCGGGCCACTTTGTCAAGGACGAGCATGGCTTGCGCCAGTTCGACGGCAGACCCCTCTACGAGCATAACGACCCCAACATGGCGGAGAAGCCGGAATGGGGCACGCTTTCCTTTGACTTTACGAAGCGGGAAGTCGTGAATTATTTAATTTCGAATGCGTTATTCTGGATGGATGTTTACCATATTGACGGGCTGCGCGTGGATGCGGTAGCCAGTGTGTTATATTTGAATTTCGGCAAGCCCCGCCATATGTGGGTCAACAATCAGCATGGCGGTGAAGAAAATCTCGAAGCGATTGAATTTCTCAAGAAGCTGAACCAGACCGTGTTCCACTATCATCCGGAAGCGCTGATGATGGCCGAGGATTCGACAGCATGGCCGCTCGTCACAGCGCCTGTGCATGAGGGAGGACTAGGCTTTAACTACAAGTGGAATATGGGCTGGATGAACGATATGCTTAAGTATATGGAGACGGATCCGTATTTTCGGGGCGGGAGCCACCGGCTGCTGACCTTCAGCTTCATGTACGCCTTCTCGGAAAACTATGTGCTTCCGCTCTCGCATGACGAGGTCGTGCACGGCAAAAAATCGCTGCTGAACAAAATGCCTGGCGATTACTGGCAGAAATTTGCCAATTTACGTGCGCTGTACGGCTATATGATGGGGCATCCGGGAAAAAAATTACTGTTCATGGGAGGAGAATTTGGTCAGTTTGACGAATGGAAGGATCTGGAGGACCTGGACTGGGAAATGCTCGGCTACGACAGCCATCGCACCATGCAGCGGTTTGTCCGCGATCTGAACCGGCTTTACTTGCAGGAGCCTGCGTTGTGGGAGCTGGATCACCGTCCCGAGGGCTTCGAGTGGATTGATCCGCACGATGCGGGTCAGAGCGTGACGAGCTTCCTGCGCCGTTCACGCAAGCCGGAGGAAATACTCGTGATCGTGACCAATTTTACGCCTGTTTACCATGAGCATTACCGGGTCGGCGTTCCGTTCTCAGGAGAGTACGTTGAGTTGTTTAACGGCGACGCTGGAGAATATGGAGGCTCCGGCAAGCTGAATGAAGGCAGGCTGGCGACGGACGGCGTTCCGTGTCACGGGCGCGCTGACAGCCTTCATGTGTCGCTGCCGCCGCTGGCGACGATTGTATTTAAGCCGATTCACATTGTCCAACCACCGAAGACTACGAAAGCGAAGCGAGGAAGGGGCAAAGCCGATGCGTAAAAAAGAGTGCGTCGCCATGCTATTGGCGGGAGGCGAAGGAAGACGGCTAGGTGTACTGACCAAACAGTTGGCCAAGCCTGCGGTACATTTTGGGGGGAAATACCGGATCATTGATTTTACGCTCAGCAATTGTACCAATTCCGGCATTGATACCGTCGGCGTATTAACCCAATACCAGCCGCTCGTGCTGAATACGTATATCGGCATCGGAACGCCGTGGGACCTGGACCGCAAGCATGGGGGCGTTACCGTGCTTCCGCCTTATATGGAGCAAAGCGGCGGCGACTGGTACAAGGGGACAGCCAATGCGATTTACCGGAATATCCCGTTTATCGACCAGTATGACCCGGAGTATGTGCTTGTTATTTCCGGCGACCACATTTACAAAATGGACTACGACCGGATGCTGGATTTCCATAAGCAAAACGAAGCCGATGCAACGATTGCGGTCATCGAGGTAAAGTGGGAGGAAGCGAGCCGCTTCGGCTTGATGAGCATCGACGAGGAGCGCCGTATTACCGAGTTCGCGGAGAAGCCTAAGGAGCCCAAAAGCAACCTTGCGTCCATGGGCATCTACATGTTCAATTGGAAGGCGCTCAAGGAGTATTTGATCAAGGACGAGCAGGACCCGGATTCAAGCAAGGATTTCGGCAAGGATCTGATCCCAAGCATGCTGCAAGACAAGCGCAAGATGGTCGCGTATCCGTTCGAAGGCTACTGGAAGGATGTCGGTACGATCCAGAGCTTGTGGGAAGCCAATATGGACCTGCTGGAGGACGAGCCGGAGTTCGACCTCAACGACCGGGAATGGCGGATGTATTCCGTGAACCCGTTCCAGCCGGGACAATATATCGCGCCAACGGCCCAGGTCAGGCGTTCGCTTGTGAACGAGGGCTGCGCGGTGTTTGGCGAGGTTGACCACTCGGTATTGTTTTACGGCGTTCAGGTGGGTGAGGGCAGCGTGATCCGGGATTCGGTCATCATGCCCAATGTGAAAATCGGCAATCATGTCAAAATTCATAAAGCGATTATCGGCGACGGCACAGTCATCGAGGACGGCAGCATCATTGGCAGCCCGGACGGAGACGGCGAGCAGGATATCGTGCTAATCGGCAGCAATGAGCATATCAGCTCGAACATTACGTCTTCGGTGAAAGGGTGAACCGCTTATGAAACGACTGATGGGTGTAATCAATCTTGTGAACGAGCCGGATGATCTGGAGGAGCTGACCTATTCGCGCTGCGTCGCTTCGGTTCCATTTGGCTCCAGATACCGGCTGATCGACTTCACGCTGTCCAGCATGGTCAACTCCGGCATCGGCAACGTAGCCGTGTTTACCCAGCATAAATTCCGGTCGCTGATGGACCATCTCGGCTCCGGCAAGGAATGGGACCTGGACCGCAAGCGCGGCGGCTTGTTCCTGCTGCCTGCGGTGCTGCAGGAGACGACAGGCATGGCCCGCGGCGATCTGTTCCAGTTCTACAGCCATCGCGATTACTTTTACCGCGGCCGTGAGGAGTACGTGCTGATCACCCGCTCGCATATGGTGTGCAATATCGACTATGACGCCGTGCTGGACTACCATCTGGAGCGCAATGCGGACATTACAGTCGTGTACAAGAAAGCCGATGATTCGGAGTGCGCGCGCTTCCGCCGGATGGCGATCAAGGATGACGGCCAGGTGACCCTGATCGAGGATCAGGCCGGGCGTCTGCGGACGGATAACATTTCCATGGAGATGTACATTATGAGCAAGGAGCTGCTGCTGGATATGGTGGAGTCGTGCCTGGCGCAAGGGTATGACCATCTGGTTCGGGACGGCATTATGAAAAACATCGACAAGCTCGGCGTGTACGGCTACCTGCATGAAGGCTATACCGGCATCGTCAATACGGTGCAAAGCTATTACAAGCACAGCATGCAGCTGCTGAACCCGCAAGTGTGGCGCGAGCTGTTTTTCGACAAAAACCTGATTTACACCAAGGTCAAGGATGAGCCGCCTGCGCGTTACGCTGCTTCGGCCCACGCCCGCAATTCGTTGATCGCGAACGGTTGCGTCATCGAGGGCAAGGTGGAGAACAGCGTGCTGTTCCGCGGGGTCAAAATCCGCAAGGGCGCGTATGTGAAAAACAGCATCATTCTGCAAAACTGCGAAATCGAAGAAAATGTCATCATCGAAAATGCTATTTTGGACAAGGATGTATTTATTAACCGGGGTCGCGTCCTGACCGGGGACAAACAAGCACCGTTTATCGCTTCCAAGACGAAGGTCATCTAAATATGATCAGCGCTGCGCTTGCTGCGGCGCGATAAATAAGGAGTGGTAGGAAGCCATGAAAGTGTTATTTGCCGCCTCAGAAGCCGTACCTTTTATCAAAACGGGGGGGTTAGCCGATGTGATCGGTTCGCTCCCGAAAGCGCTGGCCAAGCAGGGCGCGGAAGTGCGGGTTATTGTACCGAACTATGCGCAAATTCCTGCCAAGTACAAGGAGCAGATGGAGCAAGTCGCCGCCTTCGAGCTTCAGATGGGCTGGCGGGCGTTGTATTGCGGTATTTTCCAGCTGGAGCATGAAGGCATCCGGTTTTACTTCGTCGATAATGAGCATTACTTCGGCCGCAACGGCTGCTACGGCTACGGCGACGATGCGGAGCGCTTTGCCTTTTTTTGCCGGGCGGTGCTGGATTCGCTGCAGCATACGGGCTTTATGCCGGATGTCATCCATTGCCACGACTGGCAGGCCGGGATGATTCCGGTGCTGTACAAGGCCCACTTCAGCTATCAGCCGGCTTATGCGCATATCCGTACGGTGATGACGATTCATAACCTGAAGTACCAGGGTGTGTTCGGCCAGCAGGAATTCCGCGATTACTTCGCGCTGGGGGACGAGCACTTTCATGGCTATGCGCTGGAGCTGCACGGCGGCGCCAGCTTCCTGAAGGGCGGGCTGCTGTATTCGGATATGATTACGACGGTCAGTCCGACGTATGCCGAGGAAATTCAGACGCCGTATTACGGCGAGCATCTGGACGGCTTGCTCCGGAGCCAAAGCAACCGGCTGCAGGGCATCCTGAACGGGCTGGATTATGAGGAATTCGATCCGATGAACGATCCGCATGTGGAGTTCCATTATCGCGACTCGCAGGCGAAGAAGCAATTAAACAAGCTCAAGCTGCAGGAGCGCGTCGGATTGCCCGCACGCAAGGATGTGCCGCTGATTGCGCTGGTTACCCGGCTGGTCGATCAGAAGGGACTGTCGCTGATCGACCGGGTGATCGGCGAGCTGCTGGAGCTCGACGCGCAGTGGATTATCGTCGGCACCGGCGAGCCGCAGTTCGAGCAGTTGTTTCGCTGGGCGGCGGATGCGTTCCCGGACAAAGTATCGGCGAACATATTGTTCGACGAATCGCTGGCCCGGCAGGTCTATGCGGCGTCCGACATGTTTCTGATGCCGTCCCTGTTCGAGCCGTGCGGGATCGGCCAGCTAATCGCGATGCGCTACCGCAGCGTGCCGATTGTCCGCGAGACCGGCGGGCTCAAGGATACGGTCACGCCGTATAACGAGGAGACGGGGGAAGGAACCGGCTTTACATTTGCCAACTACAATGCGCATGACATGCTGTATACGATCGAGCGGGCGGTGCGTCTGTACCGTGAGCCGGGCGTCTGGGCCGGACTCATGGCAAATACGAAGAAGAAGGATTTCAGCTGGAAAAAGTCCGCGCAGCAGTATATGGAGCTGTACGAATCGCTCGTGCCGGTCGGCGTGTAGCGATTGGTTGGGTGAGTGGCGTGAAGGGAAGCAGTCGGCGAGTTGTCGCCGGCTGTTTTTTTGCGTGGAGAAAATTTATTCGACAAAAATAATGATTTTAACTGAAAATTCCGTAAAATATGCGATTAATCGACAAAAATTTACATTATCTCTTAAAGAAATATGTATTTTTATGTGATATGTTAGTTTGTAAGCTATTGTCAGGAATTATGCTCTTATTATGGATTTTTTACGTGCATCCAAGCAGCTTGAAGGATCGGTTGTTGGCAGTACACACTTTAGTGTGGAGAAAGGGGCTATGCTTTAAAGGTGAGTGTGGAGAGTTGTAATCAGAAGATGCAGTGCTTGTTCTGACTTTACAAGAGGATGGAGCAGGTACGATAACTACATTATTGGGAGTGGCTTGAGTTGAAATCTCAATCAGGACTGCAGCGAGGTTTAATTATATTGCTGGTATGGATGGTGGCCATCGTTTCTTTTTCAAATTCGGCTGCGGCAGCATCAATGAACCACTATACTTACGACGCATCGGGAAGATTGAATTCTGTCATGAATGCACTTGGGGAAGGTTATTTCTACGAATATGATACTAATGGGAATTTGATTCAACGATTGACTACGGAAACGGCCAATCTTCTAGTCAATCCTGATTTTGAAGCGTACAGCGGAACAAATGGAGTAGCTGACGGGTGGACAACGTGGATGACCCCGGCAGGGTTTCCCAGCAAAAAGGAGATCGTGCCCGGACCGGTGTCGTCGGGAAGAAAGGCACAGAAATGGAGCGGGACAGGAATAGCCAAGGACAGCTTCGAGGTGATCGGTCAAGGTGTCGTCATCCAGCCGAATCGCCAATTGATGCTGAGCGGGCGCGTATGGGTGGAAAGCGTCAAACATGCAGAGGTCGTGATTGGTCTGGACTTCTACGACAGCAATCGCAACTTTATCACGGGACAGCGGACAGAGCATCGAAGCACGACGGGAAATGGCTTTACGACGATGAGTATTGGAGGCACGGCGCCAGCGAACGCCAAAACCGCGGAGGTATTTTTCCTTGTTTTGGGGACGAATGCCGCCGAGGAGGGTGAGGCTGTGGTGTATGTAGATGAAATGAGCTTGAAGAATGACCAGGATTTGAAGTCTAAAGAGAAATGAACAGGAGAAGATGTCATGCGTAAATGGTATTTAACTTGCCTAGCGGTCGTAGTTGCAGGAGCGGCTCTGCTCCCGACTCCGACACTGGCCAATGATCAAGCCAAGACGAGCCCCTCGCTGGAAGGCCATTCTGAGCCGAAGCGAAGAGTAGTCGTGACGTTTAAGCAACAGCCTGCTGCATCCTTGCTGCAGAAAACGGCTAACAGACTGCGAGGCAAGGCGCCGCAGCGCTCCTTCGAAGCCAAGCTGCTCAAGGACAGCGAGATCGAAGCCTTACGAGACGATCCGTCGGTACAATCCATTGAGCCGGATATCGAGCTGTCCCTGTCAGCGGAAACCCGGGATTGGGGAGTTGCCGTGACGGAAGCCGCATATGGCTGGGCATCCGGCTACACCGGTAAAGGCGTGAAAATCGGCGTGCTGGATACCGGCATTTCCTCGACGCATGAAGATGTGGAGGTTGCTGGCGGTATTTCCTTTGTCGAGCAAGCGGATTCTTACGAGGATGATCATGGTCATGGCACGCAAGTGGCCGGAATTATTGGTGCCAAGCATAATGGAATCGGGATCGCGGGCATGGCGCCGGATGCTTCCCTCTATGCGATCAAGGTGCTGAATGCAGCCGGTAGAGGCTACTTGTCCGATGTGCTGGCCGGCCTGGACTGGGCCATTGAGCAGCGGCTGGACCTGCTTAATTTGAGCATGGGTACGGATGTGGATTCTCCTGCGCTGCGGGAAGCGATCAACCGCGCTCAAGCCGCAGGTTTGATCGTGGTCGCAGCAGCCGGCAATCGCGGAACGGCGGCTGGGACGGGCACGACCCTGCAGTATCCGGCCAATTATCCGCCGGTCATTGCTGTAGGGGCGGTGGACGCTCAGCAGGCGCGCGCACCGTTTTCTGCGACAGGCAATGAGCTGGACCTGGTTGCGCCTGGGGTGGCTGTAAGGAGTACGTCGCTATTCAATTCCTACACGAGCCAAAGCGGTACGTCGCTGGCCGCTCCATTCGTGACCGGCGGCTTGGCACTGCTGAAGCAAGCTAACCCGACATGGAGTGCGCAGCAGCTGGAAGCCAAGCTGAAGCAGAGCGCAAAGCCGCTGGCCTCCGGGCGAACGCCTGAGTACGGATTCGGTCTCATGCAGCTTCCTGTGGACCTGCATGCCCTGCCCGCCACAGCCACAGACCCGGTCACCGAAGCGGTGTACCAGCCGGTGACAAGTGTCGTGTATGGCGATACCTTGGTGACCGCCAGTATGTCGGGCAATTCTGTTTACTATGGCGTCGGTAACCAGTTGACCAATGATACAGCGAATTGGCCCAGTCTGGTAAATGCCAAGTCGATTACGATGTCCAGCAAGGAAGTCAATGGCGGCATTAGACGGTTTGTTCTGTATACTAATAACACCATACGTGCTACAGGGGGGGGCGGTCCGGTCTATGACGACACGGCGAATTGGCCTTCACTGGTCAATGTGAAATCCATCGCTTATTTTTATCATACGTATGAACAGATTAGCTATAGATTTGTCCACTATGAGGACAACACGGTAAAAATGAGACGATACGTACCTTCCGAGGGGATCAAGCCTGAGGAGGATGCGACCAGCTGGTTCGGTAATCTGACGAATGTGAGAAGCATTGCGTACAATCATGGAGCGTTTGTATTGAGGAATGATCAACAAGTACTGGATCGATATAATTCCTATGATAATCCCGATACCCAAAACTGGCCGACGATTGAGGCTTCCGCCCGTTCGTTGGCCATCTATCGGGGGAACGATTGGAAAGGCGACTATCGTACCCGGTATGTAGGTTATCTGGATGTGGCCCCGGAGATCACCGTTTCCTCACATGCAAATCAACGGGTAGTGAAGGGGGCGGCAGAGACGGAAATTACGCTGACCGGCCAGGTATACGATGTGGACAACGATCAGGTGACCATTCAGGCGTCGATTGCCGGGGTCACAAAAACCGTGAGCTTGTCCGGGACGAAAAAGCGTCCTGCTTGGAGCTTGACCTGGCGGGTCAACAGCGATCAAATTCCGACAGGCGCTTACCGAAATATTTCGATCTATGCCCACGATGGATTATGGGGACAAGCCAGCGTCCTGTATCAGGGAACCGTAGTGGTCAACTCGCTGCCAGCGGTGCCGGTGGGTGTGTCGCCAGGAAGCCCGTCGGCGGCGACGCCAGCCCTTCTCACCAGCCTGACCCCGGTGATCCGCTGGAGCTTTCAGGATGCTGATGCAGGAGACACCCAATCCGCCTATAAGGTACAAGTGTTTCGGGGGAGCACCTTGGTCTATACATCAGACTGGATTCGCGCCAAGCTGCCAAGCTCGACGGTGCCTTCGGGAGTGCTGAAACGCGGGGAGACCTACAGCTGGAGAGTGGCCGTCAAGGACAGCCGGGGAAGCGAATCCGGCTACTCGGCGCCGCTCTATCTGAAAGTCAACTGATAGCTAGGCGGGGCCTGAGCGGCCCCGCTGCATGCTCGTGACAACGATAATTAAAGGAGTCCTTTATGAACAACTTACAAAGACAGATCAGCCTGAGCTTGCTTGCGCTGCTCCTGATGCTGAGCAGTCTGATCGGGCCGGCTCCGCAAGCAAACGCGCAAACCGCCTCCTCAGCGACGGAGCAGCGCCGGCAGCAGCTGCAGACGAACTACGACATATCAGATATGGACATTCAGCACACCCTTGATCAAGGGTACAGCTTGTCCGATGTCGAATGGGCGTTCGCCAACCAATCAACAGCGGGCGGGAGCCTGCAGGATAACTTGGAGATAATCAAGCCCCGATTTGTCAATCATTCGCAGACGGTGCAGAGTCAGGTGACCTCGGAGTCCATGCATTATAGCTCGAACACTCCCCCTGAATCGGTGTTTTCCATGCTGAGCACAGAGATGCCTGACCGGAATGTAGTGGTCGCCAAGCCAGATGAGGCGCCGTTTGCATTGCGGGGGGAACACGAGAGCATCTCGACGTTATCTGGCGGGCTATCGCTTCGCCAAACGGATATGACGCTTCCCGGCCGAGGGGGCCTGTCCTTTGCGTTAACCCGAGTTTACGACAGCAACAACTCACAAATGTTTTTGCCCTCGGTGCCTCCGACCAGCCAGCGCTACTATGGCTTAGGAAGCGGATGGTCCTGGGATCTTCCTCAGATACATGGCAGTGAAGACCAGAACGGGAGCTACCGCAGATATCTTTCGCTGAACGAGTATGGCACTTATGAAATAAAAAACAATCAATTGGATAAGTACCCCTGGAAAAATATCCAGTTAAGCAGCTTTTCGAACAAACGAATTAACAATGAGCTTGTTCAGGGGACCGAAGTTAAAGTTGTAGGAGGCTATACCTACTATTTCGATGGATTCTGGGGAAGGTTAGCGTTAATCGAGGATAATTATGACAATACGATCACCTTCAGCTACACGCCGGAAGGCCGACTGCATTCGATTCGGGACAGTGTGGGCAATCAGATTGACATTCGATATGAACCAGGTGCGGTTCGGGTGACAAAGGGAAATGAAACGGTCACCTTGTCCAAGCAGTTCATTGGGAATGAACGAGAGGTACTGACGCATGCCGTCGATTCGTTAGGGCGAAGAACGACCTATGATTATGCCATTCGGGAGGCATCTGGATTCGGGGGAAGTGGCCCTTACGCTTTGATTTCCGGTGTCACGCATCCTTCCGGAATAAAAAGCGTTTACAGCTATGAGTCATCTGCGGTAAAGCGATACGTGGACTTCGATGGTATGAACTTCTATAATACCAACCAGCAATACCGCATCGCTTCACGTCAGGATCAGGCGACCACCTGGTTGAATCAACCGATCGTCTATAACCGGAAGGATTTTGCGTATGCTGGAGATATGGGGAGTTCGTACAGCCATGTACCGTCCTTCAGCACAACCATCACGGATGGATTAACGACCAAAACCTTCACGCACAAGAAGGTCGACACCGTGAATTATAACCAAAGCATCCAGCATAGCTCAATCGCAGATGGGATCACCTCTACGCAGTTAACGGAATATACCTACGATGAGGCCAAGAAGCAGACAAAACCGACGCAAACCAAGGTCACCGTATCCGCCTCAGGTCGAACGGACAAGCAAATCCTGGAGAGCGCGAGCGTGTTTGATGAGTACGGGAACATCACAAGCAGTACGGACCCGTTGGGCAGGGTCACGACGTTGCGATACGACCCGGTTACCCATCTGCTCGCGCAGCGGGTCATGCCGTTCAAGCCGGATCTGAGGAGAACGGAACAATACACCCGGAATACCCAAGGCTCCGTGATCAAGACCGAGGTGTATGAGGGAGACAGTTCCGGTGAGCCTGTCCAGACTATTCATCACGAAAATGTGGACGCGCATGGCAATGTGGGGAAAACTCGTGTGACCGATCCGGGCGGGGACATGGTGCTGCAAACCGAATACGCGGCTGCACCCTACCAAGGGGCATTTCCAACGAAGGATACTGTGCAGGTGCGCCAAGCGGACGGCTCGACGACGACAGTCACGAGGACGTACGACTACCACATCAACAGCGGCAAGCTGAAAACCTTCACGGATGGAAACGCAGGGGTTACCTCGTATGAGTACGACGCGTTAGGTCGGTTCAAGCGGGTTGTTCAACCCGATCAAAGCGAAGTCAAGGTGGACTACGACGACCTGCGCAATGAGATCGTCTACACCGACGAGCTGGGAGCGCAAACCTATACCCAGTGGAACCCGTTAGGTTGGAAGCTGGATAGCGGCATCGTAGACCGGGGCTTGCGCCAATCGCGACTGAAGAACGGTTACGATGCGCATGGCCGACTAAGCTGGACCGAGGATGCGCTGGGCAACCGGACGGTCTTCGAATACGACCTGTGGAGCCGGGTGCGTCGTACCGTGTACGCGGACGGAACCGCGTCGACCACGGACTACGATGATGTACAGCATACGGTTACGCAAAGCGATGCAGGCGGATATGCGATCAGAAGCCAGATGGACAAGGCTGGCCGGGTGACGGGCAAGCAGGAGCGGAAGACGGCGGCCAGCGACTTTCAGCCGCTGAGCATGCAAACGTATGACGAGATGGACAACCTGCTGACAAGCACGGACAATCAAAGCCCGCCGAACACAACCACGTATGCGTATACGGCGCTGGGCCAGATCAAGTCGGTGACCAATGCGCTGCAGGAAAAGACCACCTATACCTACAACCGATTGGGCCACCTGACCGGGATCACGTTTCCGGATAACGCCAGCATTGAAAAAGCCTACGACCAGTTGGGGCGGCTGATCCGGTCAACGGATGCGCTGGGAGCAGTGCGGACCTACACCTACGATGGAAACGCGAACGTGATCGGAAGCGTGGACCGCAATGGCAAACGGTTCAAACAGACCTACAACAGCCGTAACCTGCTGATTCAGCAAGACATTGTAGATACAGTCGGGCAGCCGATAGCCGGCGAGGAGCGCGTGAGCTTTGCGTACAATAAGGCGGGGCGCAGAACGGCGATGACAGACCTGACGGGAACGACCCGCTATGCCTATGATTCGCTGACTGGGGCCCTAACCAAGCTGACCTACCCGGATGACAAGTCCATTCAGTACGATTACAATGTGGCGGGCAGCCGGACCATGATGGAGGACCCGTTCGGGCAGCAGCAATACTATCGGTACGATGCGAATAACCGGCTGTATCAGGTTGCGGCTTCGCCTGAGTTTGACCGGGATGCGGAAGTGAAGTACGCCTATGCTGCCAATGGCTTGCTCGAGCGGATTCAGCAGCGCAACGGGAACGAAGCTTTGCTGACGTATGAAGGAAATCGACTGAACACGCTCACCCATAAGCAAGCGGGCGGTAATGTACAGGCGGCCTACAGCTACACGTACGACGCCGGGGGCAATATACGGACGCGAGTCGAGAACGGGCGGACGGACAGCTTCACTTACGACGCGCTGGATCGGATCGCGACGGCGTCGCCCTTCCAGGAGATTTACGACTATGACGCCCGGGGAAATCGTCGCGAGCTGCGAAGCGACCGTGTTAACGAAATGTCGGAGACGGCGTATGGCTATGATTCGAGAAACCGTCTGACCTCGGCTCAGGTCCCCGCGAAGCCGTCAGTTACCTACCGATATAACGGAGATGGTCTGCTGTGGGAAAGAAGCGAAAACGGCGAAACGACGAGGTATTACTACGACGGAGCGCATCTGATCGCAGAAGCCAAGGTGACCCAAGGAGCAGCGGTCCTGAAGGCGCGCTATATCCGGGGTCAGGGGCTGATCCTGCGTGAAGAGGCTAACGGGGGTAAGGCGTACTACCAGCATAACGGACACGGCGATGTGACAGGAATGACCGACGAAGCAGGCAACCAGATCAACACGTACACGTATGACCTGTGGGGCAATCCGCTGACCACGCAGGAAACGGTCAGTCAACCATTTCGGTATAGCGGCGAATTCTGGGATAGCAGCACGGGACTGCAGTATTTGCGGGCGCGGTGGTATGATCCGGGTATGGGGCGGTTTATTAATGAGGATACGTATGAAGGGGAACTAGCGAATCCGCTGAGTTTGAATTTGTATACGTATGTGATGAATAATCCGTTGAGGTATATTGATCCTACTGGACATGATAGTTATGTGTTATATGACCCTGATAACTTTGAAGGTCAAGCAAAATCTGAAGCAGAGCGACTAGAAAAACAGTATAAAACGACAACGCATCTCCTCCCAATAAAAACAGANATGAATAATCCGTTGAGGTATATTGATCCTACTGGACATGATAGTTATGTGTTATATGACCCTGATAACTTTGAAGGTCAAGCAAAATCTGAAGCAGAGCGACTAGAAAAACAGTATAAAACGACAACGCATCTCCTCCCAATAAAAACAGAGGATGATTTTAAAAAGGCTTGGAATGGTATTGGTATTAACTCGGATGGAAAAGGGATTTCAGTAGAAGGAGTTTCGTTAGTTTTTCATGGTTCTCCAAATGAAATCCACATTAACTCTGAGAACGGGGAATATATTACTACACACGAGGATGGAAAAACAACTGTTTCAAAAACTGATGCTTTGTTTGTTGGGAATTTAGATGAAAAAACTATGGATAAATTGTCAATAATGACATGTGATGGTGGAATTATTGATTATGGTGACAATATTGCAAGAACGTTTTTGAAATATAACAATATTAATACTGTTTTTGCATGGGATGGAAATTTAGGGTATTGGAACTTTTTCGGTAACTACACGCCAAGAAAATCATTTGATCAAGAACAATTCTACGCAAAGAGAAAATCAGAGAGAGACCCACTTGGACTTGTTATGTATACAAAGGATGGGGACGGGAACATATCACTATGGACTAAATATTCCATCAATCCTTATACTGGGAGGCCATAACAATTAAACCTATTTTATATGGCATTATGATTTTTGTAATCATACTAGGAATTGGGTATCAATTTATTTTTTTACCGTATACGAAATCGATACCAATTCAATTAAACGCACTAACGCAAATTGAGACAACGAAAACCATCCCTAGTAAGTGGTGGATAGTTGTAACTAATGAAGATTATAGTAAAACAAATGGCTATGACATCCGTCTACCTTCAATTGACTTTACGAAAAAAAGTCTGATTGTTTCAGGTGGTAATGAGATTGAGTCGTTTTCTTATTCTAAGTCCACCAGTGACGAGTTAAGCTACAAAAAACAATACCTTGGAAAAGCTGTCTTTAAGGATGCATATAACCCTCATGTTCTCTACGTCTACGAAATTGATAAAATTCCGATTATAAGTGATACACCTTAACTTTCTAAGCCGCAATGCGACTAATCGTGAACTGTAACAAACCTTTATGCGCCAAGCTTTTGGCGCAGGTTAAGTTCTGCGAAAGTTGAGTTCACAAGACGTCCAAGACAGAAAAATCCCCTAGAATTATAGGTACGGGTAGTCCCTACCGTCCGGGCTGCTCAATGCAGCCCGGATTTTAAGCTCAAGAATGTATGAGGGATGATCATGATCAATTTGGTGAAAACAATTTGGATATTGGCTGTATTAACCAGTCTATCTGCTGTTATATGGTTCATTGTGGGATCAACCGCCAATTTTAATCGAGGATTCGATTTAGTATCAACAGTAATTTTGGTTTATTTTGGAATACCATCCATTTTGCTAATTGTTGCATCCGTCGTTTTGATTTTAAAAGGTTGGCCTTCTTCACTCCGGAGCGTCGTAGGAGTTTCTTTGATAACACTAAGTATGCTATTGATGGTTCCAGTATTATTTGAAAACGTAAATAAACATGGGTGGCTAATTGAGAATACAACAACAGACACAATACAAATAACCTCGGATAATCAGTATGAATATCAGCTTGAACTCATTAATTTGTTCCAGAAAAATAGCTCTGCGCGGCTCTATCTAAAAAACATTTCTACAGGGAAACAATCACGCATTCTCTTAGATATGCCTGTCAATAAAATTGCAGGGTTAAGTAAGGGTAAGGTAAATTATTGGATTTTATTAACTCAACTTTCGCAGCTTGAAATCGGCAAATAAGCCTTGATGTAGCTGGGCAAACCGGCGATCCACTGC